>DASZSK010000065.1:0-22565 GCA_035548735.1 Caulobacterales bacterium | reverse complement strand
CAATCGTGACTGGCCGCCGGGGCAATTGCCTTCGGGCTTCCTGGCGATGGACCTCGCGCATGCGCTCAACATGCCGCTGTTTCAATCCAACGGCTTTGAAGTCGCGCTCAACCAGGGCATCACGCCGCGCGGCGGACACGCCTATATGGGGCCGGACTTCGAGCATCCGCATGTCGTCGTCGCCGCTAACGGCGGCAGCGATCTCATCTATCTGACCGCGGACGACGCACGCACGCTTGCGCCGCGCATCGTCGAAACGCTGACGCAGCAGGATTATGTCAGCGCCATCTTCGTCGATGATTCCTACGGCGATATTCCGGGCGCCTTGCCGTTAAGCGCCATCCGCTTCGTCGGCGACGCGCGCACGCCGCGGCCGGCGATCGTCGTCAGCTTCAGAAGCTTCGGCACGGGCTGCGACAATCCTGAGATTTGCGCGGCCGAGATCGCCGACACTGGGCTGGAGCAAGGCCAGGGCATGCACGGCTCGCTGTCGCGCGCGGAGACCCGCAATTTCATGGCCGCCGTCGGCCCTGATTTCCGCACGCGTTTCGTCGATCCCGCGCCGGTCAGCAACGCCGACATCGCGCCGACCATCGCGCACATTCTGGGCTTCGAGCTCGCCAGCCAGGGGGCGTTGCGCGGCCGCGTCGCCAGCGAAGCCTTGTTGGGCGGAGCGCCGGTGGCGGCGACCTCGGAGATCAAGCGCGCGACGCCTGCCGCCAACGGCTTTGCAACGCTGCTCAATCTGCAGCGCGTGGGGGACGTCGAGTACTACGACGCAGCCGGCGCCGAGGGCCGGGCGGTGGGGCTCAGGGCGCAGTAACGCGCCGCAGGCTCACGCCAGTTCGAGCAGCACCTCGTCGGCGGCGACGCTTGCGCCGGCCTGGCAGTTCACCTTGGCCACAACGCCATCGCGTTCGGCGCGGATGATGTTCTGCATCTTCATGGCTTCGACCACGGCGACGCCCTCGCCGGCCTTCACTTCCTGACCAGCAACAGCGGAGATCGACACCACCAGCCCCGGCATCGGCGAAAGCACGAGCTTGGAGGTATCCGCCTTCGGCTTCTCGGGAATCTTCCTGTGCAGCTCCGCGCCGCGCGGACTGGCGACCGTCGCGCGCGCGGTCACGCCGCGGATTCGCAGCGTGAAACCCTCGGCGGCCTTCCTGATCTTCAGCGCGAAGGCGTGCCCGTCGAATACGCCCTGCATGACGCGCTGACCGGGACGCCACGCCGTTTCGATCCGCGATGTTTTCCCGTCGAACGTGACGCCGGCGCCGGCGTCGTCGAGATCGACGTGGGCGACGTGGTGCGCCTTGTCGAGGATCACCACCCAGTCGCGACGCCCGTTGCCGGTGACGCGACGCACATCGAACGCTTGCGCGAATGCGGCGGCGGCGATGAGCAGGCGTTGCTGGTGCGCCGTGGGCGTCACGCCCTCAAAGCCGTTCGGAAAATTCTCTTTGATATAGGCGGTGGTGAAATCGCCTTTGCGGAATTTCTTCTCCTCCATCACCGCGCCAAGGAAGGAGATGTTGTTCTCGAAGCCTTCGATCAAAAATTGATCCAGCGCCTGCGCCTGCGCGTCGATCGCAGCGAGCCGGTTGGGCCCGTGCGTGACAAGCTTGGCGATCATCGGATCGTAATAGATCGAGATTTCGTCGCCTTCGCGCACGCCGGTGTCGTTGCGGACGGTCGCGCCGCCGTCGGTCTGGCCTTCCGGCGGCGGACGATAGGCGCGCAAACGCCCGATCGAAGGAAGAAAGTTACGCGCCGGGTCTTCCGCATAGATGCGGCTTTCGATCGCCCAGCCTTTGATCTTCACGTCCTTCTGCTTGAACGTGAGCTTTTCGCCGGCGGCGACGCGGATCATCTGCTCGACGAGATCGAGCCCGGTGATCATCTCCGTCACCGGATGCTCGACTTGCAGTCGCGTGTTCATTTCCAGGAAGTAGAAGCTCTTGTCGGCGCCGGAGGCGACGAACTCAACCGTGCCCGCGCTGTCGTAATTCACCGCCTTCGCCAGCGCGACCGCCTGTTCGCCCATGGCGGCGCGCGTTTTCTCGTCGAGCAGCGCCGAGGGCGCCTCTTCGACGACCTTCTGATTGCGGCGCTGGATCGAGCATTCGCGCTCGTTCAGATGCACGACATTGCCGTGCTTGTCGCCCATCACCTGGATTTCGATGTGCCGCGGCGCCAGCACGAACTTCTCGATGAAGATGCGGTCGTCGCCGAACGCGCCTTTCGCTTCCGCGCGCACGGCGGGGAAGCCTTCCTCGACCTCCTTGCGGTTGCCGGCGACGCGGATGCCCTTGCCGCCGCCGCCGGCGCTCGCCTTGATCATCACCGGATAGCCGATTTCTTCGGCGATCTGCACGGCGTGATCCACGCCCTCGATCTCGCCGATATAGCCGGGCACGCAAGAGACATTGGCGTCGGCCGCCGTCTTCTTCGACTCGATCTTGTCGCCCATGGCGCGGATCGCGTGCGGATTGGGGCCAATGAAAACGATCTTCTCTTGCAGCAGCCGGTCGGCGAACTCGGCCTTCTCCGAGAGGAAACCGAAGCCTGGATGGATCGCCTGCGCGCCGGTCTGTTTGGCGGCGGCCACGATCTTGTCGATCACCAGATAGGATTGGGCCGCAGGCGGCGGGCCGATGCCCACGCTTTCGTCCGCCATTTCGACAGCAAGGCTGTCCCGATCAGCCTCGGAATACACCACGACCGTCTTGATCCCGAGCCGGCGCGCCGTCCGAATGATGCGGACGGCAACCTCGCCGCGATTGGCGATCAAGATTTTCTCAAACATTCAACGCTCCAAGCCAGCGGAACCGCATAGCGGCCTTTTCCCGCCCCGTCACCCGGGTGACAACGGCGCCATGGAGGATGAGCCATGAATCGCAGGCAAGCGCTGATTGGGGCGGCGGCGCTCGCCGCCTGTGACCGCGCCCCCGCGGCGGCGGAGCGGACCCCCGTGCTCAAGCCTTTCCCAATCCGACGCAGCGTCAACCTCGGCAACGGGCTCGAAGCCCCGCACGAGGGCGATTGGGGTTACCGCGTGGAGATGTCGCACCTCGACCTCATCGCCGGCGCCGGTTTTGACGGCATCCGCCTGCCCGTGCGCTGGGATACGCACATGGACGCACGCGGTCGCGTCGATGCGGCCTATATGGCGCGCGTCGATGAGATCACGCGCGCAGCCCTTCGGCGACACCTGAAGGTGCAACTCGACGTGCACCATTACGAAGCGCTGAACGACAGCCCCGATCGCGAACTGCCGCGGTTTCGCGCGCTCTGGCGCCAGATCGGCGAATACTTCGCCAGCTTTCCGCCGGAACTTCTATTCGAAGCCCTGAACGAGCCCAATGGCGACGCCTGGACCGGCGCGCGCGTGCGCGCGGTGGAACAGGCGATGCTCGAGGAAATTCGTCCCAGCAACCCGACGCGCCTTGTCGTCATGGGCGGGCCGAACTGGAATTCGATCGATGGGCTCGCTGAATGGACGCCGCCGCGCGACGCGCACGTCGTGGTCACCGCGCACTATTACGAGCCGCACGACTTCACGCACCAGGACGCCGAGTTCCTCGGACGCGACGCGCCGCATTTCGGGCGCGACTGGGGCACCGACGCCGATCTCGCGCGGATGCAGCAGGATCTTGCGCGCGCCGCGGCGTGGGGGTGCGAGCACGGTTACGCAATGCAGATCGGCGAGTTCGGCGTGAACGAGCGCGTGTCGCCGCCGCAGCGTGCGCGCTGGACCTCTTGCGTACGCTCTCTCTGCGAAAGCCTCGGCCTGGGCTGGTGCTATTGGAGTTTCGCCGGCGGATTTCCAATCTGGGACCGCCGCACTGATGCGTTTATTCCGTCAATGCTCGACGCCTTGATGCGCCAAGCGCCCGCAGCTCAATAATCGAACAGCTTGTTATCGCGCTCGGCGCGACGCTTGGCTTGCGCCATGATGTGGACGGCAAGCGCATCGCGGTCCAGCTCTTCCGCTTCGCCGCCCGGATCAAGATTGTGCTCCGCCACCAGCGCGACCAGCGCTTCGCGATCCTTGCCTTCGAGCGCCGCGGCGAGCGCATCCGCGCCCTCGCGCTGATAGAGCCCAACCGGATTGAGATCGAGCACGGGCGCTTGTTTTTGGGGCGACGCAGCGCTAGCCGGCTTTCGACCGGACTTTGGCGACGATGGAGGCGGCGTTTCGACTGGCGCGACGCCGGAGCTCCGGTCAGCGCTGACCTCCTCGATCAACGCGGCGTCCACATCCCGCCGCGAGGCGTGCCCGCGCAGCACGGCGTCGAGACGATCGGCGAAATCGGGATTGCGTTTCGCCTCGCGCCGAATTTCGTCGAAGAACCGGTCGAGCGTCTTGTTGAGACTCATAGCGTCGGCGTGCGGTCGATCTTGCTCAGGAATTCTTCGCCCATGCGGGCCACGGTCTGCGCCATCCCGCCGTACTTCTGCTCGAACGTGCGCGGCTTGTCGGACCATTCGGCCGCCTTGGCGATATCGACGTGCTGCGGGATACGGACGTCAAACATCGCTTCGCCCAAATTGTCCTTGAGCAAGGCCGCTTCGGAGCGGTGCAGCGAGAACGTGTCGTCGTACTTGGTCGCCAGCACGAACAGCTGCGACGGCCCGCCACGGCGTTCGTTGATCAACCGCAGCGCCCGCTTGCGGAAGCTGATGAGGCCGAGGCGTGACACGTAATCGGGGATGGTCGGTGCGATGATCGCGTCCGCGGCGATCAAGGCGGCTTCGGCGAACAACGAGATGCCCGGCGGGCAATCGATCAGCACGAAGTCAAAATCGTTCATCACGGTTTTGAGGCCGTTGGCGAAGCGCTCGAGAATCCAGCGCTGGATCGTCTCGATCTGGAAGCCGCGCTTGACGAAGCTCTCGATCATGTCGCGTTCGACGATGCGGAATTCCGGCGCCGAGGCGCACAGCGACACGTCCGGCTTGCCCTTGAGATCGGTCACCTTGTGTTCGATCAGCCCTTTGAACGGCTTGGAACGCTGCTGAACGATGTAGGACTCGAAATAGAAATCGAGCGTGCGCTCGGCCTCGCGCATCTGGTTCCAGCATTCCGGCCCGGCCAGCATGATCGAGGCGTTGGTTTGCGGATCGAGGTCGATCACCAGCACGCGGCGGCGTTGGTGCATCGCCAACGTTTCCGCAAGCGAAACGGTTGTCGTCGATTTGCCGACGCCGCCCTTCATGTTGATCACGGAAACCAGACGCGCGGGCATGTTCTCGCCCTTTCAGTTCAGCGAAGCCAGAACGGCGACGGTTGGGACCACACGGTTAGTTTTTGGTGAATGCATGGTCAAGCTTGCGTCGCCGTAAGCTAAGCGGCGGCCTCAGGCGCCGTTCAGCCGACCTCCGCTTAACTCCCTGACTGAGAGGACATTCTGCGGGAGTAGGACACATGAACTTCAAGTATGTCGCCGGCGCCGCCTTGGCCGCCATGACGCTCGCCACCACTCTGCCGGCCGCGGCGACCGACTATGATCGTGGCGGCGGCCAACAAAGCTACCAGCGCTCCGACTACCAGCGCCCGGACAACAACGATGGGCGCAGCGACAACCGCGGCGCGCCGCAGAATTCGCAACGCTCCGACGCCAGTGACAATCGCGGCGGTTATGACGACCGCGCCGGCTACGATCGCGGCGATTGGCGCCGTGACGATTGGGGACGCGGCGGCACGATCATGATCGAGTCGCGCGACTATCGCTTCAGCGTCGACCGCGGGGATCGCCTCTATCGCACGCTGATCCGCGACTACGGCTTCCGGCCGGGCCTCACCTATCACTACACCGACCGCTGCAACCGCGCCGGTTGCGCCGTGCTGGTGTTCGATGGCTATGGTCGGCGTCCGGTGGATCGCATCTTCGCGCCGCGGCTCGGCTACGGCGCCGATTGGCGCGCGGTCGGCCGCCCGGTGACCATGCATGACTGGCGCGATCGCGAAGATCGCTACAGCCGTTGGAACGATCGCTAAGCATTGAGCGCCACGACAGAGGTGGGATGCGCCACGCATGGCGCATCCCACTTCTGCGGCGCCATAGCCACGCTCGCGCCGCTGCAATCCGAACAAGGGGCTCAGCAACAGTTCACGCCGTTCTTGCTTGAATCCTCGGGACACAGAGCAGGAGCCGATACGATGAAACTCAAGCAAATCCTTGGCGCGGCCTTGGCCGCACTCACGTTGGGCGCAGCCCTTCCCGCCGCAGCGCAAGGTTATGACCGTCACGGCGACAATTATGGCCGTCATGATGGTGGCGGCGGCGCCATCTACATCGAGGGCCGCTACTCAGCCTTCGCCGTAACGCCTCGCGATCGCATCTATCGCACCGTGGTGCGCGACTACCATTTCCGACCCGGCTACACCTATCACTACACCGACCGCTGCAACCGCGCCGGTTGCGACGTGCTGGTGTTCGACGGCCGCGGCGGGCGCCCCATCGACCGCGTCTTCGCGCCGCGCCCGGGCTACGGCCATGATTGGCGCGTCGTCGGCCGCAACGTGCCGCATGATTTCGCCGACCGCGATCGCTATCGCGACTGGCGTCACGGCTAGCCGTTAAGAGCTGCGTTCACGCAGCAGCACCAATTCCTCAGCCGCGGTGGGATGCAACGCGCATGTTGCATCCCATTGCGCTTTGGTGAGCTTCGCCTTCACCGCGATCGCGGCGAGCTGGATCATCTCCGCCGCATCGGTCCCCGCGATGTGCACGCCCAGCACGCGGTCATCCTTCGGATGCACGACAAGTTTCATCAGCGTACGCTGATCATTGCCGGCGACAATGTTCTTCATCGGCCGGAAGCTCGTCTTATAGATATGTACGTCGCCGAATTGCGCGCGCGCGGCGGCTTCCGTCAGCCCAACCGCGCCCACGGGCGGACGGCCGAACACCGCCGACGGCACGTCGGCATGATCGAACGCGGTCGGGCGGTTCATGAATTCCGTCTCAACGAACGCCTGCGCTTCGCGGATCGCTACCGGCGTCAGATTGATGCGATCAGTCACATCGCCGAGCGCCCATATGGATGGCGCGCTGGAGCGCGAATATTGATCGACCGCGACCGCGCCGCGTTCCGTCAAACGGACGCCGGCCTTCTCCAGACCAAGCCCTTCTGTGTTGGGCGCGCGCCCAAGCGCCAGCATGACTTCGTCCACTTCGAGCCGCGCCTTGTTCGACAGCGTGACCAGCTTGCCGGATTCCAGCGGGGCGATTTCCGTGGGCGTCGCTTGCTTGATGATCTTGACGCCCGTGCGTTCGAGTTCGCTCTGCACATAAGCGCGCACATCGTCATCGAAGCCGCGCAGAATGAGATCGCCGCGATAGGCCAGCGTCGTATCGACGCCCAGTCCTGAGAAGATGGAAGCGAACTCGACAGCGATGTAGCCCCCGCCCGCGATCAAAATGCGGTTCGGCAGCGCGCCCAGCAAGAACGCCTCGTGCGAGGTAATGGCCAGTTCGCCGCCCTTGATCGGCGCGTCGCCGCGCAGCGCGTAGCCGCCTGTCGCGACCAGGATGCGCTGCGCGGTAAACGTCGCGCCAGACTTCGTGAGGCGAACCGTGTGCGGATCGAGCAGCGTCACGCGGTCCTCGAAAACGCCAACGCCGGCCTTTTCCAAATTGCGACGATAAAGCCCGGAGAGCCGCGCCACCTCATCCTGGACGTTTTCGCGCAAGGTCGGCCAGTCAAAGCGCGCCCACTCCACTGTCCAGCCAAAGCCCTTCGCGTCGTGAAACGCCTGCCCAAACTCGGAGGCGTAGACGAGCAGCTTTTTCGGCACGCAGCCGCGGATCACGCACGTGCCGCCGATGCGGTACTCCTCGGCGATCGCCGCGCGCGCCCCGCACAGCGAGGCGAGCCGCGCCGCACGCACGCCGCCGGAGCCCGCGCCGATGACGAAGAGATCATAATCATACTGCGCCATCAGCGCGCCCTCGCACAAACACAAGCTCGGCCCTTGCCGGCGCCTTCGCCCGGGCTAGATCGCGCACGGAGATGGATCACAGAGGCGCGCATGGAACCTTCATCTCTGACCGGCGCAGCGGGAAGATACTTTCGCCGCGCCCAATTCGAGGTGTGGCGCAGCCTTGAACCGCGCTATCCGGTCGCCGCGCGCGGGCGCGCTCTGCGCGTGCCGGGCGGCGTTCCGAATGCGAGCCGCTTGCCGTCCGCGTGGCGCGGCAATTGGAAGACGCAGCTCATGCGCCTGCTGCTGGAGGGGCGCAACGGCGCCTTTCTCGATGTCGGCGCCAACACCGGACAAACGCTGATTGATCACTTCTCGATTGGAACCAGCACGCACTATTTCGGCTTCGAGCCCAATCCCGCGTGCGCGGCGATGCTCGACGAGATTATCCGCGCCAACGATCTCGCGAACTACACGATCGCCCCGGTCGCGCTCTCGAACGAAAACGGCTTGGCGAAGCTGCATCTGCGGCGCGGCAAGACAGCGGACGGCAGCGCCAGCATGATCGCCGATCTGCGGCCGGACCGCGATCTGGTCGCGCACTACATTCCATGCTTCCGCCTGGACGACATCGCAATCACGCTCGGTCTCGGGGAAATTCCACTGATCAAGATCGATGTCGAAGGCGCCGAGGCGCAGGCGCTGAACGGCATGCGCCAAACACTGCGCTCGGCGCGCCCTTGGATCACGTGTGAAGTCCTGCATCGCGCGCCTCAGGCCGATCCGGCCCGGCACACGACGCGGCTTGCCGCGCTCGGCGAATTCCTCGCTAAGGCCGATTACACGCTTCATCGCATCGTCAAGCCCGCCGACGACAGCGCTTTGCGCGGCTTCGAGCGGCTCGACAACTTCCCCGATGCGATGTGGACGCCGGCCAACAAGCATGAATGCGACTATCTCTTCGCGCCTCGGGAAGAGGAAGTCAGGCTCCGCGATTTGGCCTGATCGTCCACCGCCCGCGTCTTAGGCCGCGCCCTTCATGTAGGCGGGCAGCCAGCCTTCGTTAAGGCGCCGGAGTTCGTCAAGCGCGACGCGTTCGCGCTGCCCGGAGCCGCCGAGATACGAGATATCGCGTCCGCCCGCTTCGCCGACGACGAGATAATCGACCCCCGCGGCCACTGCGCGCCTGTCGAGAATTTCGAGCTGCGAAGCCGGCAGCGCGATCAGGTAGCGCGCCTGATCCTCGCCGAACAAGAAGCCCTCGTCATGCGCATCGCCCTGATAGCCGAGGTTCACGCCGACATCGGAGCTGAGCGCCATCTCGGCGGCCGCACAGGCAAGCCCGCCGTCGGAGAGATCGTGGCACGCCCTCACCAAGCCCTCCGCGATCAGCCCGCGCACAAAATCGCCATTGCGCTTTTCCAGCTCGAGATCGACCGGCGGCGGCGCGCCTTCTTCACGGCCCAGCACTTCGCGCAGATAGAGCGATTGCCCGAGATGGCCTACGTCTTCGGCGAGGCCGATCATCACCAGCACATCGCCCGTTCTCAGCGCGCCCGCGTCAGCGCGATTGGCGAGATCGTCAATCAGTCCAACGCCGCCGATCGCCGGCGTGGGAAGGATCGCTTCACCATTGGTCTCGTTGTAAAGTGAGACATTGCCGCTAATGACCGGAAAATCGAGCTTGCGGCACGCTTCGGCCATGCCTTCGATCGCGGCGACGATCTGGCCCATGATCTCCGGCTTCTGCGGATTGCCGAAATTGAGATTGTCGGTAACGGCGAGCGGCTTCGCGCCCACCGCGGAAAGGTTGCGCCACGCTTCAGCGACGGCCTGCTTGCCGCCTTCATACGGATCGGCCTCGACATAGCGCGGCGTCACATCGCATGTCATGGCGAGGGCGCGCTTGCCCGGATAAAGGCGAATGATCGCCGCATCGCTTTGGCTGTCCGCGACTGTGTCAGCCAGGACGTGACGATCATATTGCTCCCAGATCCAGCGCTTCGAGGCGAGATCGGGCGAGCACATCAGCTTCTTCATCGACTCAGCGAAGCCCGGACCCTTCACGTTCCCCGGCTCAGTCCGCGGCGCTGATGCAGTTCGCGTTGGCAACACATAGGGCCGCTCATATTTCGGCGCTTCGTCAGCCAAAGGCCCGAGCGGCAAATCGCAGACGACTTGCCCATGCCATCTCAGCGTCAGCTTGCCGCTGTTGGTGGTGACGCCAATCACCGCGGCGTCCAGCCCCCACTTGTCGAAGATCCGCTTGGCTTCTTCTTCGCGCCCGGGCTTCAGCGTCATCAGCATGCGCTCCTGGCTTTCGGAGAGCATGAATTCGTAGGGCGTCATGCCTTCTTCGCGTGCGGGGATCGCATCGATATCGAGTTCGATGCCGGAGCCGCCCTTCGACGCCATTTCCACCGATGAAGAGGTGAGCCCCGCCGCGCCCATATCCTGGATGCCGATGATGGCGTCGCTTTCCATCAACTCGAGACACGCTTCGATCAGCAGCTTTTCGAGGAACGGATCGCCGACCTGCACTGTCGGGCGCTGCGCTTCGGCTTCTTCGTTGAATTCCGCGCTCGCCATCGTTGCGCCATGGATGCCGTCGCGGCCAGTCTTAGCGCCGACATAAACCACCGGATTGCCCGCGCCTTTCGCGGCGCTGGTGAAGATGCGGTCTTTCTTGGCGATGCCCAAGCAGAACACGTTGACGAGAATGTTGCCGTTGTAGCGCGGATGGAAATTGGTTTCCCCGCCGACCGTGGGCACGCCGACGCAATTGCCGTAGCCGGCAATGCCGCGCACGACGCCGTCGACGAGACGGCGCGTCTTCGGGTGCGAAGGATCGCCGAAGCGCAGCGCGTCCATGATCGCCACCGGGCGCGCGCCCATCGTGAACACGTCGCGGAGGATGCCGCCAACCCCGGTCGCGGCGCCTTGATAGGGCTCGATGAACGACGGGTGGTTGTGGCTTTCCATCTTGAAGATGGCCGCGAGCCCCTCGCCGATATCGATAGCGCCCGCGTTCTCGCCCGGCCCGTAGATCACATGCGGCGCTTTGGTGGGAAATTTCGCCAGATGCACGCGGCTCGACTTGTACGAGCAGTGCTCGCTCCACATCACCGAGAAGATGCCCAGCTCCGTGGCGTTGATGGGCCGCCCCATCTTCTGCAGGATGAGGGCGTATTCCTCTGAGGAAAGGCCAAATTCTTTGGCGAGCGCCTCGGTCGCGGGCGCCGTAGGGGCGATGGACATGGGGGCGGATTAAACTGCGCCGGGGCGCGGGGCAACGGGGCCCGGTCGGCGATCTGCAACCATCCGGCGCAGGGCGGCCGCCGTCCCGGCGTGGGCAATCCTCCATTGCCTCGACAGCCCCTGGGCCGCTGCTAGTGTCGTCCGCAAGGCGCAAACCATAAGAAGCGCCGGGCGGGAGGGTTCATGAGCGTCGCTGCGGCCGTTGCGCCGAGCAAAACGGAACGCATAGGCGCGGCGGTCGTGCCGCTGCTCGCGGTGGCCGTGTTCATCAATTACGTCGATCGCGGCAACCTGGCGACGGCCGCGCCGCTGATGAAGAGCGAGCTCAATCTGACGAGCACGCAGATTGGCCTGCTGCTCTCCGCTTTCTTCTGGACTTACGTCCCCGCGCAGCTTCTCGCCGGTTGGCTCGCTGAGAAGATCAACGCCTATCGCACCATGGCGCTGGGGCTCGCGATCTGGTCGGTGGCGACAGCCGCGTCCGGCGTCGTCAGCAGCTTCGCCTTGTTGCTCGGCTTGCGCCTGTTGCTCGGGATCGGCGAAAGCGCGGCCTTCCCGTGCAGTTCGAAGCTGATTGGTCAGCATTTGCCGAATGAAAAGCTCGGCGCCGCCAACGGCGCGATCGCCGTCGGCCTGGCGCTGGGGCCGGCCTTCGGCACGTTCTTCGGCGGCATGCTGATGGCGCATGTCGGCTGGCGCAACGTGTTCCTCGTCTTCGGCTTGGCGTCGCTTCTCTGGCTCGTTCCGTGGTGGGCGAGCACGCGGCGCGCGTCGGCGCGCGTCGCCTCCGAACCGCGTGACCCAAGCGCGCCGACGCTGTTTCAGATCATGCGGCGGCGCGAAGCGTGGGGCGCGGGGCTCGGCCATTTCTGCAACAATTTCGCGTTCTATTTCGTGATCTCCTGGCTGCCGCTTTATCTCGTTCGCTCGCGCGGCTTCTCGGTCGAAGACATGGCCGTAATCGGCGGCCTCATCTATCTCGTGTACGCCGCGAGTTCCTGGGCGACCGGCTGGGTTTCCGATCGCTGGATGCGCGGCGGCGCCAGCGCCACGCTCGTGCGCAAGACGTTGCTGATCGCCAACTCCACCATTGTCGCGGCGAGCCTGGTGAGCGCGGCGTTCGGCGATGTCGCCATCTCGATCGCGGCGCTGTTCTGCGCCGGCGCCGCGTTCGGTCTGGCGACGCCCACGATTTACGCCGTCGGCCAAACGCTCGCCGGCCCGCCCGGCGCCGGCACATGGGTTGGGCTGCAGAATTGCCTCGGCAATTCCGCGGGCATCATCGCGCCGATCGTCACCGGCATGGTCGTCGACCGCACCGGCCAGTTCATCTGGGCATTCGTAATCGCGGCGGCGGTGGCGCTGACCGGCGCGATCGGCTGGGGATTCATCATTCGCCGCGTCGAACCCATCGCCTGGACGCCGCGTCAGGCCTAAGTCTCGGCCGCGCTCGCCTCGACAACGCCCGGCTTTCTGCCTAGGTCGAGGCCGAGGAGACACGCATGCGTGAAGTCGCACTGGCCGACCTGCCTGGCCTCGCGGGTCAGGAACTCGGCGTTTCAGATTGGCTCGAAATCACCCAGGAGCGCGTCAATCGCTTCGCCGACGCCACCGGCGATTTCCAGTGGATCCATGTCGACGTCGAACGCGCGACCAAGGAATTGGGCGGGCCGATCGCGCACGGCTATCTGGCGCTCTCGCTGATCCCGTTCCTGGCCCGCAACATCATCACTTATGCCGGCGTCAGTCGCGGCGTGAACTATGGCTGCAACAAGGTCAGGTTCACCAACATGATGCCGGTCGGCTCGCGCATTCGGCTCAAGCTCAAAGTGCTGTCCGTCGAACCGCGCGGCGGCGCGGTGCAGCTCACCAACGAATGCACGGTCGAAATCGAGGGTGAAAGCCGCCCGGCTTGCGTCGCAGAAACGATCGCGCTGCTTTATCCCGCCTGATGCTGACGCTGGTTGAGTCCATCTCGCTGGCCGGCGACCGCGCCAAGCAGAACGACGACGCCTGCGGGCTCAATCGCGGCTGCGCCTGGGTCATCGACGGCGCCACCGATCTGCACGAGACGCCGCTGACGCGCTGGGCCTCCGACGCAAGCTGGATCGCGCAATTCGCCAACACCCGCTTCCACAGCGAAGCCGTCGGCGCCAACGAACATGCGCTGCGCGATGTCGTCCGGCGCGCCAGCTCAGCGGCGGCGCACGCCTTTACGGATTTGGCCGGCGGCTTTCCCGACGAGCACTGGCGGCTGCCGCTCGCGTCGCTGCTGATGGCGGCGGAGACGGACGACGGCCTGGTTGGCCTCGATCTTGGCGATTGCCGCATGTTCACGCTGGACGACGCCGGTCGTGCGCATGCCTGGGGCGGCCCGCCCGACGCCGCCGATAATGAAACCAAACTCGCCGCGCAGGCCGCAGTGCAGGCGGGTTCGGCGCCGTTGCTGCGTCACGCGCCAACGCTCGAGCTTCTCCGCCGCGGGCGCGACCGGCAGAACCGACCCGGCGGTTCGTGGGCCTTTTGCCTGCTGCCGCAATGCGCCGATGAAGCGCGCGCTTGGCGTGTTCCGCTCACATCGCCCGCGCACATCTTGCTCTGCACCGACGGCTTCTCCGCGCTGGTCGATCGCTATGCGGCTTACGACGCCGCATCGCTTGTGAGCGCCGCGCGCGACAAGGGGCTGCAGGAGCTCGGCCGCGAACTACGCGCCATCGAGCAAGCCGATGCCGGCGGCGCCCGCCATCCGCGCTGGAAGCGCTCGGATGACGCAACCGCGCTGTTTTTGCGCTTCACCTGATGCATCGCCGTCAAATCCTGCAAGCCGGGCTCTCTTCGCCCTCGCTCCCGCCCGCGCCGAGCCTTCGGAAATCGCCATGACCAACACGACGCCAACGCCTGCCGCAGCGACGCCGCCTGTCGCCCGGCGCGAATCTTTTTCGATCACGCAGCTCGGCCACGCACGCGTCGACGAGTATCATTGGATGAAGGATGACAATTGGCAGGCGGTGATGCGCGATCCGACGCTATTGCGCGCCGACATCAAAGCTCATCTCGACGCGGAAAACGCCTATCGTGAAGCTATGCTCGCGTCGACGCGCGATCTGCAGGAGCGCATCTATCAGGAGATGCGCGGGCGCATCAAAGAAGACGATTCCTCCGTGCCCACGCCGGACGGCCCATGGGATTATTACCGCCGCTACGAAGCCGGCGCTCAATATCCGCTTTATGCGCGCAAGCCGCGCGGCCTGGACGAGCCGGAGCAAATCCTGCTCGACGTGCCCCACCTCGCCGGCGACAAGCAATTCTACAAAGTGCTCGTCGCCGAACATTCGCCGGACCACAAATTGCTCGCCTATTCAGTCGATGAGCAAGGCTCCGAAATCTACACCATCTATGTGAAGGACCTCGCCACGGGTGAGACGCTGCCCGGTCCGATCCAGAATGGCGTCGGCGATTTCATTTGGTCGCCCGATAGCCAGCACATCTTCTGGACCTTCCGTGACGACAATGGTCGGCCAGCGAAAATTTATCGCCGTGCTGCGCGCGGCGCAGAGGATATTCTGGTCTATGACGAACCGGACGAAGGTTTTTTCATCGGCCCTGAACTCAGCGAGAGCCACGACTTCATCCTGATTTCCTGCGGCAATCAGGAGCAATCCGAGCACCACCTCATTCCCGCGAGCAACCCGACCGCGGCGCCGGTCGTCTTTCATCCGCGTGAAGACAATCTTCTCTATGCGCCGACGCACTGGAATGGCCGCTGGTATGTTCTCACCAACGCCGACGACGCCGTCGATTTCAAGATCATGACCTGTCCGCTCGGGCAGACCGGGCGCACGCACTGGCGCGATGAGCTGCCCCATCAGCCTGGCCGCTACATTCTCGAACTCAACGCCGCCAAGCATTTCCTCACGCGCCTCGAACGCGAGAACGCGCTGCCGCGCATCGTCATCCGCGATGACGCCGGCGCCGAACATGCCATCGCCATGGAGGAGGAAGCATTCACGCTCGACATCGTCGGCGGGTACGAGTTCGATACGGTCAACCAGCGCTTCGTCTATTCATCGCCGACGACGCCGATGCAGACCTACGATTACGACATGCGCGCGCGCACGCGCGTCCTGCGCAAGATGCAGGAGATCCCGTCGGGCCATGATCCAGCCGCCTACGAGACGCATCGCTTCTTCGCGCCCGCCCCGGACGGCAAGCAGGTCCCGATCACCGCCGTGATGAAGAAGGGTTTGGCGCTCGACGCCTCAGCGCCCTGCCTGCTCTATGGCTACGGCTCTTACGGCGCGAGCATCGACGCCGACTTCTCCATCCGCCGCTTGAGCCTTGTCGATCGCGGCTGGGTTTTCGCTATCGCGCACGTGCGCGGCGGTTCCGAGATGGGCCGTGGCTGGTTCCTGGATGGGCGCCACCTCAGCAAGAAAAACACGTTCACGGATTTCATCGCCTGCGCCGAAGAACTCATCCGTCGCAACTACACGCGCTCGGGCCACATCGTGGCGGAAGGCCGCTCCGCCGGCGGCATGCTCATGGGCGCCATCACCAATATGCGTCCGGAGCTTTGGGCCGGCGTCATCGGCGGCGTGCCGTTCGTGGACGTGCTGAATACGATGAGCGACACCTCGCTGCCCTTGACGCCGCCGGAATGGCCCGAATGGGGCAACCCGATCGAGAACGAGGACGACTATCAGTACATCGCCTCGTATTCGCCGTACGACAACATCACCGCCAAGCCCTATCCGGCCGTGCTCTCCACGGGCGGTCTCACCGATCCGCGCGTCACCTACTGGGAGCCCACCAAATGGGCGGCGAAGCTGCGCGCGACCACCACCAGCACGCGCCCGGTTCTGCTGCGCATGAATATGGGCGCGGGGCACGCCGGCTCAGCCGGGCGCTTCGAGGTGCTGCGCGAACTCGCGCACGATTACGCCTTCGCCATCAAGGCGATCGGCGGCGCCGAGGCTGGCGGGGGATTCTAATCAGTGCAGCGCTTCGGGCCGCTCGATGCGATCGAACGACCGCAGCGCGCAGCGGCGCCCGTCGATCACCACGCGGCCGGTTACGTCGAACGCGGGGCGCCCGCGCGTATCCACTTCGATCGGCGTCAGCCGCGTGGCGTCGCGCGCGCACGGCGCCGCCAGTTCGGCGCGATACCATCGGTTTGCGCCCACGCGGAAGATCACCGTGCTGTCATCGACCCGGTCGGCGGCGCTGATCGTGTTCGGGTAAGCGATGCTGGCCGATTGTTCGATCACCACGTATCGGGCGGGCGACCCTTCGGCGAAGGCTGCGGTTGATGCGAGGCAAACAGCCGCCCCGCCCAGAAGCAATGCGCGCAGCATGGGAAGTCTCCTTCTGACCTGCTCGGAATATAGGATGAGCGTTCGACTTTGGCAGGTCAAAGCTGCGTGACGAGCGCGCGCCGCCCGCCTCGCGTTTCTGAGGCGGAGACTTGCGGTGCGGGGCCGCCTTTGCTTTCACAGGTCAAGCTTTCCGCGGGGCGCAATGACCGATCCCAGAACCCATGTCCGCGCGGCGCTCGCCGCCTTCGAGGCGCGCAATCGCGACGCGGCGGCGGCCGAGATTCGCACGCTCCTCGCAATGAACGCGCCGCTGGGAAACACCTGGGGGCAGCTGTCGCGCATGGCCGCACTGCTGGGCGAAGCGCGGCTGGCGGTCGAAGCGGCGCGTCGGCATGCTGGCGCAACGCCGGACGATCCGGGCCGACAACTCGAACTTGCGGCGGCCTGCGCACGGTTCGGACGCGAAGAGGAAGCGCTCGCAGTCGCCAAGGGCGTCGCCGCCAGGAATCCCACCCTGCCGGGCGCCCATTATCTGGTCGGCCTGAGCTACGCTCATCTCGGCGAAACCGAGCCGGCGCTCGCAAGCCTGCGGGAGGCGATCCGCATCCGCCCGGACGTCGGCGATGCTTGGGTGGTGCTGGCCACGCTCAAGAAGTTCGCGGCCGACGATCCGGAACTGCAGAAGCTGCGCGCACTGTGCGAGAGCCAGCCGATGTCGGTTCCCGAAGTGCAGGGCTCGCTGCACCTCGCCCTCGGCAAAGCCTGGGACGATGTCGGCGACGTCGACCGCGCCTTTGCCGCCTACGCAACGGGCGCCCGTGTCTACGCGCAGAAACAGCCCTACAACCCCGGGCTCGACGAGGCGTTCGCATCCGCCCTGACGAAAACCTACGACAAGAATTTCGAGGCGAGCCTCGCGCCCAGCGGCAACGCCAGCGACCGGCCGATTTTCGTGGTTGGACTTCCGCGTTCCGGCACCACGCTGCTGCAGGAAATCCTCACTGCGCACAGTGCGGTCTCCAGCGGGGGCGAACCCAACCTGCTGGGGCCGGCGCTCATGGAGCTGGAGGATCGTCTGACGCCAGTGGAAATCCGCCGGCACGTGCAATCCGAGCGTGGCGCAGGCGTATGGGCGCGCGGCGCGGCAAGCTACCTGCACCTCCTGAACGAACGCTTCGGCGGCGAAGGGCGCATCGTCGACAAGTCGCTGAGCCACAGCCCGATCGTCGGCTTGATCCGCCACGTGCTTCCCAAAGCACCCGTGCTCTGGATCAGGCGCGATCCCGCCGACATTGCCTGGTCGTGCTTCCGTACGCGCTTCGCCGAAGGCATGACGTGGAGTTGGTCGCTGACGGGCATGGCGCGCCGTTTCCGCGTTGAAGACCAGCTCTACGACTTCTGGACGCAATATTTGGGCGACCAGGTGCTGACCATTCCCTATGAGGGCTTGGTGAATGATCCGGAAACCTGGATCCCGAAGGTGCTGGCGCATTGCGGGCTGGCCGATGAACCCGGCACGCGCTCGTTTCACACGCTCAAGCGCGTGGTGAAGACCGCCAGCATGGCGCAGGTGCGCCAACCCCTGCACAACCGCTCCGTGGGCGGCTGGCGGCGCTACGAGAAGCACCTCGAGCCGTTCCTGCGCACCTATCGCGGCGGCTGAAGCCATATAAAAAACGGCGAGCGCGAAGCTCGCCGCCTTTCACTTTCGTCAGAGCACAAACAAAAACGGCGGGCCGAAGCCCGCCGTTTCCGTTCCGAACAGTTCGCTTAGAACTGGTAGCGGAGGCCGAACCGGACCGAACGCGGCGCCTGATAGGTGCGCGGCAGTCCATAGAACGGAGCAACGATGCCCTTCTGGCCGGTCGCGCCCGTCCGCACAGCACCGGTTTCGTTGACGCGGGTCACAGCGTCTTGGTCGAAGACGTTGAAGATATCCATCGTCGCGGTGATGTTATTGCGGTCCGCATCGCCGTAGATGCGGTAGGCGAAGCTCAGATCGAGCTGCGACACCCAATCCGTCGTGCCCGAGTCGCCGCGCGGCGTTTGCACCGCTTGGTAACGCGGGATCGGACCAGCGATGCCCAGCGCGGCGAACTGGTTGAGCAGCGTCGCCGAGCTGACCGTGCCGATCTGCGTGCCGCCAGCCTTCGGGCAGTACCAAGAAGACTGCGTGCCCGATTGCGGCGCGTACGGGTCGAGCGAGGACGGAACCGTGCCGATACAGCCGTACGGACGGCCCGATTGCAGCGTGAAGTTGGCGCCGATGGTCAGGCGCTCAACCGGCGAATACGTGCCGTAAAGGTGGAACGTATGGCGGCGATCGTTCGGCAGGTCGCCGTTCGCGCCCCATTCGTTCGAGGCATGGTCGAAGTCCTGCGTGATCGACGCGTCGGTTTGGCCGACGTCCGACTTCACAGCGCCTTCGTAATTGCCGCGCGAATGCGCCCAGGTATACGAGCCCTTCAAGCCCCAGTGTCCGTCGAACGGACGCTCGAAGTCGAAGGTGACCGCATCGTAGGTCCGTTCCGCCTTCGGCAGCGCCATGTCGGCGGCCGTGAGGTTGACCCACACCGGGTTGAAGGCCGGATTGGCCACGCCCGGCGAGAGGTACGGCGAGTCCGCTTCCATATCGACATAGACGCGCGCGCCGTCGCCCGGGTTCACGAGAACGTACGGGTAGTACGACGCATAGCTGGTGCCGAGGAAGCCCGAGCAGATCGAAGCGGCCGTGCGTTGGCAGTAGCGATCGAGCGCATCGCCGATGGCGGTGTCTTCGATCGTCTGCTCGAGGTTGCGGTGCGTGTAGTGCACGCCCGCCGACCAGCCGGCGAAGCGGCCTTCGGTGAAGTCGTGATTGAGGCCGAGGGTGAACTCGCGCTCATACATCGGCTTCAGATCTTGCTCGGCGATGCCCTGCGGAGGCGGCGCCGCTGGCGGGCTGTAATAGAACGGACCGGCGATCAGCGAGCCGAGGACCGGCGCGCCGTTGGCGTCGAGCGTCAGGTTTCCGCCCGAGCGCGTCGCGTTGTAGATCGCTTCGTTGTACACTTCGCCCGACGAAGCGCGGATCGACGTGTTGGTGGCGATCGGGAGATAGTAATCGCCGACCGAGCCGGTGATCGTCGTCGTGCCGTCGCCCGACACGTCCCAGCTGAAGCCGAGGCGCGGCGCGAACTGGTCGTCGATCTTGATGTACGATTGGCCGTCGCGGTTCTTGTAGTCGTAGATGTCCTGACGCAGACCAAGTTCCAAGCTCAAGCGGCTGGTGACCTGCCAGGAATCCTGCACGTAGAGCGCCGATTGCTCAGCGTTGAAGTCGCCGACGTCCGAGAACGTGATGACGTCCACACAGCCATCCGGGTGACCGACGTTGGTGATGCCCAAGCTCGAGCAGGCAGTGTAGCCGTTGTAGAGAGCGCCGCCCGAATAGGAGCTGCGCGCCGTGCTGAGCAGGTCTTCACGATCGTAGCCCACGCGCAGATGGTGATCGCCCATCAGCGGGAAGTAGAAGTCGGCGTCGGCGCGATACGTGTCGCGCGTGTCTTCGCCGATCTGGTTGAACGGACCCGCTTGGCGGCCCGGCGTGATGTAGTTCGCGTTGTCCGTGACGCCCGGCGTGCTCGTGTACGCGCCGAAGTCGCGATAGCTGCTTTCGTTGCGGCCGTACAACAGCGAGAGGGTGAACCAGTCGGTGAAGTTGCCGGTGTAGTGGTAAATCTGCGTCAGACCGCCAGACTCTGAATTATAGCCCGGCAGCTGGCCGTTCGGGTACGTGATGCCCGCCAACGCGCCGATCTGACCGGTCGAACGCAGCACGTTCCACTGTTCATAGTCGGTCGTGGTCGAGTCATCGAACAGCGTGACTTCGAGGCGGTGGTTTTCGTTCAGCACGAAGTCGAGTTTCGCGCCCCAACGCGGGTCGTTGTACTTCACGTGCTGCCATGTGGCCGTCGTCGAAATCGGGTTGGCGTAGCCGACCGTGCTCCAGCTGTCGTTGTCGCGCGGGTTGTACAGGCCGAAGAAGAAGACGTGGTCAGGGATGATCGCGCCGCTGGCCCAGATCGTCTGTTCGTTCGAGTCCGCCGACGAATAGCGGTTGTAGATGACCTGGCCGACCGAGTTGCTGCCGCCCGGGGCGTACGCAACCTGGCTGTGATCGCCACGCAGGCTGTCCGGCGTCCAATAGGCGCTCGCGCCCCAATGGAAATCGTTCGAGCCCGAACGCGTAACGATGTTCACCACAGCGCCGGTGCCGCGGCCGAATTCGGCTTGGTAGCCGCCGGTCTTGGTTTCGATCGACTGGATGAATTCGAACGGCAGATCGGCGTAGCCGAGGAAGGTCCGCTGGTCGGTGACGTTCAGACCATTGATGTAATAGACCGACTCCGCCGCCGAGGTGCCCGACAGCGAAACCGCGGTTTGGTTCCGGCGCACGCCGTTCGCGGCGATCGAGGGGTCAGCCAGGCCGGCGCTCGGCGTCAGCAGAACCGCCGAGTTGATCGAACGGCCGAGCGGGATTTCCTTCGCCAGGTCTTGCACGTTGAACACTGTGCCGGTGTCCGTACGGCTGAAATCGCGCATGACGCGCGCGGCCGTGACGACCACTTCTTCCGAACCGACAGGCGCCAGCGTGAAGCTGTAGGCGCTCGAACCGGCCGCCAGCGACACGGCGTTGTTTTCAGACGGCGAGAAGCCGTTGGCTTGCACGGACACCGTGTAGGCGCCGACCGGAACCGCGTTCAGGCGGAATTCGCCGTTCGCGCCAGTCGTAGCCGTGCGGGTCGTGCCTTGATTTGACACCAGCGTGACCGTCGCGCCGTTCACAGGAGCGCCGGACGCATCGACAACGCGACCCGAAAAGTCGACGCTCGTGTAAGCGTCGGCCGAAGCGGCCGTCGGCGCCAGCAGCGCCGTGCCCGCCACGAGTGCGGGAACGCCCACACTCGCCACCCCAGCGAGCAAAGTGGTCGCTAAAAAGCGATCCTTGTTCGATCCAATCTTCACGTGAACCTCCGAACTTTGAACCCCAAGTGCCCGCAAAGCCCGGACTACGCCTTTGAAAGGCGCGACTTATTTCTCGGCTTTGCGATTGGCGCAGACCCTCACCCGCGCCAGTTGACGTCATTCATTGCGTGGCCGCCATGGGCGGGTCAATTCGCGCTTAACAGGCCCGTCACACAAAGGGCGAAACTGTGACCAAAATGCACCATGAACCGCACCTTCGACGCAGTGTGGTCACAGTTTGGTTGACGCAGCGAAATGGCTCAAACGCGCACGCCAAACCAGCGTGCGCGATGGACGTCCTCGATATTGTCCGCGAAGCCGGCGAGGTCCGGGTGCGCCAAGTTTCTGGACGCTCCGAAGCTGACCGAACAGATCGGCGCATCGTCCAACGCCGCCTGCTCCGCCGCCGCCAGCAGCGGCGCCCGATTCTCGGCGTCAGATTCGGCGTCGGCTTGCGCCAGCAGCGCATCGAATTGCGGACTGGCATAGCCGCAAAGGTCGCGACAGGCTTGAAGATAGGGGCGCGCGTCCTTGTAGGGAGCGGCCCAAGCGCCTTCGGCGCAATCGAAGGCGCTCGCGCCGGCGTTCGCCTGTTCAACCGCCACCCAGGGCGCGATTGCTCGCCAATCGGCCTGCGCGGCGAGAACGGCCGCTGAAGGGCTGTCCGCGCCCTGGCGCGTCAATGTGAACCGGAGCGGTCGCCCGGGACCATACCCCGCCTCCTGGAGCAAGCGCAGCGCCTCCGCGCGACGCGCCGCCAGCGGCGCGCCGCTCCACGAATAGCGCGCTGCGGTTTGGTCATTGGCGACGCCGGGGGGAACGTAGGCGTAAGCGGGCGCCTCACGCAGACGCTCGCGGTCGAGCGCCATGCTGAGCGCGCAGCGCACGCGCGCGTCATTGAAGGGCGCCCGGGTGCAATTGAAGAAGAAGCATCGCAGCAGCAAGGAGGGCGCGATGCGCACATAGCCCGGCGCGCGCCGGCGCAGATCGGCCGTCATCTCCGCGGGACAGTCGGTCGACCATCCGCGCTCGCCGCTCAGCACCGCTCGCGC
>DASZSK010000064.1:0-8723 GCA_035548735.1 Caulobacterales bacterium | reverse complement strand
GCGAATGCCGCCGCCCTCGGCGCTGACGAGGATGATCGGCGCGTTGTCATTTTGCGTTTCGAAATCCGCCATCGCTTCAGGCGCGCTCGGACGCGTCAGCGCCGTCATCGGCGCGAGCTGGCGGATGAAGTGATTGTCGTCAAGGCCGATGGCGCCCAGCAGCAGAGGTGCGATCGCGGCCAAGGCGAACGCCGGCAAGCCGTGACGGCGTCCGTAGTCGATCAAGAATGAACCCGCCGCAGTGACGACCGCGAAGCTGACGCAGATGAGCGGAATGGGCCCGGTTTCGCGCGAAAGCCGGATCGCCGGAATCGGCATGAAGAAGAACAGCGCCGTCAGCGTGACGAAGAGGACGGGCAGCGTCCAATTGTGGATGAGGCGGATGATGAGCCAGTGCCCCGTGAGGCGATGCAGCAGGCGCGAGAGCGGCGACCACCAGCCCATCACGAACAGGCACGGCAAAACGATCATCGCCGCGGCGAGCAGGGTGAACGGCGTCTGCATCGGATTTTGCGCGATCGAACCTGCGAGCCGAAACAGGTCTTGGCCGAAGTTCTGATCGGGATCGGCTTGCGCCCCGGATAGTGCGAGTTCCGCATCGGTGAAGGAGAGCGCTGCGCCGATCCACGGCGCGAACCAGGCGATGCCGATGAAGGCGCGCTGCCAGACCGTGAGCTGGGTGAGGTAGTGGACGTTGCGCAGGTCCTGCCCAAGCAGGCGCGCGGTCCAGTAACGCAGCGTCGAGGCGAAGATGAAAATCGCCAGGAAGGTGATGGCGGCGCGCCACCATTCGAAATCGCTCCAGGGATGGACGCGATCGCCGACATAGTTCGAGAGCGCTTCTTGCACCTGGCCGGCGGCGAGGCCGAAGGTGGAGAACAGGCTGAACATGATCACCGAAATGGAGATCGGGTACCAAGCGAGCCCGCTATGGGATTGCAGATTTTCGTAGACCGTACTCGGCCGCCCGCTCGACATAATGCGCCCCAGCTTTCCAGGGGACGCCGTTCGGTGTCCGTGCGGATTCGGCTTACGAGATGCCTTGGCCCGAAGCGCGCCCCAATCGGGGAGAGGAACAGTCCGATTGGCGGCTGGGTTCCGACACGTTCGCGCGCGCGCTTTGCGCATCGATGCGTGGCAGGCCCTAGGGGAGTCGAACCCCTCTTTTCAGGTTGAAAACCTGACGTCCTAACCGATAGACGAAGGGCCCCCGTTTCACCCGTCTGGGCGGGGGAGGCCAGCCATATAAAGGGGTGCGCCCTGAGAGGCAAGCCGGGGAGCGGCCAGCCGAATACGGGCTTCTTCCCCCAGCCGTGGCCCCGCCTTGATCTCGCCCAGGGGCTTGGCCATGACGGATCGGCGAGGGACGCGCCGGTAAGGATTTCGACGGATGGCTTTTCAATTGACCCGACGCGCTTGGGCGGCGGGGCTGGCCGCGGCCCTGGGCGCGACTGCGACGCCGGCGTTCGGGCAGGCTTCGCGCTTCGGCCGGCTGGAGCGGCGCGAGTCCCAATACAACACCATCTTCGTCGACCGGCAGGGGCCCTACATCGCCATGCGGTTCGGCGTGAACCAGATCATTTTCACCGAGAGCCTCTACAACCCGAACGACGCCGCCGAACTGCCGGTGACGTACACGCGCTATCTGACGGCGACGCTCGCCTACGCGCCACGCGCCAATAGGATTCTGGAGATCGGCCTGGGCGGCGGGCGCACCGCTTCCTACCTGCACGATTTTCTGCCCGCCGCGGACGTGACCTGCGCTGAACTCGATCCCGAAGTGATCGCGCTGGCGCAGCGCTATTTCGGCGTGCGTCCGGACAATCGGCTGCATCTCGTCGAACGCGACGGCCGCATCTTCGTGCGCGGCGCGCGCGATCAGTTCGACATCGTGCTGGTGGACGCCTATCGCGGCACGTTCGTGCCGTTCCACCTCACCACCCGCGAATTCTACACCGCGGTGAAGAACAAGCTGACGCCCGGCGGCGTGGTGGCGCAGAACATCTCGCCCGACGTCCTGAGCCTGGATGATGTCACGGCGACCTTCAAAGCCGTGTTCGCACACGTCGACCGGTATGAGGCGGACGGCAATGTCGTGCTGGTCGGCTATGACGGCCCAGCCAAGACCAATGCGCAGTTGAATGCGCGCGCCGCCGCGCTTCGTCTGCCGCGCCCGCTGCGCTACCCGCTGGGGGATCTGGTGGCGCGCCGCGAAGCGGACGTGCCCGCCGGAAACGGACGCGTGCTCACCGACGATTTCGCGCCGGTGGAATATCAAAGCGCGATCGCGCGCGGCAACGCGCGTCATCCGTAAGGTGGAGGTTTCGTGAAGCGCTGGGTGCAGATCGCGATATTGGCGATCGGGTTTACGCTTGGGATTGCGCTGATGGGCGTCGAAATGGCCGCCATGCGCATGATGACGCCGTATTTCGGCAGCGGCATCGACATCTGGGCCTGCATGATCGCCACCGTCATGCTGTCGCTGATGGCGGGTTATTATATTGGCGGCATGGTCGCCGACCGCATGCCGCGTTCGGACGTGCTGGGCGGCGCGGTGCTGGCGGCGGGAATCTTCCTCTGCTTCGTGCCGGGCTTGGCGACGCCGTTCCTCGACTGGATGCTCGACAATGTCGGCTATGACGTGAATGCGGCGCTGACCTCCGCGGTCGCGCTCATGTTCCTGCCGATGACGCTGCTGAGCTTCTTCTCGCCCTATGCCGTGCGGCTGTTGCTGATCGACACCGAGCATGGCGGCCGGGTCGCCGGCTCGGTTTATTCGATCACCACGGTGGGCAACATTGTCGGCACGCTCGGCACAGCACTTGGGCTGATGCGCTTCATCGGCAGCCGCGAAATCATGTACAGTTTCGCGGGATTGATCATCCTCTGTGCAGTCGCTCTTATCCTTCTTGGATCGAAGGCCCGTGATGTTGCGCGCTAACCTTCTCTTCGTTCTTGCGCTCGTCGTCGCGGCGATCGGCGCCGCCAGCGCGGAGGCCGCGCGATCGAGCCAGCGCATCGCCGCCTACTATCCAGAGGGGCCGATCTGGCAAGGGGACAAGCTCTATTATGCGGAGATGGGCGCGGATCGCGTCTCGGTTTATCAGAACGGCGCAACGCATCCGTTCTTCACGCAAGAGGGCTGCGGGCCGACCGCGCTCGCGCCCTATGGCAATGGATTCCTGGTGCTCTGCCATCTTGGCGCGCGCGTGGTCGCCGTCGATGCGGAGGGTCACGAACTGCGCCGCTGGGACCGCGACGACGCCGGCAATCGCTTCCGCGATCCCAACGATTGCTACGCCGATGGGCAGGGCGGGGTGTATTTCTCCGACCCCGGCCTTTTCTCACACGAGACGCGCCCGCACGGCTATGTCGTGCACTTGGCGGCGGATGGGTCGGTGCGCCGGGTAACCGGGGTGTTGTGGTATCCCAACGGCGTCTATGTGGATGGCGGCCACGCTTATGTGGATGAGCACATGGCGCATCGCGTGCTGCGCTTCGACATTGACGCGGACGGCGGCCTCTCCAATCAGCAGACCTTCGCCGATCTCGACGCGCTGGTCGCGCGCTTCCAGTTCCGCGACCCGTATCCCGAAGCCGGGCCGGATGGCCTCGAGCGCGGGCCGAACGGCGAGATGTATGTCGCGATCTATGGCGAGGGGCGCATCCTTCGGATCGCGCCGGACGGGACTTATGTCGGCTCGATCCGCACCCCCGGCCGTTACGTGACCAACATCGCCTTCAACAGTGCGGGCGACGCCGCGACCACGGCGTCGTTCGACAATCTCGATCCGCCTTATCCGGGCGAAGTGCGCTTCTTTGGCGCCGCGGCCTTGACGGCGAGGCCGCGTTAGATTTTCTGCACGCACAGTCGGGGTGTAGCTCAGCCTGGTAGAGCATTAGCTTTGGGAGCTAAGGGTCGCGAGTTCGAATCCCGCCGCCCCGACCAATCCGCGTTGTTAGCGCTCGAGCGGCGCGCAATACGTGTTCAAGAACTCGCTGTGTGAGGGAAGCCTGTCGACGGCCTTGTTGATATTGGCGCTGAGCGTCGTCAGGGCGTTGCGCAGTTCATCGTCTTTGAGCAGATGGGCGATGTGGTGATAGCGCTCCGGCGCGAGCCTTTGGCCGGTCATGACCTGAATCCAACTGTCGACGCGGAACACCTCTTCGGGGCTTTGATAAACGTGTCCCTGTTCGCGGAACAGCGCGATGCGTTTGGCGAGCGATTCGGGAATTTCCATGTCGCGGCAAGCACGCCAGTAAGGCGTGTCGTCGCGTTCGGTCGCCTTGTAGTGCAGTACGATGAAGTCACGGATTCTCTCGTATTCGATCTGCGACATCTCGTTGTAGCGGTCCGCCAGCGTCTCCATGCGGTCGCCGAACGGAAAGAGTTGGATGAGACGCGTGACGCCGATCTGAATGAGGTGAATGCTGGTGGACTCGAGCGGTTCGACGAAGCCGCCTGAAAGGCCCACCGCGACGCAGTTTTTCACCCAGCTCTTGCGGCGACGACCCGTGCGGAATCTCAGCAAGCGCAATTCGACGCGGATGTCGCCGTCGAGATTGGCCATCAGCACCTTGCGCGCGTCTTCGTCGGAAATGTGCGCGCTCGAATAGACATAGCCCGTGCCTTGCCGGTGCTGGAGCGGGATCTTCCATTGCCAGCCGACATCGTGAGCGATGGCGCGCGTGTAGGGCGGAATGTCGCCGGAAAACTCGGTCTGCAGCGCGAGCGCACTATCGTTGCGCAGCCAATGACCCCAATCTTCATAGCCGGCCTTCAACGTCTGTTCGATGAGAAGGCCGCGGAAACCGCTGCAATCGATGAAGAAGTCGCCATCGACCCGCTGGCCGGATTGAAGCACGACGGCTTCGATGAAGCCGCTTTCCGCATTTTGCTTCACCTCGGTGATCTTGCCTTCGATGCGCGTCACGCCGCGCGTTTCGCTCATCTTGCGCAGGAAACGCGCATAGAGGCTTGCGTCGAAATGATAGGCGTAGCTGATCGGCGACGTCTCGGAGGTGTAGAATTTGTGCGCCAGGGCGGCTTGGTGCTCGAAGCAATATTCTCCAGCCTCGCCGCCATATCCGGCCGCTTTCGCGGCCAGCCAGAAATGGTGGAAATCCGCCATCCAGGATGATTTGCCGATGACGCCGAAGGAGTGGATGTAGCGATCGCCGCGCCGGGCCCAATTCTCGAACGAAATGCCCAGTTTGATGCTGCCGCGCGTCTCGCGCAGGAATTCCTGTTCGTCGAGTTCGAGCAGTTTGTGGAAGGTGCGGATGGTAGGGAACGTTGCTTCGCCCACGCCGACGGTGCCGATCTCCTCGGACTCAATGAGGGTGATGTCGAGCAGGGGCCCGAGCTGCTTGGAGAGAGCGGCGGCCGTGACCCAACCGGAGGTGCCGCCGCCGGCGATCACCACACGCTTCTTGTTCAGGTCTCGCCCGTCCACAGCGTCCTCCCGTTTTCCGCCACGTAACGGGAGCCTTTTCTGGTTCGCAAGACGAGCGTGCCAAAGTTTGCCAATTCTCAGTAGACAAGTTGAGACGTCACGCCAAAGACAGGTACGCCGCGCTTCCAGAGGAAACGCGGCGCCCAGTTCTACGTGTTCGGCGAATTCTTACGGATAAGGCTCGCCGTTCTCGTAGAAGTACTGTCCTGATCGCGAGTCGCGGAAATAGTAGCGACCGCTGCGCTGATCATAATACTCGCGGCGGTTGGAAGTTCCGCCGCAGCGGCCGTCCTGCACACATCCCGCATAGGCGCCGCCGACAGCGCCGATCGCCGCGCCAATGGCCGCGCCTTGGGCCGCGTCGCCGCCGCCGGTGTTGTTGCCGATGACCGCGCCGGCCGCGCCGCCGAGCAGCGCGCCGCCGACGGCGCCGCGTTCAACATTGCCGCTTTCGGTGCAGGCGACGGCGAGAATCGCCGCCGCGGTCGCGATGAGCGCTGTGCGCATGCGTGTGCTCCTGGTGACCGTTATCACAGGACAAACGCCTTGTTGCTGGCTCAGTTCCGACGTTCCCGGTGGGAACCGTCAGGCGAAATCCTTTGCTAATTCAATGCGCGAGGCCGGCTGAAGTAGGGCCATGTGGGCGTAGTTCGGATGATCGACGCCGACCAGCACATGCGTGTCCGGCTGCAGGAACGCAGCCTTCTGCGCCGGTGTGAAGCGGAAATGCGCGAAGTGAACGGAGGAGGCCTTTCCGTCCTCGCGCGTGCGCTCGACATCGGTCTCCTGCACGCCGCGGATGCTCTCGCCGCCGACATCGATGAAGAAATGCGCCTCCACGCCGCCCAGACGTGCGAGTTCGCGCTCGCGCCGCGCCGGCTCATCGATCTCGAACATGATGGTGGCGACGAGTTCGTCGCCACGCGGAATGAGCGGATTGTACGCGGTCAGTTCGTCTTCGAGCTGCGCGGCGCCGCCCTTTTCGATGTGCAGCATTTCCTGCACCTGGAACAGCATCGTTTCGTAGCACTCGAAATAGAAAGCGCAGTACGGTCCGACTTCGATCCGCCGCAGCTTTTTCTTGGGAAGCAACGCTGCGCGGCGTTGCGCGCGCTCACGCGCGAATTGTTCGGCCGGGATGATGTCAGCGGGGGTGATCCGGCGTTCTGCGAGGGACATCGGGGCGGTCCTCAAATCAAGCCGTAGGCCTTGGCGAAAATCTCGATCGGATGCGCGGCTTGTCCGGGCGCGCCGCCGAACTCGACCATTTCCTCGGCCATGAGTTGGCCGAGATGCTTGCAGGCGAGCGGGCAGTCCGAACAGAGCGCGCCGTTTTGCTTCTGCGCCGCGAGTTTGGCGGCGGGGCGGCCGACTTTGCGGGCGACCGGGTGGGTTTTCTTCATTACGCCGAACGTGCCGCCATGGCCCGAGCAGCGTTCGATCACGTCGACCTTGGTGTCGGGGATGAGGCGCAGCATCTCCGCGGACTTCGCCCCCATGTTTTGCGCGCGTGCGTGGCAGGCCATGTGCGCGGTGATGCCGCCTGAGACCGTTTGCAGGCCGGGGGCGAGGCCCTCTTTCTTCGCGATGTCGACGACATATTCGCAGATGTCGTAGGTCGCGCCCGAGAGCCGCTTCACGGCTTCGTCTTCCGGCAACAAAAGCGGCCACTCGAATTTCATCATCAGCCCGCAACTCGCGGTGAGCGCGATGACGTCATAGCCGCTTTCGATATAGGGCAGCAGCACATCGGAGACCTGCTCGGCGCGCTTGGCGACTTCTTCGAGATCGCCATGTTCGAACTGCGGCATGCCGCAGCACACGGGATAGACCACTTCGGTCTCCACGCCCTGCTTGGCCAGCACGGCTTGCGCAGCGACGCCCGTCGCGGGCGTGTTGTAGTCGACGAAACAGGTCGCGTAGAGCACGGCTTTGCGCGCGTGCGCTTTGCCCTCGGGACTGAGCGCGGGCGGTTGCAGCGCGGCGCGCTGCGTGAACGTGCGCGAATGATATTTCGGCAGTTCGACCTCGGCGGAGATGCCGAGCACGCCTTCCATTGGCTTGCGTGTCAGCCAATTGTCGCGGCGCGACGCGAAGTTCGCGAGCGGCGCGATCGGCTGCGCCAGCTTGCCGTTGCGGTCCGTCTTCGCCAGCTGCTCGCTGACGGCGCCGCCTTCGGCGTGGCCGTGTTTGCGCTGGGCGGCGCGATAACGAAGAATGAGGTGCGGAAAATCGAGCGCCCATTCGTGCGGCGGCACGTAAGGGCATTTGGTCATGAAGCACATATCGCAGAGCGTGCAGGCTTCATCGACTTTGGCGTAGTCGGCCTTGGCGACGCCATCGAGTTCGCCGGTGGCGGATTCGTCGATCAGATCGAACAGACGCGGGAAGCTGTCGCACAGATTGAAGCAGCGCCGGCATCCGTGACAGATGTCGAACACCCGCTCCATTTCCTTCTCGACCGCTTCGAGATCGTAGAAGGCGTCCGAGCGCCAATCGAGCACGTGGCGGGTCGGCGCATCGAGGCTGCCCTCGCGGCGGCCTTCGCTGGTCGGCGGTGTCTGGCTCATGCGTCCATGCAAAAAGAAAAAGTGGCCCGAGCGCGCGTGCGCCCGGACCACGCGATTGCAAAATCAGGAAATTACTTATCGAGCGCGTCGAGCGCCTTCTGGAAGCGGCCGGCGTGGCTGCGCTCGGCCTTCGCCAGCGTTTCGAACCAATCGGCGATTTCATCGAAGCCTTCATCGCGCGCCGTACGCGCCATGCCCGGATACATGTCGGTGTATTCGTGCGTTTCGCCGGCGATCGCGGCTTTCAGATTGCTGGACGTGGCCCCGATCGGCAGGCCAGTGGCCGGATCGCCCACGCCTTCCATGAATTCCAGGTGGCCGTGCGCGTGGCCGGTTTCACCCTCCGCGGTGGAGCGGAATACGGCCGCGACGTCATTGTAGCCTTCGACGTCGGCCTTTTGAGCGAAATACAGATAGCGGCGGTTCGCCTGGCTCTCGCCCGCGAACGCGGCCTTCAAGTTTTCAATCGTCTTGCTGTCCTTGAGCGCCATGATGGTCTCCATTAGTTGCGAATGGATCGCAAAAACCCTTTGACTGGCAAGGGCTTCATCGCTGTTTCGCTGTCCGCCGTCCAATTGAACGCGTGAATAGCGGCCATAGAGCGCACCGATATTGCGGCGTCTCAAACACTTGCGGCATGAGAGCGCGATGCGAGGTCGAACATGACGAAAAGAACAGCCGCGCGCGCCCTGGTGGA
>DASZSK010000063.1:0-4602 GCA_035548735.1 Caulobacterales bacterium | reverse complement strand
ACGGGTATGACGACGCCAAGCTCGGCCGCCAGCGGCTGCAGGCGCAGCACGCACGGGTGCTCCGTCACCGGATAGGCGGTGGCGAACCAGCGCTCTTCCTGCGTCGTGCAGAAATACGGGCCTTGGAAAAGCTCGGACGGCAGGATGACGTGCGCGCCGCGCTTCGCCGCTTCGCGGATGAAGCGCTCGGTCTTGGCGATGTTGGCGTCCATGTCCTCGCCATACGAGGTCTGGATCGCCGCGACTGTGATGCTGCGCGTCATGTGTGGTGCTTCACCGCCCAGTCGAGCGCGGCCTCCAAACGGTCATTACCCCAGAACAGCTCGCCGTCCTCGGTGACGAAGCTTGGCGCGCCGAACGCGCCAGCGGCGATGGCCTCATCGGTTGCGGCGCGCAGCGCGGTCTTCACATCGTCTTCCTGAGCGCGTTCGATCAAGGCCGTGTCCAATCCCACGCGCCGCAAGGCTTCGGCGACGTTCAGGGGATCGGAGATGGCCCGTCCCTCGCCGAATTCAAGCGTGTAGATCGCCTGCGCGAAACGCACCCGCGGCGCGCCTTCGAGCGCGGTGGCGACACGCGCCGCAAGCAGCGAATTCTGCGGGAACGGATACGGCAGCTTGAACGGCAGATCGAGCTCGCCGCAGATGCGCTCCAGGTCGCGCACCATGTACTTGCCCTTGGTCGGGTAGATGTTGAAGGGCGAGTCCTTCATGCCTTGCGCGCCAAACACCGGCCCCAACAGAAACGGCCGCCACTCGACGATGACGCCGCGCGCCTGCGCCTCCCGCTCGATCCTGAGCGCGGCCGGATAGGAATAGGTCGAGGCGAACTCGAACCAGAATTGAACCGTTGGGGTCATTCCGTCTCCACCCGCGCACCGCGCCGATACGTAGCAACGACGCGAACTAGCCCTTCTATAGCATCGTTGAAGGCATCCAGCTCCTCGGCCGGCACCCACAATTCGCGATGCAGGTCAGCCGCGCCCGCTGCTTGGGCCGGATAGCGCGTCGCAACGGTGTCAGCCAACTCGAATTCAACAACGAAGCCAGCATACTCGCTGTCCGCGCGTGTCGAATTCCAATCCCGCGCAATCTGCTCCGCATACTGGAAATTGAGCACGGGGTAGAAAATTGGCTGCTCAGGCAAGCGCGGCGGAAACCGGCGCCAACCCGATTGTTCGATCAGCGCCAATTCCTGCGGCCCGACCGGACGCCACAATCGCATCTCACGCCGGCTCCTGCTGAGTGATGCAGTGGAACGCGCCGCCGCCAGTGAGGATGGCATTGGCGGAAAGCCCGATCACGCGCCGGCCCGGGAAGAGCGGTGCGAGCGCGTTCACGGCGTCGTCGCCGCTGGCCGAATAGATCGGCACCACCACCGTCGTATTGCCGATGAGGAAATTCATGTGGCTCGCGGGCACGGCGTCGTCGTCTTCATCGAGCACCAGGCCGGGCGATGGAATGCGGATAATCTCAAGCTTGCGGCCCGCCGCGTCGCGCATGGCGGCGAGGGTCAGCGCGATTTCCTCGAACACGTCGGCGTTTGGATCGTCGGCGCCCCAGGCGCTCTGGCAGACGACGCGGCCCGGCGCGACGAAGCGCGCGAGATTGTCGACGTGGCCGTCGGTGTGGTCGCGTACGAGGCCCTCGTCCAGCCACAGCACCTTGTCGACGCCGAGCGCATTCTCCAGCGCCTCCTCCGCTTCATCTTCTCGCCAATCCGGATTGCGGTTCGGATTGAGCAGGCATTGGCGCGTGGTGATGAGCGTGCCTTCGCCGTCCATCTCGATGGCGCCGCCTTCGAGAATGAAGTCGTGCGCCTTGAATGGCGCGCCGCTCGTATAAGCAATCTTGGCGGCGACCTTGTCGTCGCCCGGCAGGATGTATTTCCCGCCCCAGCCATTGAAGCGGAAGCCGAGCGCGCCGCCGCTGGAGAAGATCGGCCCGGTGTCGCGGAGCCAAATGTCGCCGAACTCGGCCTCGACCAGCTCGCCCGCACCGCCCAGCGCAAGCTGCGCCGAAGCGGCGGACTCGCGCCCATGCACCAGGACGCGCACGCGGTCGCCGCGGCCCTCGTCATGCAGCGCGCGGATCATCGCCGCCACTTCCAGCCGCGCCGGCTCGATATTGTCGCCCCACAACTCATGCGCGGAAGGCCAAGCCGTCCAGATGGCTTTGTGCGGCGCCCATTCGGGCGGGATGACCACGCGTTCGCTCATAGGCCAGCGCTTTAGCGGAAGGGTGCGCGCAAACAAGGGCGAGCCCAAACAAAACGGGCGGCCACGAGACCGCCCGAAGGATTGGGATGAGCCGATCCGCGGGGGCGCGGATGGGAGCTGGCGCATGCGAAGAAGGCTGATGCGCGAAGTCCCGCTTAGGCGCGATTCTCGACAGGTCGATGACGCTTCGCTGAAGCTTTGTTGAGGAGGACAACCGGAGAGCGCCTTGCTTCCGCCCTGGAACGGGGCGAAACACCCCGCTCCATGACCCACACGGACGCCATCAGCACCTGGGAGCCGCGCCGCGCGCTCTCGTTGCGGCAGGCGCGTCGACGTTCGACCGTCGTGGCCGGGCTTCGGCGTTTCTTCGTGGCCGCCGCCGGCGCTTGTTTCGCTTCCGTATTTGTTTTCATGGCCATCTCGACCCTGCAGGGGGCGGGGGTGGACGACCGCGCCGCCTCCGAGCCGCTCAGAATGCTCAATCCGCGCTTCACCGGCCGCACGGCCGAGGGCGGCCCGTTCCAGATCACCGCCGAGACGGCCCTGCGGGACCGCGGCGGGCGTCAGCTCGTGCATCTCGATTCACCGGTCTATCGGGCCCAGGACGGCACCGTCGTGCTGGCCCCGCGCGGGGTCTATGACGAGACCGCCCGCACCATCGTCCTGAATGGCGAGGTCTTGTTCAGCGAGCACGGCGGCAACCGCTTCTCCACCTCCAACATGGTGGTGGATCTGGCCAATGGCCGCGTTCATGGCGAACAGGAAGTCACCGGCGCCGGGCCTCTTGGCGTGGTTCGGGCGGACGCCTATGAAATACGGCAGGGTGATCGCGCCTTGGTGCTGCGGGGCCGCGTGAGAGGACAGATTCCGGACCGCAATGCGCCCGCGCCCCAAGCGGCGCCGCAGCCTGCGTCCGGCAGGTAGGGAGCGAACCTCATGGCGCGGACTGCGCTGATGCTGGCGGCGGGAACGATCTTGGCGATGGCCCTGGCGGCCCCGGCGCACGCGCAATTGAGCGAGGGCGGCGGGCCGGTCTCCTACAGCGCCGACAATCTCGAATATTTCGACGGCGACCGCCGTCTGGTGCTCACGGGCGACGTGGACGTGGTGCAGGGGGACGCGCGGCTGCGCGCCAACCGCCTCACGCTTTTCTTCAAGGAGGCCCCGCAGCAGCAACAGCAGGCGCAAGGCGGCCTGGGCGCCGGCGACATCGAGCGCATGGTGGCCGATGGCGAGGTCTATTATGTGCGCCCGAGCCAATCGGCGCGCGGCGACCACGCCGTCTACGAGACCGCCAGCGACAGCGTCACCTTCACCGGCAATGTGGTGGTCGCGAGCGACGCCAATGTGGTGCGCGGCGAGACTTTGGTGCTGCAAATCGGCTCGAAGCAGACGGTGATCCGCCCCGGCGCCGGCCAGCGCGTCCGCGGCGTGTTCGTGCCCCAACACCACCCCGCGCAGCCGACCGCGCCCGCCGCGCCGGCCCAGCCGCCCGCCCGCCATTGAGCCCTGGTTCACGAAATCTTAGCCGCGGTTACGCGATATGAGCCCTGAGGGCGCGTCAAGCCGTTCGATCAACGCCGAAGCCGAGGTCTCTGGCCTCGCGGCGGTCGGGATCGGCAAATCCTATCGCGGCCGCCGCGTCGTGAACGACGTTTCGTTGTTCCTGCGCAGAGGCGAAGTCGTCGGCTTGTTGGGCCCCAACGGAGCAGGGAAAACAACCTGCTTCTATATGATCACGGGGCTCGTGCGCGTGGACCAGGGACAAATCCTGCTGGACGGACAAGACGTCACCACGCTGCCAATGTATCAACGCGCCCGGCTCGGCGTCGGCTATCTGCCGCAAGAGCCCTCGATCTTCCGTGGTCTGACCGTCGAAGAGAACGTGATGGCGATCGTCGAGCTTTCGGAGAAAGACCGGAAGCTTCGGCGCGATATCGTCGATGGCCTGCTCAAGGAATTGCACGTCGATCATCTGCGCGATGCGCCCGCGGCCGCCCTTTCGGGCGGCGAACGGCGCCGTGTCGAGATCGCGCGCGCTCTGGCGACGCGGCCTTCTTTCATGCTCCTCGATGAACCTTTCGCCGGCATCGATCCGCTCGCCATCAACGACATCCGCGACCTCATCCTGTTCTTGAAACAGCGAGGACTCGGCATCCTGATCACCGACCACAATGTGCGCGAAACGCTGCAGATCGTGGATCGGGCTTCGATCATGTTCGACGGCGAAGTGCTGTTCGACGGGACCCCGCAAGAGGTGCTCGCGAACGAGGCTGTGCGCAGGGTTTATCTGGGCGAGCGTTTCAACTAGTCGCGGGCCCGCCGATGGCGATGATCCCGCGCTTGGAGATGCGCCAGGGCCAGGCCCTGGTGATGACGCCGCA
>DASZSK010000062.1:0-3294 GCA_035548735.1 Caulobacterales bacterium | reverse complement strand
CCGCCGAACGGCACGCCCATGCCGGCATGCGCGCCATTGATATGGACGTTGCCGGCGCGGAGGCGCCGGGCCACCGCGCGCGCATGCTCCTGCTCGCCCTGCACGTAGGCCGCGAGCCCGTAGGGCGTGTCATTGGCGATGCGGATGGCCTCTTCCTCGCTGTCGTAGGGGATGATCGACAGCACCGGGCCGAAGATTTCCTCGCGTGCAATGGTCATGTCGTTGGTGACGTCGGCGAACACGGTCGGCTTCACATAATAGCCGCGGTTGAAGCCTTCCGGGCGCCCGACGCCGCCGGCGACGAGGCGGGCGCCGCCATCGATCCCTTTCTGGATCAGCGCCTGCACCTTCTGGAATTGGTTGGCGTTGGCGAGCGGGCCGATATCGCCTTTCTCCGCCTTATCCGGCGCCGAAACGCGGATGGCGTTCGCGGTTTCGGCGGCGATGGCGACGATCTCCTCGTAATGCTGGCGCGGCGCCAGCATGCGCGACGGCGCGTTGCAGCTTTGGCCGGTGTTGTTCGCCATATGCGTCATGCCGCGCTTGGCGGCGCGGCGGATGTCGGCGTCATTGAGGATGATGTCGGGGCTCTTGCCGCCCAGTTCTTGGGTCAGGCGCTTCACGGTGTCGGCGGCCGCCTTGGCGATGGCGACGCCGGCGCGCGTTGAGCCGGTGAAGCTCACCATGTCGACGCCCGGATGCGCCGAGATGGCCGCGCCGACGCCGGGGCCGTCGCCATTGACGAGGTTGAACACGCCGGCCGGAACGCCCGCTTCATCGAGAATTTCCGCAAAAAGCGCGGCGTTCAGCGGCGCGAGTTCCGAGGGTTTCAGCACCATGGTGCAGCCGGCGGCGAGCGCGGGGCCGACCTTCGCCGCGATCTGGTTCATCGGCCAATTCCAGGGCGTGATCATGCCGACGACGCCGATCGGTTCTTTCACGATGCGCGCGCCGTTGATGTCTTCCTCGAATTTGAAGCTGTCGAGCTGGCGGCGCGCGTCCATCAGATAACCGAGCCCCGCCGGCGCTTGCGCCGCCATGGCGAGCGGCATCGGCGCGCCCATCTCCATCGAGATGGTCGCGGCCATTTCCGGCATGCGCCGCTGATAAACGCCGATGATCTTGTCGAGGAGCGCGGCGCGCTCGGCGATGCTGGTTTGCGAGAAGCTTTCGAACGCGCGTCGCGCGGCGGCGACCGCCTTGTCGACATCGGCGGCAGCCCCCAGCGAGATGCGTCCGCACGGCTCTTCGGTGGCCGGATTGATCACGTCATGCGTGCGCGGCGAAGCGGGCGGGACCCATTGGCCGTCGATGTAGAAATTGAGCTGCTCGCGCATGGGGGCTCCGAGGTGTCTGGTGTCGGGTGTCAGGTATCAGATAAGACGTTGGCCGACGAGTTCACGCGGCGGTATCTGAAGCGCGTGTCCGAACACCGTCCCCTTCGCTCCTACGGCCGCACTAAGGCGCGCGTGCTGAAACCGCGCCAGGCGCAGCTTGTGGATGTGCTGCTGCCGCACCTCGCCGTGCCGGAGGGGGCGATTGATCCGGAGGCGCTGTTTGCTTCCCCGCCCCCTCGCCGGGCGGGGGCAGGGGGTGGGGGGATTGCAGAAGGAGGCGCCGAGCTGCTTTCTGAATGCCCCCCCTCCCAACCCTCCCCCGCGCGGGGGGAGGGCTATGTGCTCGAAATCGGCTTTGGCGGCGGCGAGCATCTGGTGGGCCAAGCCGCGGCGCACCCGGACCTGCATTTCATCGGCGTCGAGCCGTTCCTCAATGGCGTCGCCTCCTGCCTGCGCCACATCGAGGAGAGCGGCGTGCAGAATGTGCGCCTGCACATGGGCGATGCGCGCGACCTGCTGGCGCGGCTGCCGGACGCCAGCCTCGACCGCGTCGTCATCCTGTTTCCGGACCCCTGGCCGAAGACACGTCACTGGAAGCGCCGGCTGATCCAGCGCGATTTCATCAGCGAACTGGCGCGCGTGCTGAAACCCGACGGGCGCGTGCGCTTCGCCACGGACTGGAAGCATTACGCCGCCTGGACGCTCGAGCTGTTCCTGCAGGATAGACGCTTCGTCTGGACTGCCGAACGGGCTGACGATTGGCGCTTGCCCTGGAGCGATCACATCGCCACGCGCTATCAGGAGAAGCGGCTCGGCGATTGCGCGCCGATCTTTCTGGAGTTCGCCCGGTGAAGTGGCTGCGATGGCCCGCGCTGATGTTGTGTCTGGTGGTCGTGCTCGTTGCGGCGCTGTACCTCCGGCCCGACGCCGACCTCGATGCCGCGATCGCCGAGTTCAAGGCGCCAAACTCGCGATTTGTGTCCATCGCCAATAACACTGTGCTGCACATTCGCGTTTCCGGTCCAGACACAGGCGTGCCCCTCGTGCTGCTCCACGGTTTTGGCTCATCTTCATGGGCGTGGGATGGTTGGGTTTCGCGCCTGCCTACAAGTGTCAGAACCATCGCGGTCGACCTTCCCTGCCATGGGCTCACACGCACCGGAGATGGGCCGGAGGCGAATCCAAGCAGTCCGATTTTCCTGACGGAGATGCTGGACGCTCTGAGGATTCAGCGCGCCGTGATCGTTGGAAATTCCCTCGGCGGGGCGACCGCGGCGCGCTTCGCCGCGCAATATCCCGATCGCGTGGCCGCCGGGATTTTGGTCGATGCGCCGCGCGGCGCACCGCCCTCTCGCGTCAAGGTGCTCACCAGCCGCTGGTACTCGCCGCTCGCTCGCCTCGCGCTGCGATGGAGCAAGGGACCGGAAGGACATCGTGATGATATCTTTTGGCGCTTGCATCGCGCCGATCTGGTTAGAGTTTCGGGTGACGAAATGCACACGCCATCCGCCGCTCCATCCTCGATCATGGCGCCGACGCTTGTGATGCAGGGCGGGGCGGACCCGCTGGTGTCGCGATCTGACGCTGAGGCTTGGGCTCACGGCATCCGCCGCGCGCGCCTGGTGATCTTTCCAGGTCTGGGGCATACGCCGCATCAATCCGATCCGGCTGTGACGTCTAAATCGGCGCTCGACTTCTTGATTCAGATCGGCCTGGAGCCTCGATCATGAGATCAGTCTTGGCGCGTTGGATCGCCATCGTCGCGCTGGCGACGCTCGCCAGCTGCGGCTTCACCATGAAGGATACGGATATTCCGGGCGTCTATCACGCCGCGCGCGGCGTCTCGGTCGAAACGCTGACGCTCGCCGCCGACAACACGTTCGTGCACGAATGGAGTGCGAACGGGCAGGAAGGCCGCGCCAGCGGCGAATGGAGCATTCACATGCTGGGCTACGGC
>DASZSK010000061.1:0-16115 GCA_035548735.1 Caulobacterales bacterium | reverse complement strand
TCGCCTTTGCCTGGTGGGCGCGCGTGACGCTGGGCGCGCTGTGGTCGGGCAATGTCACGCGCAAGGAGGATCATCGCATCGTCGATACGGGGCCGTACGGCGTCGTGCGCCATCCGATCTATACCGGCATTCTGCTGGGGGTGTGGGGCACGGCGCTTTTCCTTGGCCGCTGGGAGACATTGCTCGGCGCGCTGCTGATGACGATCGGCTTCTGGCTCAAGGCCAAGCTCGAAGAGAGCTTCCTCGTGGCGGGCTTGGGCGAAGCGGCCTATGCGGATTACAAGCGGCGCGTGCCAATGCTGCTGCCGCTGGCGAAGGGGTGGGGATGAGACTGAGACTTGCCGCATTGCTCGCTCTCTCGGCGCTGATCGCGACGCCCGCGGGCGCCGTCGTCATTCTCGAAGACACTTGGCGCGCGCATGGCGGCTCGCCGGGGCATTGGGACCAAGGCTTTGAAGCCAACGTCGCGCTCGCCGCGCAGCCGCAATTCCGCGCCATGGTTTCGCTGAGCCAGGACGAAGGCAAGGAATACGGTGTCGCTTCGGGCGTGTGGATCGGCAATCAAGACGGTCACGCCATGGTCCTCACCGCCGCGCACGTGTTCGATGACGGCTCGACGCCGAAGGGCACGTTGGTGCGCTCGGCCGGCGGGACCGTCCTGCGGGGCGTGCGCGTGTGGATTCATCCGCGCTGGAATTCGAGCGTCGATACGCGCGGCGGCTTCGATTTCGCCATCGTCGAATTGAACGGGCCGATCAATGACGTCGGCGATCCGCCGACGCTCTATGCCGGGCGCGGCGAGCTGCATCATCGCTGCGTGATCGTCGGTTACGGCACGCATGGAGTCGCGCCATACGGGTGGGGCTGGCGCTTCGGCGCGGTGCATGGCGATCGCGCCACCGCCGCGGAAAACATCGTCGATAAGGTCACGGACATCGATTTCTCCAAGCGCGACGAGGATTGGGGCAACGTGCTGTCGATCGATCTCGATCAGCCGCACGGGCCGGGCAAGAATCGTTGGGGCGACAGCGAGCCCGTCTCGCCGCTCGAAGGCATCTTGGCGCCCGGGGATTCCGGCGGTTCGATGTGGATGCAGTTCAATACCGGCTGGCGTCTCGTCGGCGTCAATTCGAGCGGCGATCCCGGCGCCGACTATCAGGACGTCTCCAATTTCGCGCGCATCGCCACGCAGCAGGAATGGATCCAATGGATCTATCCCGGCGCGCATTTCGCGGAATAGCGCCAGCACTGAGGACGTGAGTCTGCGTCGCGGCCATCACTTCGTCCGCAGCAGAGACCAAATCCAACCGACCATCGTTGCGACCAGGACGGGATAGGCGAAGAAGGGAAGCGGCGATGATGTCGCGGCGACATGGACGCCAATGAAGATCTGCACGGCGACAATGGCAAGCAAGATGGCGGCGGCGAAACCGAGCAGCCTGACGATGACGGGATAGAAGCTTGGCGCGCTCACGAGCGCCAGTCCCGCAGCCCACAATCCTGCGCCGGCGCCGAAGGTCGGCGCCGCCTCCGCGGGGGCGACGGCGGCGGTTGAAAGAACGAGGCCCTGGCCGATAGCGAAGACCAGAAAACCTGCCGCCAAGAGATCGCGGCCGTTCCTTATTTGAATGACCACAAGCAGCGCGCTTGCGATCACAAGGCTCACGCCATCGATACCCCAAGCCAAGCCGCGCAGCGCGTCCGTCGGAGCGAACGATCCGGCCATCCCGAGCACCCCGCCCAGGCCAAGGCCAAGCGCCGCCAACAATCGCTGATATCTCTGATCCATTGCCGCCTCCCGCACCGATCCGGCGCCAGCCAGCTTCAGGCGTCAAGAGCAAGCAGGCGGCGGCCCGCAATTTCCGACGCCCTAGCGGACGAGCTGTTCGTTCCAGTCGTGCACAACACGACGCACGAAACTCTCCCGCGATGTGGGATGCGCCTCAAATCGAAAGCGCGGCGTCGCCTTCGATCACCTCGGGCCGCATCTGCGGGCGCTCGCCGGGCGCCCAGCGCGCCACGCGATGCACGACGCGGTAGCGAAGCGGTCCGCCGTCCTCGGTTTCGGCGCGCTCCATCGGCGGAGGAATGCAGACGAACTCGGTTTCAAGTTCATCGGGCGAAGCGCGCACGGTGGTGTAACCGTAGCCTGCCCAATCGACGAAAGTGAGGTTTGGCGCGTTTTCCGGATTGCGGGCGGCGCGCGCCCGCACTGGATCATCGGTATCGCGCAACACAAGCGCCGCGCGCACGCCGTGCAGAACCGTCGTGTTGAATGCGCACTGCATCGAGCCGTCAGGCCGGTCGTGAACAACGAAGGGCCGGGTTGGTTCATCGCGCGGGACAGTCGCGGCTTGCACCTCGCCCGTGTTCTGCTGCGAGATTGAACCGGTGATGAATTCGACGCCGACCGGTTCGAAGGGAAGCGGCGGCAGATCCTCGCTTGGGTAGCCCGCGAAGAATGAGTGCTTGTCGCCCGCGACGATGGCGAGGCCGGTGATGCCCTCGTTGCGGATCATGCCGAAGATCTCGGCGTGCTCGACGGTGAAGGAGCGGCCCTGGAAGGCGTACTCGGTGCTCGGCCATTGTTGCGCGAACTCGGGCGGCAGATTTTGCGCATCAATGCGCCAGTTCAACGTGCCGAAGGAATGGCCCCAGATTTTCCAAGGCGCTTGCGCCGTGCGCAGACGCTCCTTGAACCACGCCATCTGCTCGAGGCCGAGATACGCTTGCGCCGGCGCATCGCGCTGCGGGTTGGGGACGTCCTGACCTGCGGCGTGGATCGTCGCGGGCGGATGTCCGCCATTATATTCACGTCCCTGATCGAGAATGTCGTTCACTTCGCGCGTGTAGCCGCCGAAATCGAACTGGGGCACGTCCGCGTTGGGCGGGCCCATATAGGAGCGATTGTCGGTCAAGATCAGGTCGATATTCTTGCCGAAGCGGAACGCGCGATAGACTTTCAGCGCGTGAATGGCGGTGAGATTGTTCGTCTCTTGTCCGACGCCGCGCGCGTCGAGGTTGGAGAGCGGCGTGTTGGTGACGGGCGGCGGTACGAACGGATCGCCCGGGCTTTGTTTGATGACGCGCGCCGGCTGGTATTCATACCAGGCTTGGCTGGCGGCGAGCTTCAGCGTCTGCGCTGGGCGTGGCGGATCGTTGAAGAGGCGTTGCTGGCTTTGATAGCCCTTCCACGAGAATTCGTGATTGTCCCACACGGGCACGAAGGGCCACCGTGCACGCGCATCCTGTAAGTCAGGATCCATGAGGAAGCTGCGATAGGCGGTGCGATAGTCCTCGAGACCGGTTGGGAAGTTAAAGTGGCGAAGCTTCTCGCCGTTCGGGTAGCGCACGTTGCCGCGCAAACGGCGGCCGCGATCGTGACCGTCCGGCGCATCCTCCGGATATTTGACGATCTCATAGATGAAATCGCCGAGATGCAGCACGAAGCTGAGCTGTTCCGCACGTGGCCGCCGAGCGTCCTCATAAATCATGCGGCGGTACGCATTGAGCGCGCCGTTGGTGATGTCCTGGCAGCTGACGAAGGCGAAGCGGACGGGCCGAGCATCGCTTGATGCAGGCGCGGTCAGCGTGCGGCCGACGCGGCTCATGTTTCCCGCTTCGTCGACGAAGCGATACCAATATTCCCGCGCGGGCCGCAGCCCCGCCGCAAGGAAGCGGCATGTCCAGTCGGTGGCCGCGCTCACTCCCACGTCGCCGCGTGCAACGATGTGGTGGAAGGCTTCGTCGCTGGCGACCTCGACCATCAGACGGTGTGCGTTCGCGCCAGTATCCGGCGCGCGACGTGTCCATAAGATGACGCTGTCCGGCGAAGGGTCGCCGGAGGCGACGCCCTGCGGATAGAGGTCACGCCGTTCGGCGCGCGCGCCGGCGGGCGTGTGCGCACAGCTCTGGCCAAAAGCGAGCGCCGCGCCGAGGGCGGCGGCTTGCGCCAAAAGCGACCTGCGATTTGTTTGCGCGTCCATCCTTCACCCCGCATCGCCCGGGCAGCGTCCAAGCGCATGAGCCCAGGCGGCGATCCTTCAAAGCGATGGCGGCGAAAGCAAGCGGAGATCGACGAAGCGCAAAGCAGCGCCGGGGAGATTGCAGACCGAGCTAGTCGCCTTTCCAGCCGGTGAAGATGCGGCGGCCGGTGTCGTGCAGCACTTGGCGGCGCTCGTCGTCATTCAGCAGAACGGTCGCGGCGTGCGCGCGCTGCACCATTTCCTTATACGTGCCCGACGAAGTGCCGATGTCGGAGCCCCACATCACCCGGTCGGCGCCGTAGAAATCGACCGTGCGGCGCAGCACGGCTTCCGGCGCAAAGCCCTTTTCGCGGATCACGTCCATGCTCAGCGACGTGAACTTGACCGAGATGTTCTTGCGTTTGGCGAAGCCGTCGAAGCGCTGATCGATGCCGAATTGCGGCAGCGTGACGTCCGGCATGAAGACGTGATCGAGCACGATCGACATGCTCGGGAATTTGTCGGCGATGTTTTCTACGTAAGGAATGAGCAGGTGCGAGTTGCTCATCGGCGCTTCGAAATCGAGCACGAGGCCGAGTTCGCACGTCAGCTTGGCGATTTCGAGCACGCCCGGCGAACCGAACCAGGCGATCTTGTCCTTCACATTGACGGGAAAATAACGCACGCCGACGATGCCGCGCTTGGCGAGATCGCGCACCACCTGCGCCGTTTCCGGCGCCAGCGGATCGACGATGATCACTGCGCGCATTTCGTCGGGAAAGATATCGGCCGCGTCGACAATGTAGGAATTGTCGAACCGGTAGATCATGCCTTTTTGCACTGCAGCGATGCCGACGACGTTCTCCTCGGCCATCCATCTGTGCATCTGCTCGGCGGTGGGCTTTTCGTTCACGGGGTTGGGCCCGTGCATGCCGCCGGGCTGGCCGATTGTCCCCGGCGGTCTGGTCGAGGCGCCGTCCGCCGTCTGGCCCAGCGTCATCGGGTTGCGCGGATAGCGCACCAGATCGTCGGAAACGAGATGGGCGTGGGAATCGTAAAGGCGAATGCGAGTGCCGGGCATCAAGTCAGGTCCAGTTTGCGGCGGAGACACCTCGTCCACGCCGCATGCCAGATTACTCGACAAACAGGTGCGCGCGACTCAAACCAGAATTTCAAAAATACGAAAGCCACCAATCGCGCCGGTTGCGCTTCACGCTCGCCCACCAGGATGAGAGCGGATAGAGCGCCACGAGCACGCCGAACCAGATCAAGTAGACGTACGGCAGCGAGACGCCGTAGCCCGCGTAAATCTCGGGGGTCATGAACACTTTGCGGATGACGTCGATCTGGATCGAAGGGCTGAAGCCGGTCGCCACTGTGAGTACAAGTGCGATCGCGTGCACGATGTAGATGTGCAGGACATAGGTGAAGAGCGGCACGCTGCCATAGGCGAGAAACACTTTAGACAGTGGTCCGCCGAGCCGCGCGAGCATCGGAAACAGAAGAAAGATGGTTCCCAACGTCGCACACACATAAAGCAGCGAGGGCGGATATTTTTGCACGTTCATGAAGTCCATGATGGTGTGCGAGAGATCGGCCTGCGGCGACCAGGGTCGTGGATCGCCGTAGAAGTTGCTCGCCCGCAACGCGACGAAAACCGCAAGCATCGCGAGGCCAAGAATGACGAGCGTGCGGTCGCGTTGCTTCTGCTCCAGCGTGAACACGCCGCCCAGCCCGTAGCCGAACGCCATCACGCCGATCCAAGGCAGAACGGGATAGAAGTCGAGCGCGATGGGCGAGCCGTTGAGCTTCTGAATCCCGCCTTCATGCAGGAAAATCCACACGCCGCTCCAGGCGCCGAATTGTTCGGGCGTCAGCGGATCGAGCAAATTGTGCAGAAGGATGATGCCGCCGCCAATGGCCAGCACGACGCCCCGCGGCAGCCAGACGAGCGCGGAGAGCGCGATCATCGACCAACCGATCGCCCAGATCACCTGCAGGAACGGCAGGCCGAGCGGATAGAAACTCCAGGCCCAGCCGACGAGCGTGAGTTCGAGCACAATGAGCCAAAGGCCGCGCGTCAGCAGAAAGCCTGAAAGCTTGCCGCCGGTCTTACCCTTCGTCGATTGCAGATAGGCGGAGACGCCGGAAAGAAACACGAAGGTCGGCGCGCAGAAATGCGTCACCCAGCGCGTGGCGTAGAGCGCGGGATAGGTATGCGCGAGATCGAGCGGATCGAACTGGAACGCCTGCACGTGCACGTAATCGCGCACGTGATCGAGCGCCATGATGGCGATGACGAGGCCCCGCAGCATATCGATCGCCGCGAGCCGCTCACCGACCGCCAGCGGAACCGCCGCCGCCTTCGCGCGCGCAGGCGACGCGCCTCCCAATGCGATGTCGCTCATCTCAATCCCCCCGATCCTTTCACTTATACGCCTGCTTGCTTCGCGCGAGCACGCGCCAGGCTAGATCTTGGGAGCGCCGGAACGCGGCAGCAGCGGCTCGTCGTCGGCCCGCGTCACGCAACTAAGAATTATTAAAAATAGCAGTTGCGAATGACTCGCAATAACGATAGAAGCGAGACCAAGGCCATTGGCGGGAGGGTCGCCGGCGGGGCCAAAAGGGGTGAGCGACATGGGTGGAGCGAAGCGGCCGCGGTCTTTGCGCGCCGAGCAGGCGGCGAGCGGCTTGCTGGTGGGGATGCTGGGGCTCATCTGCGCGGCGCCGTCTGCGTTCGCGGACGACATGGATGTCGATCAGACCGACACCGTCATCGTGACGGGCCACCGCCCCGACGCCAATCCCTACGCCGATCCGCAGGCGCCCTACAAAGTCGACCGTTCGGCTTCGAGCCTGTTCACCGAGCCCCTGCTCAATACGCCGAAATCCGTCACCGTACTGTCGGACTCGCTCATTCAAGACATGGGCGTCAGTTCGTTCCGCGACATCTTCCGCGCGCAGCCGGGCGTCACGCTCGGCACGGGCGAGGGCGGCAACGCCTTCGGCGACCGCATTTTCATTCGCGGCTTCGACGCGCGCAACGACGTCTATATCGATGGCGTGCGTGATCCGGGCGTCGGCACGCGCGAAACCTTCGCCACGCAGCAAGTGGAAATCCTGCGCGGACCGAGTTCGACGTTCGGCGGACGCGGCACGACGGGGGGCGCCGTGAGCCTCGTCTCCAAAGCGCCGAACGAAGGCAATTGGGGTGATGTCGATGTCACGGTCGGCACCGACAATCTCTATCGCGCGACGATCGACGCCAACCGTCAGCTCGGCGACAAGTTCGCCGTGCGCGTCAACGCCATGGTGCATCGTCAGCAGACGCCGGGCCGCGATGAAGTCTTCTCCAATCGATGGGGCGCGGCGTTGGCGGCGGTCTACCACCCGACGCAGAACATCGATCTCGGCTTCGACTACTTCCATCTCACGACGGATGGATTGCCGGACTGGGGCGTGCCGTACGACACCGCGCATAATCGCCCGTTCCAGGTTGATCGCGAGAATTACTATGGAATCCTCTCGCGCGATTTCATCGACACGTTCAGCGACGTCTACACGGCGAAACTGGATTGGCGCTTCTCAGACAATGCGCGGCTGCACTCGATCACGCGCTATGGGCAGAGCGGCAACGCATACACGGCCTCGGCGCCCGAGACGCCGAACAACACGACCGTAGTGCCTGGCTTCCCCCCGGGTACATGGACGGTGAGCGCCAACGCCAAGCGGCGCGATGCGGTCACCGATTATTGGGTGAACCAGACCAATCTCACGCTGGAGTTCGACACCGGCGCCATCGCGCACACGTTGGTGAGCGGCGTTGAGTGGTCGCACGAGGAGACGCTGAACCGCACCCGCGCGTTCACGGAATGCGCGACGCTGCCCTGCAGCGGCCTTGCGTCCAACCCGCGGCTCGATCTCTACAATCCGGATGCGCATACGCCTTGGCCTTCGGGATCGGCAATCACCGGTCGGCCTGTCATCACGACGGACACCGCCGCCGCCTATCTGCTCGACACGCTGCATTTTTCGCCGCACTGGGAAGCCTTCGGCGGCCTGCGCTACGATGATTACGAAGCGCAGACGACAGGTCTGCCGCCGGATCGCGATACGCACTCGCGCTTTTGGAATTGGCACGGCGGGCTGGTGTTCAAGCCGGTGGATTATACGTCCTTCTATCTGAGCTATGGTTCGTCCTCCAACCCGCCCTGTGAACAGCTCGACGCGTTCGCGCTCGATTATGGCGGCTGCGATGTGCGCGTCGTCGCGCTCGATCCGGTGCGCAACACGTCCTGGGAGCTGGGCGCCAAGGCCAACATCCAGCACCTCAATCTGACGGCGGCGATCTTTTCGATCGAGCGCAGCGGCGCGCCGATCTCCGTCGGCAGCGGTTCGACCGCCACCATCGGCGTGCAGGATCAGGAGGTCGTCGGCCTCGAGCTTGGAGCGGCCGGCAACGTCACCGAACGCTGGAGCATTTTTGGCGGCCTGAGCCTGATGGACACCGAGGTGACCAAGAGCGACATCGCCGGCCAGGCCGGCTCGCGCTTGCCGAACGTGTCGGAAAGCAGCTTCACGCTGACCTCGCGCTATGAATTCACCGACCGGTTCTCGTTTGGGGCCACGGCCGTTTACAACAGCCAGAAGTTCGGCGGTACGACCGTCGCTGGAACCACGCGTGTGCCGGGCTATTGGCGCTACGATCTGTTTGGGGAATTCGAGGTGCGTGACGGCGTCGAGTTGAAGTTCAACGTGCTCAACCTCACCGACGAAGTGTATTACGATGCGCTTTATCGCAGCGCGACGCCCTTCGTTTACATCGCGCCCGGGCGTTCGGCGTCTATCACGCTCGACGTCGATTTCTGAGGACCGCCCTCGTGCTCATCTGCATCCCCGACGTTCTCTCCAAGATGGAAGTCTGCACCATGCGGCAAGTCTTGGAGAAGGCGCCGTGGACGGATGGACGCGTGACGGCCGGCGCGCAGTCTTCGCTCACCAAGAACAACCAGCAGCTTCCGGAAGACTGCGTCGAAGCGCGCGAGCTTGGCGACGCCATTCTCGATGCGTTGGGGCGCAGTCCGTTGTTCGTCTCGGCGGCGTTGCCGCTCAAAACGTTTCCGCCGCTGTTCAATCGCTATGGCGAGGGGATGAGTTTCGGCGTGCACATCGATAACGCCATCCGCCCGGTGAAGGGCACCGCGGTTCGCGTGCGCACCGATCTTTCCTGTACGCTGTTCTTGAGCGAACCGGATGAGTATGACGGCGGCGAACTGGTGGTCGAACTGCCGTTCGGCGCGCAGGAAGTGAAGCTCGAAGCGGGCAGCCTCGTGCTCTATCCGTCAAGCAGCCTGCATCGCGTCAATCCGATTACCCGCGGCGCGCGTGTGGCGTCATTTTTCTGGCTGCAGAGCATGATCCGCGACGATGGCGCGCGCGCTTTGCTGTTCGACTTGGATCAAAGCATCCAGTCGCTTGCCCGCGAGCAGGGCCAGGGCCATGGCGAAGTGGTGCGGCTCACCGGAATTTATCACAACCTGCTGCGCCGCTGGGCGGATGCTTAGCACCCGTTCTGGTCGTCGAGCCACCCGAGTAGCGTGCCGTCGGCGCCGCGCACTTCCGGCGCTTGATAGCAATCGCCGCCGGGATTGTCGCCGGGCGCACGAACGAAGATGACGTCGTTTTCGCTCGCATAATGCTGATCTGACGCCGCATCCATCGTCGCCTGCACATTTGGATCGCGTGAGGCGTGGCAATCGAACGCATCGTCTTCCAGCTTCAGACGCACGAAGGCGCCGTCGCGCTCGGGCGCGGCATAGACCACCGACATCGGTTCGGTCGCTTGCGCAAGACAGGCGTCGATCTCCGGCAAAAGCGCCAGCAATTGCTTGTCCCAGCGCACCACCGCGCAGCCCTGCAGCGCCGCGCCTTGTCCGTGTTGCACGGTCGCCGTCATCGGATAAGCGACGCCGTCGTGCGTGCATGGCGTGCTATTCAGCGAGAGCGTGATGTCGCGGCTCGCCATGCGCGCGCCCGCGCCATCTCGTGAAGGCGCGGCGTGCGGCGCGGAGACGGTCTGGTCGCCGATCGTCAGCACGAAGCCGGCCTTCGCGTCTTCATCGAGCCGCCAGTTGGGATTTGTGCCCACGGCGATGATGTGTCCGTCGAGCGCGCTGAGATCGAGACCGCTGGCTTGCGCGCCGGCCGTTTGTGGAGGAGCGGCCGCCGGCTTGGGCTTCGGCCCGCATGCCGCGAGCGCCAAAAGCGCCGCCATCGCCAGGATTGCGCGTCCCATCCACCCTCCGGTCACAATCTTACTCGGACTGTAAGGTTCACGCCAGAGCGACAACGCCGGCGGCGATAAGAAGCTGTGCTGCGGCGTAGCTCCACCAGATGATCGGACCGGTGATGCGCTTGGCGGGAGCATCGGGGGCCATGCGGAAGAGTTCGGCGGAGAGCACGCCGTCCGACACGAGGAAGGAGAAGGCGCCCAGCATGATCGGCCAGCCCGACCAGGGCAGCCACAGCGATGTGTAGACCATCTGCAGGATCACGGCGGCGTAGATCATGCCGGCAAGTTTCACTGCGCCGAGGTCGCGACGCAGGACCATGAAGACGATGCTCGCCAGCAGCACAGCGCCGGTCACGTAGAGATTGGGTTCGAGATTGATCGAGCCGTTGCTGAAGGTGAGCCGCCCGGTCAGGGCCAGAACGATGGGCGCGCCGCCGATGGCGAAGGCGCCGGCGATCGCCAAGAGCGCGAGCAGCGGATTGCGGCCCGGACGCGGCTCGCGCCAGAACCAGATCAGATAAACAAGCACGACAAGGCCGATCGCGGCGGCGATCGCGTAACGCGGCCAAGTCGGGCTCACTTCATCGGGGACGTAGTCGAGATAAGTGAGGATGTAGAGCACCTGCATGACCAGGAATGCGATCATGCCGAGCGGCAGCACGATGGGCTTGTCGAAGGCGAGGAAGAGATCGCCGAGCGCGGCGGCGGCCAGCGCAATCACGAACAGCGGCGGCGCGTGTGCAATTGCGAAAGCCGCCGCAAGCGCCGCAAGGAAGATCGTCTTCACAACCGCCCGTACAAAGCTCGCCGGTTTTTGTTCATAGACGAAGCCGTAGGCGATGGCCGCCGCCACGGAGAGGGCGATCAGGCCCCAGCTCGTCGGCTCGAAATGCATTTTCGCTCCCCAAATTCGATTCTAGCGCCGTTCAGCTTCGATGTTACAGCATGGGTGCGGGACAAAGGGGAGTGGACCATGGGGCAAGGCTCGTTGTGGCGCTGGAAGATGTTGGCGGCGGCCTCGGCCGTGGCGCTGGTGGCAGGCTGCGCGACGCCGACGCCGGAGCAGCTTGAAGCGCGCGCCTGGAGCCAAGCAGCCAAGGTCGATACGCCCTCGGCTTACGAGGATTATTTGCGGCTTTACCCTGGGGCGCTGCACGCGGCTGACGCAACGGCCCGGGTGCAAGCCTTGATGGGAGCGGAGCAGGCGGCGTGGACGCGCGCACATCAGCTCGACACCGAAGATGCGTACGTAAACTACCTGCAGAACTATCCGTGGGGGGCGCATGCGCAGCAGGCCGATCAGCGCCGCGCGGTGCTGGCCGCGCCTCGCCTCGCCGCCGAGGAGCGCGCCGAGTGGGGCCAAGTGCGGAGCGCCGATCACATCGAAGCGTATGAAAGCTATCTGCAGCATTGGCCGAACGGCCCGCATGCCGGCGAAGCGCAGGATCGGCTGAATTATCTCTGGACCACGGATGAAGGCGCGTGGATCCGCACGCAGCGCGCCGACACGCCGATGGCGTACGGTGATTTCCTCAGTCAGTACCCCGCGAGCCAGTACGCGTTCGAAGCGCGCGCGCATCTCGACGATTTCGCACGCCAGGACGACGACGCATGGCGACGTGCGCGCCAGCGCGACACCATCCATGATTACGAACGCTATTTGCGCGAAAATCCGTACGGCCGGCATCGTCGCGACGCGGAACGCCGCATCGATCAATTGCGTCGTGACGACGATCTCGATTGGCAGCGCGCGCGGTCGTTCGACACCATCGATGCATACGATGCTTATATGAGCGCGCATCGCGACGGCGCTTATTATGGCGAAGCGCAACGCCGCCGCGACGAGCTGATCCGCCTGCAAAATCCGCCGCCGCGGCCGCCGCTTCCGCCGCCGCCGCCGCACGGGCCCCCGCCGCCTCCGCCAGTGACGCCGCCGCCTCCACCGGTCACTCCGCCGCCTCCGCCTGCGCCGCCGCCGCCGATCACGCGGCCGCCGCATCGCTCGGACAACGGCGACATGCACCCGCCGACGCCACCGCCGCCGCGCGTGATTGAAGCGCCGCCGTCACCGCCTGTTACACCACCGCCGCCGGTGGTGACGCCGCCGCCCGCTCCACCGCCGCCGCCGCAAGGCGTGAAGCCGCCGCCACCGCCCGCCGTTGCGCCGCCGCCGCCACCTCCCGCAACGGCGCCTCCCGCTCCGCCGTCGCCGCCGCCGCCAGCGCGTCGGCCGCGCTTGCCCGATGAGACGCCTGACAACGCGAACCAATAGGTTCGCGCCTGCTCCGGATTCGACAAGCCGCGGCGCGTGCATAAAGTGCGCGCCGCAAAGGAGCATGACATGAAACTTTCGTCGGACATCGCAGCCGTAGTGACGGGCGGCGCTTCAGGACTTGGCGCGGCGACAGCGCGCGCCTTGCGCAAGGAGGGCGTGAAGGTTGCGATCTTCGATCGCGACGACGTCAAAGGCCAAGCCACGGCGGATGAGCTCGGCGCGGTGTTCTGCAGAGTGGATGTCACGAGCGATGAGAGCGTGGACGCCGGTTTCGCGGCGGCGCGCGCGGCCAATGGTCAGGAGCGCATCCTGGTGAATTGCGCCGGCGTCGGCAGCGCGGTGAAGACGGCGAGCCGCGCGAAGGAAACGGGCGAGATCCGCCACTTTCCGCTCGAACTCTTCAACCTCACAGTCCAGATCAATCTGGTCGGCACGTTTCGTTGCGTGGCCAAAAGCGCGGCCGGCATGCTGACGCTGGAACCGCTCGAGGGCGGCGAACGCGGCGCGATGGTGATGACGGCCTCGGTCGCAGCCGAAGACGGACAGATCGGCCAGGCGGCTTATTCCGCCTCGAAGGGCGGCGTGGTCGGCATGACGCTGCCGATCGCGCGCGACCTTTCCAGTGAAGGCATTCGCGTCAACACCATCCTTCCCGGCACGTTCGAAACGCCGCTGATGCTGGCCGCTTCGGAGAAGGTGCGGGAAGGGCTCGCCGCCGGCGTGCCGTTCCCGAAGCGACTCGGTCGCCCAGACGAATACGCCTCGCTCGCCCTCGAAATGCTGAGAAATCCTTATTTCAACGGCGAAGACGTGCGTCTCGACGGCGCTATTCGCATGGGCCTGCGCTGAGCCGCGCGCGACAAGACAGCGCGTTTTTTGGGGAAAAGTGGCTGATTTGGCCAGATTCGAGGTTGCGTCGGCGCGGCGCGACAACGCCACACTGTGAAAAACCCGCATGAAATGCGGCTTTCCGCATTGCGTGCTTGCCCGCGAAATGCGAGGGAATCGCTCCCGAGTCGCGAAAAGCCGCGAAAAACGCGGGTTTTTGCGGGGAAGGAGCCTTTTTCAGTCACGTTCTTTCAAGACTTGGCTGGCATTCCAAAGCCAGCTGGACGGTCGAAAGTTCGCAACGTCGATCTTGAGGCCGCCGGTTCTTGAAGCTTAACGCGACACAAACTTTGCGAAGGGGAATGAACACATGGCACGTAAAGCGATGAAGAAGGCGGCCAAGAAGGCGCCGGCGAAGAAGGCGACGAAGAAGGTCGCCGCGGCTCCGGCGAAGAAGGCCATCAAGGTCACGGCCCCGGCCGGCAAGACCATCACGGCAAGCGCGCTGCTCCAAGCCGTCGCCGACCATAACGGCATGAAGAAGTCGGAAGCAAAGGCGTTCGTCGAAGGCTATCTCGATGTCGTCAAAGCCCACGTCCTCAAGGGCGTGAAGGTGAAGATCGGCGATCTCGGCATGATCCTGATCCGCGCGCGCAAGGCCCGCATGGGCCGCAACCCGCAGACGGGCGAACCGGTGAAGATCAAGGCGTCGAAGAAGCTCGCTTTCCGCCAATCGTCGGTGATGAAGCAAGCGGTGATGGGCGGCCGCTAAGGCGCGCCTGGCGCGCATCGCGCGCGCCAACCAGAACTACGCTGGTCCGGCAGGACAGCGGGGGAATGAGACGGCCGGCGGTCAGGGGATCGCCGGCCGTTTTTCTATTTTGTCTGCGCCAAGGGGTGGCGTCCGTTCGCGGCGAGCTGAGCGATCACCACGCCCACCACCATCACCGCGAGCCCGAGCGCGCGCAGCCAGTCGATCGGTTTCTGTGGCGCGCCGAACAGGCCGAAATGATCGATCGCGGCCGATGAGGCGATCTGCGCGGCGACGACCAGCATCACCGCATTGCCGACGCCGAAGCGCGGCGCGAGGAAGGTGATGCTCGTGACGTAGAAGGCCATGCCGAAGCCGGCGGCCATCTGCAGCGGCGTCAGCAGCGCAAACGAGCCGGGCGCCACACGCAGCGGCCCGCTCGCCAACGTATAAGCCAGCACCAGCGCGAACGCGCCGCCCGTCGTAATCAGCGCAGCGATGGAGGGATTGCCCAGCGTGCGCCCCATTGCGCCGGAAAGCGCCGCGAGGATCGGAATGAGAATGCCGGCGATCAGCGACAGCGCGGAATAGAAGGCGACGGTCTGCGTGTTCATCGAGATCACGTGCTTTTCGTCATTTCGACGAACACGTCTTCGAGGTCGGGCTCCTCGATGGAGAGGTCCTTGATGGCGATGCCGGCGCGGCGCACGCGGTCCAGCATTTCCTCCACCGAATGCTCGCTGGTGCGATAGGTTACGGCGAGCGCGCCGGTCGGACGCATGCCGGTCGTCACGTCCTCGAAACCGGAGAGCGGCAGCCCGAGCGGCGATTGCGGCGTCACCACCAAGGTCTTCTGGTCGAGCCGGCCGATCAGCTTGTGCGTCGGTTCGCAGGCGATCACCTGGCCATGATTGATGATGGCGATGGTGTCGCAAAGCTCCTGCGCTTCTTCGAGATAGTGAGTGGTGAGCACGATCGTCACGCCGCGCGCATGCAAGCCGCGCACATAGTCCCAAAGTTGACGGCGCAGATCGACGTCGACGCCGGCGGTCGGTTCGTCGAGCACCAGCACCGGCGGCGCATGCACCATCGCTTTCGCCACCAAGAGACGGCGTTTCATGCCGCCGGAGAGCGTGCGCGCGTAGGCGTCGCGCTTGTCCCACAAGCCGACGGCGCGCAGGATTTGTTCGGTCTGACGTTCGCCCTTCGGCACGCCGTAATAGCCAGCCTGGATTTCCAGGGTCTCGGCCGGGCTGAAGAACGGGTCCACGTTGATTTCTTGCGGCACGATGCCGATGGCGCCGCGCGCATTCATCGGATCGGCGTCAATGTCGTGGCCCCAGATTTTCGCCGTGCCGCCGGATTTCACGACAAGCCCGCCGAGGATGTTGATGAAGGTCGATTTGCCGGCGCCGTTGGGGCCAAGCAATCCAAAGAACGAGCCGCGCGGGATCGCCAGATCGATGCCCTTGAGGGCGTGCTTGGCCTCGGACTTCCCCTGCGCCTTGTAGGTTTTGTCCAGCCCCCGGGCTTCGATGGCGAATTCGGGCTGCGGTTTGGGGGCGAGCATGCGGGACCTTGGGACAAGAGGGGCGCATTGCGCCCGCGCGCGATGCGCTTTAGGTACGGGGCCGCCGAAGGACCTTCAACCCCATGCATAAACTGCCTCAGAATCCGCGCACCGATTCCTCGACGCCCGGCGACCCGGACGCGCTGCCGGCGCCGGAAGTGTTCACGGTGACGACGCGCCGCGTGAAGTGCGATGGCGGCGGCGGCCCGCTCGGGCACCCGGTCGTCTATTACGACATGGGCGAAGAGAATTTCGTCGAGTGCCTCTATTGCGACCGGCGATTCGTTCTGGCCGAAGGCGCCGGTCACGACGACCACTAGTCGCCGTTACGGCGCGAGCCCGCGTTCAATAAAGCTGTAAGCGACGAAACCGATCAGCGCGGCCACGCCGACGGAGAGCCACGTCCAATAGGCCAGCGCGGCCTGCGCTTTCTT
>DASZSK010000060.1:0-3606 GCA_035548735.1 Caulobacterales bacterium | reverse complement strand
GTCATCGATCACCAAGTGCTGAGCGATGGCGATCTCGTCATCGAGTGGATCAAACGCAAAGGCCGCTTCGGACTCGATCTTGAACTCTACGGCCCCGCCTTGCCGACCAACATCAGCGAACTCGCATTCATGCGTCTTGTGGCGCACGCGCTCGGGCGTTCGCTGCTCATCAGCGATTGCAGCGCCTTCGGGTTTTCCTGGCTCAAGGTCGATCCCGACGGGGCCGTCAGCGAAGTCGTCAGCGATGTCTCCGACATCGACAATTTCGATCTCTTGTCTGATGACCCGGACAATCCCGACTATGCGCCCGACATCCTGCTCTACGCACCAGGCGAACCGTTGCCGATGAAGCCGCCCGGCGCGCCGGCGGACATGCCCTCGCATTTGGCGGGAACGTGCGAACTCATGAAACCCGGCCAGCTTTGCCGACAAAACTGGGGTGTGTGCCCCAAACGCCGATAGGCCCCCCGGTTCGCCGCACCGCAATCATCTTCCACTTCGCGAGCGGCGGCGCTAGGCTTCGCGCGGGCGATGGCGGACATCTTTATCTCCTACAAGCGTGAGGACCGGCAGAGCGCGGAGCGGCTCGCCAGCGCGCTGCACCAGCTTGGCTTCGACGTCTGGTGGGATTTCGAACTTCTATCAGGAGACCGCTACAGAAACGTCATACGCGCGGTGATCGATCAGTGCCGCGCCGCGATCGTGCTCTGGAGCGCGAAGGCCGTCGAAAGCGATTTCGTCATGGACGAGGCGACCTACGCGAAGTCGCAAGGGAAGCTTTGCCCCGCACGCATCGACGACGTCCAGCTCCCGTTCGGTTTCGGGCAAATCCACACCGACGATCTCTCGCATTGGGAAGGCGAGCTTTCGCATCAGGGTTTCGCCAATCTGGTCCGCGCCGTCGAGGAGCGTGTCGGACGCAAAGGCAGACTGGGCGCTGCGCCGCAAAGTACGGAAGGCCAAGCCTCGGCGGCCGAGCTTGAAGCGTTCAAAGCCGCGCAAATCGCCAACAACACACCGGCGCTTCAGGCTTTCCTGCGCGCGCACCCGCGCGGCGCCTTCGCCGGCTTCGTACGCGACCAGCTTGCCTCCGTCGACGCGGTTCGTCCCGCCCCGCCCGACCCGCCGGCGCACGCGCGCGAAGCCGCGGTTGCAGCGAAACCCGCGCCGGCCGGCGCGGTCAGGGCGAGCGTCATCTTCTTTGTTCTCGCCTTCGCCGTAACGCAGCTCTGGAGCATTCCGGCGCTTTGGGAGCCTCTCGGCAAAGTGGCTTTCTATCTGCCCGGCGCCGGCGACCAGTGGCAGTTCGGCTTGCCAGATGCGGTCGCGGTTTTCTTGTGCGGCTTCGGCGGAGCTTATGCAGCAAAAGCCTGTGGACGCGCCAGCATCGGCCCGGCGTTGGCCTTCGCCGGGCTTAACCTGTTTGTGACCATCGCCATTGCCTACCTCTCGGTCGCGCTCGGCCTCGCCACGCTCAATGGAGGCTTGGCTTTCGATCTCGCCGTGAACAGTCTGCCGATCATCCTCACCGCTGCCGCGGCCTTGATGTGGACGAAAGCGCAGTCTTCAAGGCGAGGCCGCAGCTGAGGATACTCTTGCCGCTGAGCCGTGACACGCGCGCCCGCAGCGGCTAAGCGGGCGCCATGCTGCTCCTCACCGCCATCGGCCCGCTTGGTCTCATCAAGGCCGCAGCCGACGAATTGGATCGCCACGATCCCTCCCCCGCCGACGCCGTCTCCTGGTTCGAAGAAGAGCCCAGCCGCTTTCGCCTCGAAGTCTATGTGCCGACCGAGCAGGACGCCGACAGCGCGCAAGCCATCATTGGCGCGGCGGCGCCGGAGCTTCACTGCAACATCAGCGAGATCCAGCCCGCGGACTGGGTGGCGATGGCGCTCGATGGCCTTCCCGCGGTGCGCGCGGGCCGTTTCGTCGTCGCCGGCGCGCATGCGCTGGCGGGCGTGAGCGGCGGACGCAAACGCATTTGGGTCGAAGCCAGCGAAGCGTTCGGCACCGGTCACCACGGCACGACCTGGGGCTGTCTCATCGCGCTTGAAGGCATTTTGCGCCGCCGCCGCGTGCGCAAAGTGCTCGACGTCGGCACAGGCTCCGGCGTGCTGGCGATCGCGGCGGCGAAGTGCGGCGCCAAAGCGCTGGCGATCGAGATCGATCCCCGCGCCGCGCAGATCGCGACGATCAACGCCGAGCAGAATCACGTCGCCAACCGCGTGCGCGTGATCGCGGGCGACGGCGCGCGCTATGTCGCGGGCCGAAGCTTCGATCTTGTCTTCGCCAACATCCTGATGCGGCCGCTGATCCGTTTGAGCCCGCGCCTCGCACCAGCTGTCGCGCCGGGCGGGACGCTTATTCTCTCCGGCTTGCTGCGCACGCAAGCGCCGCTGGTGAAGCTCGCCTATCAATCGCGCGGGCTGGTGCTGGAACGGATGATCCGCCGCGAATCGTGGGCGACGCTGGTGTGGCGGAAGCCTCAGCGGCTGTAGACGTTGACCGCGTAATAGCAATTCGCGCCGGCGCATCGATACATGGACACCTCCATGCTGTGCACGCCCGTCGCGCGCGGAACGACATGCAGGACCGGCACATCGTCGGTCATCGTGTCTTCGGCGATGAGCTGATTGTTGGAATCGTACAGCCGCAGATCGAGATCATGGCAATTGCTGTCGCAAACGCCCACGAAGCGATAATCTGTCCCAGCGCGGAGCGTGACCGGAAAGCGGCGGCTCTGGCGTTGCACCAGCCCGCCAGCGAAGGGGCCCGCGGCGCGGCTGTAGCCCTGATCGCGCACAAGCTGCTCCACATGCGCCAGCTGCTGGGCCAGTTGGCGCGCGAACGGGTCCGGCACCTGGGCCGAGGCCACCCCCAAAAGCACCAGCAGACCGGCCGCTGCGGCAACCATGATCCGGATCGGCTTGAGCATCACCTCTTCACCAAAGCACCAGACCACCTAAACTGATCGGCACTGAACCCCAAATGAACCTCCGAGGAGGTATTCCCCTTGTTCCAGACCTATGACGATCCAGGCGGCCCCGCGCTCGGCCGCGAGCACCTGCCGCTGTTACGCAAAGCGCTGGCCAAATTGGGGCTGGACGGCTTCATCGTGCCCCATGAGGACGAGTGGCAGAACGAGTACGTCCCGCCTGCCTATGACCGGCTGGCCTGGCTGACCGGCTTCACCGGTTCCGCCGGCGCGGCAGTGGTGCTGAAGGACGAGGCCGCCGTGTTCGTGGACGGCCGCTACACGCTGCAGGTCCGCGCCCAGGTTGACGGCGAATTGTTCGCGCACCGTGACCTCGTCGAGGGCGGCCCGGCGGCCTATGTGCGCGAGCGCGCGGCGAAGGGGGCTCGGCTGGGGTACGATCCCAAACTCTTCAGCCCCGACGCGCTGACAAAATTGCGCGCGGCAGCCGACGCCGCCGGTGCGGACCTCGTGCCGGTCGCGCCGAACCCCATCGACGCGGTGTGGAGCGATCGCCCGCCCTTGCCAGCCGCGCCGGTCAATCCGCAGCCGGAGGATTATTCCGGCGAAGCCGCGACCGCAAAGCGCCATCGTCTGGGCGAACAGCTGGCGGTGGAGAAAGCCGATGCGAC
>DASZSK010000059.1:0-22413 GCA_035548735.1 Caulobacterales bacterium | reverse complement strand
ACGGAATACACGCCGTACGCGGCCTATGGGCGCTCGAAGACCGCCAACATCTTGTTCGCGGTGGAGTTCGATCGCCGCCACAAGGCGCGCGGCGTGCGCGCGACCGCCGTGCATCCCGGCGCGATCGAGACGGAACTCTCGCGGCACATGGGAAAAGAAGCGCTGATGCAATTGTTCAACCGCATCCGCGCCGACCGCGAGAAGGCGGGTCTGCCGCCGTTCCAGTTCAAATCCATCCCGCAAGGCGCGGCGACGTCAGTCTGGGCCGGCGTCGTGGCGGACGCCGACGCGGTGGGCGGACGCTATTGCGAGGATTGCCGCGTCGGCGCGCTGAATGACGGCCGCCGCCCCGACGTGTTGGACGGCGTGCGCCCCTATGCGATCGATCCCGAACGCGCCAAGGCGCTTTGGGCGAAGAGTGAGCAACTGGTCGGCGAGCGCTTCGGCTGAGGTTCGCTGGTGGTTGAGCCGCGCGCCCGACGCCGCTATATCGCTCCCATGTTTCGCGGCTTGACGACGACTACCTGCTGAAGCCGGCGGCGCGGGATCGGGCGCGCCGCAGCGGCTGCGCATGCGTCCCGGTCGTTCATTCCATGATCTTGAGTGTGTGACGCATGTCGCCGAGCCTGCCAGCCCGGGGCCTTCTGGGCCTCATCCAGGTCTATAAGTGGACGCTGTCGCCCCTGGTCGGGCGCGGTTGCCGCTATCTGCCGACATGCTCCAGCTACGCCGCCGACGCGATCCGTTTTCACGGCGCGTGGGCGGGAAGCTGGATGGCGGCGGCGCGGCTCTGCCGTTGTCACCCGCTGGGCGGTTCGGGCTATGACCCGGCGCCGAACAAGCTCAAGCGCAATTCGTGGTGGCGGCCCTGGCGCTATGGCGACTGGTCGTGGCGCAACCGCGACGTTTCAGCATCCGAAAAAGAGACATCATGAGCATCTCCCTGACGTTTCCCGATGGCGCGCAGCGTTCGTATGACGCCGCCGTCACGCCGCTGGCGGTCGCGGAAGGCATTTCCAAATCGTTGGCGAAGAAGGCGGTCGCCGCGAAGGTCGACGGCGCGTGGTGGGATTTGACGCGGCCGATCGAGCACGACGCCAAACTCGAACTGGTGCTGCGCGACAGCGCCGATGGACTTGAAGTGATCCGTCACGATGCGGCGCACGTGCTGGCGCAAGCGGTGCAGGAGCTTTTCCCCGGCACGCAGGTGACGATCGGCCCCGTGATCGGAGACGGCTTCTATTACGACTTCGCGCGCATGACGCCGTTTTCGGTCGAGGACTTTCCGAAGATCGAACAGCGCATGAGGGAGATTGTCGATCGCGATCTGCCGATCGAGCGCAAGGTCTGGGACCGCGACGACGCGATCGCGCATTTCGAGAATATAGGCGAAGCCTACAAGGCCGAGATCATCCGCGATCTGCCGAAGGACGAGCCGATCACGGTCTATGCGCATGGGCAAGAATGGGCTGACCTTTGCCGCGGGCCGCACATGCCCTCGACCGGCAAGCTGGGCAAGGCGTTCAAGCTGATGAAGCTCGCCGGCGCTTATTGGCGCGGCGATCATCGCAATGCGCAGCTGCAGCGCATCTACGGCACCGCCTGGGCCGATGAGAAGCAGCTCGAAGATTATCTGAAGCGGCTCGAAGAAGCCGAGAAGCGCGATCACCGCAAACTCGGGCGCCAGATGGACCTTTTCCACATGCAGGAAGAGGGCAAAGGCATGGTGTTCTGGCACGAAAAGGGCCTGACGCTGTGGCGCACGATCGAGGCTTATATGCGCCGCCGCTTGAGCGCTGCGGGCTATGTCGAAGTGCGCACGCCGCAAGTGCTTGACCGCGTGTTCTGGGAGAAGTCCGGGCACTGGGAGAAGTATCGCGAAAACATGTTCGTCTGCGAAACCGTCGAAGGCGAAATGCTGTCGATGAAGCCGATGAATTGTCCGGGCCACGTGCAGATTTTCCGCTTCGGTCAGAAATCCTATCGCGATCTGCCGCTGCGCATGGCGGAGTTCGGCGCGTGTCACCGCTACGAGCCGTCCGGCGCGTTGCATGGGCTGATGCGCGTGCGCGCCTTCACCCAGGACGATGCGCACATCTTCTGCCGCGAGGATCAGATCGAAGAGGAAACCGCGCGCTTCATCGAGCTTGCGCGCTCCGTGCACAGCGATTTCGGCTTGCAGACCGATCACATCGCGCTCGGCACGCGTCCTGAAAAGCGCGCCGGGACGGATGAGTTCTGGGACAAGGTCGAGAACCAGATGCTGCAATCGGCGCGCAAGGCGGGCGTCGAGCCGGTGATCGCCGAAGGCGACGGCGCTTTCTATGCGCCGAAGCTCGACTTCGCCATCAAGGACGCAATCGGGCGCGAATGGACGGTCGGCACGATCCAGCTCGATTACGTGCTGCCGGAACGGCTTGACGCGGAATATGTGGGTGAAGACGGGCAGAAGCATCGCCCGGTGATGCTCCACCGCGCCATCCTCGGCTCGCTCGAACGCTTCATCGGCGTGCTGATCGAGCATTACGCGGGCGCGTTTCCGATGTGGCTCTCGCCGGTGCAGGTCGTGGTCGCAACGATCACGTCCGACGCGGACGCTTATGCGCATGAGGTCGCCGCGGCGATGCGCGCCAAGGGACTGCGCGTCGAAACGGACCTGCGCAACGAGAAGGTTGGCTACAAAATCCGGGAGCACTCGTTGGCGAAGGTCCCGGTGATCGCCGTGGTCGGCAAAAAGGAAGCCGAGAGCGGCCAAGTCGCGCTCCGTCGCTTGGGTGGGGAAGCGCAATCGGTGGTGGCGCTCGACGAAGCGCTCGCTTCGCTCACCGAAGAGGCGGCGCCGCCTGACCTGAAACCTCGGTAATGGAAGCGGCAGCGGGGCGATTTGTGCAGGGTTCCTGGACGGATCGCCCTAGACGCGCCGCTTTGTGCGCGACAGGATGGGAGTCGACGCCCGGTCCCTCAACGGAGCGGCAGGAGACGCGGTGGATCGGTTTCCCTCAAGAGAGCGCTCGGCAACGGTCGCGCTGGAGCCGCGTGTGTCCGCCGTCGTGGTGGCGCGCCAGACGGGGCAATCGCTCGATCTTTGCTTGCGCAGCGCGTTGGCCGAACCGTGGATCGATGAGCTGATCATTGTCGATAACGCCAATCCGCCGCCGATCGGTTCGGCGTTGCGGGCGCTGCAGGCCGATCGTCGCGATGTGAAAGTGATCCGTTCCGAGCGCGAACTGGGTCTGGCCGCGGCGGCGAATTTCGGCGCTGCGAAAGCGCGCGGACGCTGGCTTCTGTTTCTCGATCCGAACGTCGTGCTGCAGCGTGGCGCGGTGGCGCGCATGGCGGCCGCCGGCGGCGGCGCGCCGGCGCCCTGGATCGTCGGCGGACGTCTGACGGATGCGAACGGGCGCGAGCGGCGCGCGGCGCGTTGCGGGGCGCTGACCGCGTGGTCGGCGGTGGCGGTGGCGCTGGATTGGCCGGGTCCCAAACCGGCGCCGAAGCGGCGGCGCGGGCGGAACGCCGAGCATGGCGAAGCCACGCCGGTGGCGGCCGTATCGTCGGCGTTTATGCTGATCCCGCGCAGTGACTTTCACGATCTCGACGGCTTCGACGAAGGTTTCGCCACCGACGCCGCCGATCTCGATCTGTGCCGCCGCGCCGGCGAGGCCGGCGGACGCGTGCTGTTCCAACCCGCGGCTTCGGGCGTGCAACTCGGCGTGTCGCTCCTGTCGAATCGGCGCGAAGCGCAGGGCCTCGCGCTGTTCGTCGCGAAGAGCGCGCGCACGCCCGTGCAGCGCGCGTTCGCGGCGATCGCCCGGCCGGCGCTGGCGACGATCCTTGGGCTGCGCGATCTGATCGGCGGACGCCCGCCGAAGCCGAAACCAAAGCCCGTCCGGCGTCGTCGCTAGTCGGCGGGCGTCGGCGCCACTTCACCAACAAACAACGCGACGTGATGGCCGTTGCCGTAGTCGAGCCCGGTCACAGGCGCGCCATGCTGCGCGAACACAAGGCCGCGCGCGGCGAGCTCAGCATCGGTTTCCGGCAGCCGGCGTCCTTCCACGATCAATGCGTCGCCGACGGCGGCGTTGTGGCCGGCGTCACCGGGCGTGGCGAGACGGATGTCGGTGCGGGTGAGGAAGATCAGGCTGGTTTCGCGATAGCCGATCACCCAGAGCGGACGCGTTGCGCTCGGCGTGAGACGCGCGCGCGTCAACGCGGCTTCGGCTTCGGCGCTGACATGCAGTGAACGCGCCTCCGGCAGCACGTGCTCGCGCAACATGTAAGAGAGCGCGACGGCGGCGATGATCGCGGCGCCTGCGCGCACGAACGGTTGCGTGAACACGGAAATCACGATGAGGCCGGCGATGAGAACGCCGCCGCCCAGCAAGGCGGCTTGGATTTCGCGACGCAACGCGGCCGCCGCGTCGCCCGGCATGTAGGTTGCGCCGAACGCAAGCACGGCGACGAGCGCCGCGCCGCCCAGGGCGAACAGCGCGATGCCGATCGCCTTGGTCCAACGCCAATGCTCGCGCCAGGACATGAACGCCGCAGCGCCGCACAGCAGCGCGATCGCCGGATAAGTCGGCAGCGTGTAGTGTGCGAGTTTGGTGGGGAGCAGCTCGAAGGCGACGAACGTGGGCAGCGCCCAGGCGAGCAAGAAGCGCAAAGGCGCGGGCTCGCTGCGCGGCGTTCTGAAGAGGCGCCATGCAAGGCGCGCCGCGGCCGGCAGCGCAAACGTGGCGGGGAAGATGAGCGCCGGCAGCAGCAGCGTGTGGTAGCCCGGCGGCGAAGCGTGTCCCTCCTGACCACCGGCGATTTTTGGCGCGATGTCGCCGCCGAACATCGCCGCAAAGAAGCCGCCATGCGTGGCCTGGCCGATGGCGATCAGCCATGGCGCGACGATCAGCGCGGCGAGCGCGGGGCCCGGCCACCAGAGCAGCGCGCGCATCCAGACGAGGCGCCGCTCCCACAATGCGAGCGCCGCAAGCGAAAGGCCCGCGACCAATGGCGTGACCGGCCCCTTGGTCAGTACGCCCGCGCCGAGCGCCACCCAGAACATCAATGCGAGTCCATTTCCCCCTCCCGCTGGTGGGGAGGGGGAAGGGGGTGAGGGGCGTTCAGCAACCGCAACGCCGGCATCTGTTGCTCGCCCCCCATCCGGCCGCTTCGCGGCCACCTGCTCCGCCAGGGAGAAGGTTGGTCGCTGCGCGTAGAGCCGCGCCAGCGCCGCCAGGGCGACCGTGGTGAAGCCCACGAGCATAGCGTCGGTCTTGGCGGTCATCGCCTCGAAGCCCATCAGCACGCCGGTGGAAAAGAGCGCTGCGCCCATGAAGGCGGCGCGGCGGCCCATCAGCGCCGTTCCCGCCCAAAACGCGGCCATGCCGGCGAGCATGCCGCCGAGCACCGAGGGCAGCCGGTAGGCCCAGATTTCGTTCAAGCGCCCGCCGGTGAACGGCAGGCTTGCCTCTACGGCGGCGGTCTGCAGCCAGTGGATGCCGATCGGCTTCTTGTTGCGGGCCTCGCCCTGGATGCGGATGCGGACGAAATCGCCCGTCTCCAGCATTTGCCGGCTGGCCTGAGCGAAGCGCGCCTCGTCGCGGTCCATGACCGGCATGCGCCCCACGCCCGGCAGCGCGCTCGCGAGCGCGATCAGGGCGATCAGCGCGTAGCCGCGCCAGCCGCGGGCGAATTGCTCGAACAGCGAAGGGACCGGCGGCGGCGCCATGGCTGCCGAGATAGACGGGTTCGGCCCGCCTTGTCTTGCAGCCCGGGCTGCAGACGGCCTCGCCAGCGCTCCAAACCATCGCTAAGAGGACCGGCTTCCTCCTCTTAGGGCTCTTTCTTGGCCGAACCGATTGAATTCAGCGTTGTGGTGCCGGTGCGCGACGAAAGCGGCAACGCCGCCGCGCTGGCGCGCGAGATCGCCCAGGCGCTCGATGGTCGCTCCTATGAAATGATCTTCGTCGATGACGCCAGCCGCGACGATACGCGGGCCGAGCTGGCCGCGCTCAAGGCCGAATTGCCCACGCTTCGCTTGCTGGGGCACCGCAAGAACGCCGGTCAGAGCCGCGCGGTGCGGACCGGCGTCATCGCCGCCCGGGCCCCGATCATCGGCACGCTGGACGGCGATGGGCAGAACGACCCCGCCGACCTGCCCAAGCTCTACACCCGGCTCACCCGGCTCGACGCGCCCTCGAACCTCGGGATGGTCGGCGGACGCCGCGCAAAGCGGCGCGACGATTGGGGCAAGCGGGTCGCCTCGCGGCTCGCCAACGGGGTGCGCAAGGCGCTGCTGAAAGACGGGGCCGACGACTCGGGTTCCGGCGTCAAAGTGTTCAAAAGGGAGGCGTTTCTGCTGCTCCCGTACTTCGATCACATGCACCGCTACATGCCTGCTTTGATGTTGCGCGAAGGCTATGCGGTCGAGTTTTTGGATGTTAACCATCGTCCACGCGGCGCCGGACGCTCGAAATATACTAATCTCGGGCGGCTGGCGGCGAATGCGTCGGACTTGTTCGGCGTGATGTGGCTGCGGAGCCGGGCGAAAAATCCCGGCGGTGCGGACGAGTTCTGACGGGGAAGTCAGGACGCTCCGCGCGGACTATCGGTTCTGAGCGGCGCGCAGGCGCTCCGCGAAGATGAGGGGACACTTCGATGGGCGCGATCTTCAACGTCTTTCCGCTGATCCTGATCCCGGTGTTGATCTACAACATCTGGGCTTTCGCCTCGACGGCGGGCCAGGGCTCGACGCCCGGCGCTGAAATCCGCGAACATCTGCGCAATGGCGTGTTTCTACGGGTGCCGATGGCGTCGAGCGAAGCCGTGCCCGGCGGCGTCGCCGGCGCCACGCAGACCGTGGAATGGCTGTTTTCGTTCGGCGATCTCTTGATCCTGATCTCGCTCGTTCTGCTGTTCATCGAGCTGTTGAAGTCCACGTCCACCGGCACCTCGGCGATCTTCAACCACGCGCTGTCGATGCTGGTGTTCATCATCTGCCTGGTGGAATTCCTGCTGCATCCGGCGTTTGCGACCTCCACCTTCTTCTTCATCCTCATCATGTCGCTGCTGGACGTGCTGGCGGGCGTGGTGGTGACGATCGTGTCGGCGCGGCGTGACGTGGAATTCGCCGGCAATCACTAAGGCGCGCGTCCGCGCCTCACATGCACCAAAGGCCGAGCGCCAGGGCGATCACGAAATCGATCCAGAGATCGAGCCTGACCCGCTGAAGGGGGGCCAGTGCGCGCATCATGTGCGCAGATTGACGACCAGCCCCGGGCGCATGGGCGTGGGCGCTGTCTCATATCCAAAGGCGGCGAGCGGCTCGGGTGTCGCGACCTGATTCACCAAGGTCGCCATGAACAGCGGATCGAAGCGACGACGCGGCGCGCGGCGGTCGCTGGCGCGGCGGTCCGCGCCGCGGCGATCGCCTTCGCCGCGGGAGGCGGCGGCGTCGCGAAGCCAGTCGGTGCTGCGGCGGCCGGTGATCATGGGCCCGCCGGTGCAGGACCCATGCCAAACGCGGCGTTAACCAAATCGTCGCGGCTTGTCGTTGTTAACAACTTAAAGTTGTGGCAGGGTTTTGCCGTTGCAAGCCGGGGGGCTTTCCATGCGGCACATTCAAAGAGTTACCGACGTTTCGCTGTTCTTATTTCCGGCCCCGTTTCAGGGCCGGGCCATCGTATGCGCCACCGGAATGGTGAGCACGTCGGGATGGACCGGCGTCAGTCTGGCGCAGCGCTTCTACATCGCGCCGCCCCCCGACGGGATCTGGGCATTCGACTTCTATGGCGACCCGCCGGTCGAACGGGCGCTTGACCTGGAGTTGCCGGTCACGGCTTGGACCAGCCTGCACGTGCCGCCGGGCTTCAAAGGCGTCCGCGTCGAAGCCGAGACCAACGACATGGTGGCGCAAGTGACGAAGGCCGCGGCGTCGGTGAAGTTGGCGCCGGTCGAGCCCATGGCCCTCGTGAACACGGAGGCGTTAGCGGCTGGGCATGTGATCGTGCGGCGGGAGATCGCCTCGTATGACGACAGCTTCCAGCCGATCGGCATGTGCAGCGTCATTTCCGTGCGCATGAAGAAGCTTCACCATACCTTGACTCTGGTGGTGGAGGGGCCGGACGAGGGCGCGATCAACGATTGCATCAATCGCGCGGCGACCGCAGGGCTGATCGCGGCGATCATCGCCGCCTTGGTCACAGGCGGCGCGGCGTTGCAGGCGGCGGTAAGCGCGTTTTTGAGCGCGCTGACCGATTGTTTGGGGGCGTCTTATTCAGCGCGGATCGAGAACCACTCGCACTGGGTGGAGTGGTGCACCTGAGGGCTTAAGCGCCCGGCTTGCGGCCGGGACCGGAGAGCGCCTCGAGCTGTTTCTGCATGGCTTCGACTTGACGGCGCAGTTCGGTCAGCTGTTCTTCGCTGGCGGGGCCTTCCTCGGGCTTGGCGGCCGGCTTGCCGGACAGGCCCGGCGCGAACGGCGCCCACATCGACAGCGCCTGCTGGAACAGCTGCATGTTCTGGCGCGCCTGCTCTTCGAACGCGGCCATTGGCGTCTTGCCGCCAAAAGCGCGTTGGAATTGCTCGCGCATCTGCTCCTGGCTTTTGGCGAAGCTTTCCATGCTCATTTCGAGATAGGGGGGCAGGAAGCCCTGCATGCTGTCGCCATAGAAGCGGATGAGGCGGCGCAGGAATTGGACGGGCAGCAGGTTCTGACCCCGGCTTTCCTGCTCAAAGATGATCTGCGTGAGCACCGAGCGGGTGATGTCCTCGCCGGTCTTGGCGTCCTGGACGGTGAAGTCGACGCCTTCGCGGACCATGTCCGAGAGATGTTCGAGCGTCACATACGAGCTGGTCGCCGTATTGTAGAGCCGGCGGTTGGCGTACTTCTTGATGACGACGGGCTCGCCCGAGCCTTCCGGCGCCGGTTCTGCCCCTTTGGGTCGTCCGCCATTCGCATCGGCCACGGGTTGTTACCTTCTTCTGGCGCCCGCGAAGACGGGCGGCCTGACCAAAATCTTCTTTCCTTCGCCGCATTGCAAGATGAACGCGCTGTTTTCGCGCATTCCGACGCAAATCTGGTGTCCAATTTTGCTGAATGCAAGAGTAGCGCGCGTGGAATTCGCGTCCCACCTGTGCGATAGCAGCGGAAGTTTCCGCTCAGGACGCAAGGAATTCGCCCCATGACCGATGTCGTCATCGCCTCCGCAGCCCGCACGCCGGTCGGCAGCTTCAACGGCGCTTTTGCTGCGGCGCCGGCGCACGAACTCGGCAAGACCGCGATCGCGGCCGCGCTGCAGCGCGCCAAGGTCGATGCAACCGAGGTCAACGAAGTGATCCTCGGCCAGATTCTTTCGGCCGGCGAAGGCCAGAACCCGGCGCGGCAGGCGGCCATCGCGGCGGGGACGCCGCATGCGACGACCGCCTGGGGGCTTAACCAATTGTGCGGCTCGGGCTTGCGCGCCGTGGCGGTGGGCGCTCAGCAGATCGAGACGGGCGACGCCGACATCATCGTCGCGGGCGGGCAGGAAAGCATGAGCATGGCGCCGCACGCCGCGCATCTGCGCGCGGGGCAGAAGATGGGCGGCCTCGAACTCGTCGACACGATGCTGAAGGACGGCCTGTGGGACGCCTTCCACGGCTATCACATGGGCGTCACCGCCGAGAACGTCGCCGAGAAGTGGCAGATCACCCGCGAAGAGCAGGACGCGTTCGCCGTCGCATCACAGAACAAGGCGGAAGCCGCGCAGAAGGCCGGGCGCTTCAAGGACGAGATCGCGCCGGTCACGATCAAGGGCCGCAAGGGCGATACGATCGTCGAGAATGACGAATACATCCGCATCGGCGCGACGCTCGACGCGGTGAAGGGGCTGAAGCCCGCCTTCAAGAAGGACGGCAGCGTCACCGCCGGCAACGCGTCGGGCATCAATGACGGCGCCGCCGCCGTCGTGCTGATGAGCGGCAAGCGCGCCGCCGAGCGCGGCGTTGAGCCGCTGGCGCGCATCGTCTCGTGGGCGACGGCGGGCGTCGATCCGGCGATCATGGGTTCGGGGCCGATCCCGGCCTCGCGGCGCGCGCTGGAGAAGGCGGGCTGGAAAGTCTCCGATCTCGAACTGGTGGAAGCCAATGAAGCCTTCGCCGCGCAAGCCTGCGCGGTGAACAAGGACATGGGCTGGGATCCCGCGATCGTGAACGTCAATGGCGGCGCCATCGCCATCGGCCACCCGATCGGCGCGTCGGGGGCGCGCGTGCTGACGACGCTGCTTTATGAAATGAAGCGCCGCAACGTGAAGCGCGGCCTCGCGACGCTCTGCATCGGCGGCGGCATGGGCATCGCCATGTGCGTGGAGCGGTAGCGTCCGCTTCTCGCCCTAACACCTCAGCCGAGGCTCAAAGCCGTGTATCGGCGCCGGCGCTCCACCCACACGAGCGCGATCATTCCAATAACGATGACAAGCGCGCCTGATGCGAGCGCAATCAGGATATTGCGTTGATCGAAAACGACGAGCGTATCAAGGCCGACTTTTCCTGTTCGCCAATGCAACCATTCACCGCCGATTTCTCTCGCCAAAGTGGCGCTGCCGGTCTCGAGCACGATGACGCCGTCGCCGGTGGCTGGATCAATACGCGCGGTCGTGTTGATGGCGGGGAAATTGCCGCCGTCATGGCCGATGACGAAGCTGCCCGAGCCATCGGGGGCGTAAAGCGACTCTCCCAGTCCCCACACCGGCAGTCCGTAAAGAAAAGCGTGTGGCGTGCGCATTGCGGCGATTGTTGCGGGGCTTAGAACACCGCGTCCGGGCGGCGCGCCGTCAGGCCCGCGCACTTGCGCTTGCACAAAGCGCGTGAAATCGGCCGGGGAAGTGTAAAGCGAAGCGGCGCCCAACGCCGTGAAGCGGTAGTGCGTCGCGAGAGCGCCGTCGGGCGCGTAGAAATCCGCCAAACGGTTAGGATCGGGATCCACAAACGTCGAGTGGGTCATTCCAAGCGGCCGCAGCACTTCGGTTTGCATATAGGTGTTGAACGGCTGGTGCGTGACCTCTTCGACGAGAAGCTGCAACACCAGATAGCCGCCGCCTGAATAGCGCCACGTTGAACCTGGGCGCGCGCCGACACGAACGACGCCCGATGCGCCCGGCAACGCATCCGATGCGCGCGTCAGTTCTTGTTCGACGGTCGGGAGCGGTTCACCCGGGACGTACCCACGGAAGCCCAGGCCGTCGGTTAAGCCCGCCGAGTGGCTAAGTAGCCTGCGTATGGTGACATCATCGTTGTTGAACGAACTCGGCGGCAGACGCCAGCGCGTGAGGTAGCGCGACACGGGCGCGTCGAGATCGATGCGACCCGTCTCGGCCAGTCGCATGACGCCCCACGCGGTCACCCACTTACTCATGGAGGCGATCTGAAAAAGGGAGTCACCGTCCACGGGGCGGCCATGTGAAGCGAAGTACGTTTCTGCCACGTGACCGCGCTGAAGCAATACAATCGCGATGTTGCCACGCGACTCCACCGCGTAACGTCCTTCGGCCCAAGCAAGAAAGCCAGCTGTGTCGCCTCTCGCCGCCGGTAGGGACCGAAACCAGCCCTCTCGCGCACCTACTGCCACCAACACCGTCCAAATGGCCATCGCCGCGACAGTGGCGACGGCGATTGTGAGGAGCCTCTTCATTTGCTGCCTGGGCGCATCTTTGACCCCTTCGGTCAAGCGCTTCGCCATCGGCAAGACGAAGAACATGCGAGCGGCGATCGGCGCGCGCTGACAGTGACGAAATTAAGCGGTAACAGACGCGCTTCATGAGCAGCTTTTTCCCCATCGTCATCCACCACAATCCCGCGTGCGGCACGTCGCGGAACGTGCTGGCGATCATCGAGGCGGCGGGCTACGCGCCGACCATTATCCCGTATCTCGAAACCGGCTGGACGCGCCCGCAGCTCCTCGCGCTGCTCGCCGCCGCCGGCCTGACGCCGCGCGCGGCGCTGCGCGAGACGAAATCGCCGGCGCAGGAGCTTGGTCTGCTTGAGCCCGGCGTCCCCGATGACGCGATCCTCGATGCGATGATCGCGCATCCGGTGCTGGTGAACCGTCCGATCGTGGCGACGCCGAAGGGCGTGCGCCTCTGCCGGCCGTCCGAACTCGTACTGGAATTGCTCGAACGCTGGCCGCCCGGCCCGCTGGCGAAGGAAGACGGCAGCCTCATTCTCGACGCTGAGGGAAAGCGGGTCAGCTAGCGTCTACCCGGCGTTTGAATTGTGTCCCGCGCGCTGCAACGCGCGGCAAAATGGCTCGGCCGGCGCCGCCGATTTGATTTCGCGCATGACCAGAACAGATTTTTCCGGCGTGGTTGCGCCAAGGCGCAAGCAGCGCATGGTGGAATCAGGTTTGAAGCACACACGTCGCGTTGGGCGGCGGACAGGGAGGCGGTTACATGGCGCGCGTCGCATTCGTTACGGGCGGAACCCGCGGGATCGGGCACGCGATCGTCGCCAAGCTGAAGAGCGATGGATTCAAGGTGGCGGCCGGCTATTCCGGCAATGACGAGGCCGCGAACAAGACGCAAGCCGAACTCGGCGTCATGGTCGTGAAGGGCAATGTCGGCCTCTGGGAAGATTGCGAACGCTGCGCCAAGGCTGTCGAGGCGGAGCTCGGGCCGATCGACGTGCTGGTCAACAATGCCGGCATCACGCGCGACTCCTTCTTCCACAAGATGAACAAGGAGCAATGGTCGGAAGTCATCCGCGTCAATATGGACAGCGTGTTCAACATGACGCGTCAGGTGATCGAAGGCATGCGGGCGCGCAGCTGGGGCCGCATCATCAACATCTCCTCGATCAACGGGCAAAAGGGCCAGGTTGGGCAGACCAATTATTCCGCCTCCAAGGCGGGCATGATCGGCTTCACCAAGGCGCTGGCGCAGGAAAGCGCGGGCAAGAACATCACCGTGAATTGCATCGCGCCGGGCTATGTCGACACCGAGATGGTGGCGGGCGTGCCGGAAGACGTGCTGAAGAAGATCATCGCCACGATCCCGGTCGGCCGCCTTGGCCGCGCGGAAGAAATCGCCAAGGCGGTTTCCTATCTCGCCAGCGATGAAGCCGGCTTCATCACCGGTTCGACGCTGACGATCAACGGCGGACAATACATTACAGGTTGATCGGCGCGCGGAACTTGGTCTCGGGCGGTGGTGTTTCTCATTTGTGAGGAGAGACACCATGGACAAAGAGCATGTGAAGGGCGCGGCCGACAAAGCGTCGGGCGCGATGAAAGACGCCGCCGGCAAAGCCACCGGCAATGACAAGCTGCGCGCGGAAGGCGCCGTCGACAAGGCGAAGGGCGAAGCCCGTCAGACCCTCGGCGACGTGAAAGACGCCGCGCGCAAGGCCGACAAGGGCGACGTGAAGCACTAAGCCTCACGCTGTTCCGGCTGAGAGCGGCCCGCGAAAGCGGGCCGTTCTTCGTTATGGCTTGAACACGAATTCGAGCTTCAGCCCATCCGGATCGGCGAAGAACACCGCATAATAGCCTGCGCCATATTGCGGATAATCCGCGGGCGGATCGAGCACGCGCGCGCCGATCTTCTGCAACAGCGCATACATGGCGTCGACGTCATTACGGCTTGCGGCCGTCCATGCCAGATGATGCAGGCCGGGCGAATATCGATCATGCGCGCGTGCGGCGTTCGGACCTTCGGCGATGCGCACGCCGATCGAGCAATGCGGATCGGCGACGTCGAAATCGTAACCGCGCTCACCATATTCCTCGCTCACGTGATAGCCCATGAAGCCGAGCACGGCTTCGTAGAAGGGGCGCGACGCGGTTGGGTTTGTCACCGTGAGATCGATGTGATGGACGATGCCGCGCGCGCTCATCGATTGACGCCGGGCTTCCACAGCACATCCGTTGCGCCATCATCATTGGCGGTGCGTGCGGCCACGAACAGCAGGTCCGAGAGCCGGTTGGCGTATTTGAGCGCGAGCGGCGAGATCGTCTCCGTCTCCATCAGGCGCACGATGGCGCGCTCGGCGCGCCGCGCGATGGCGCGTGCGAGATGCAGGTGCGCCGCCGTTGGCGAGCCGCCGGGCAGCACAAAGGACGTGAGCGGCGTCTGCGCCGCCTGCAGTGCGTCGATCTCCCGTTCCAGACGCTCTACCTGCGCTTCGACGATGCGCGGGATTTCGAACGGCGCATCGAGCGGCGTGGCGAGATCGGCGCCAAGATCGAACAGATCGTGCTGCACGCGCTCCAGGAGCGCGTCGAGCGGCGTGTTCTTGGCGTGCAGGCGCGCGACGCCGAGCGCTGAATTGGTTTCATCGATCGCGCCATAGGCTTCGACGCGCGCGTCGGCCTTGGAGACTTGCTGGCCGGTGGCGAGGCGCGTCTGGCCGCCATCGCCCGCCTTGGTGACGATCTTGTCGAGCTTCACCATGAGCTGGCGTTCCTCAGTGCATCATGTGCTGTTTCACCAGCATCGCCGCGACCAGCACCAGGATGGCGACGAACTGCGCCAGCACGCGCATGCGCATGGCCCGGTTCGACCAGGAGCGGCCGAAATCGCCGCCGCGGAACAGCGCGTAAATCCCAAAGCAGAGCGTAATGAAGACGACGCCCAGCGCGATCGGGATCAAGTAGCTGAAGATGTTCATGGATGGAACCTAGGCCCGGCGGGGGGCCGGCGCCAGTGATCTCGATCAAACCGGGGCTGTCCGCCGCACGGGCGGACCCGCCGGGCGATCTGCTAAGCTCCGCCGATGACCGAATCGCTCCTCATTCTGCTCCTTGTCGCCGCGACGGCGGCGGCGGCGTGGTTCGCGTACCGGACCTCGCAGGCTCAGGCGCTGGCCGCCTCGGCGCAGGTGATCAAGGACGAGCGTGACCGGCTGAGGGGCGAGTTGGAAACGCAGCGCCAGGAAGTCGTGCGCCTTTCGGCCGAACTGGGCGCGGAGAAGATGGCGGGCGAGGCGCGCAAGCAGGCGGCCGACGAGGCGGCCAAGGCGCTGCGGGAACAGTTCACGGCGCTCGCCGCCCAGGCGCTCGACGCCAACCAGCAGCGCTTCCTGTCGCTCGCCAACGAGACGTTCGAAAAGCACAAGCAGGCGGCGCAAGGCGGGGTGAAGGAAGTGCTGGCGCCCGCGCAGGAACAGCTCGCCAAGCTCGCGACAAGTGTTGATGCGCTGGAGAAGGCGCGCACGCAGGACAAGGCCGCGCTGGGCGAACAGGTGAAGCATCTGATGGACGTGGTGGGCGCCACCAATACGACGACGACGAAACTCATCAATGTGCTGCGCGCCTCGCCCAAGGCGCGTGGGCGCTGGGGCGAGCAGACGCTGCGCAACGTGCTCGAACTCGCAGGGCTCGCGCCGCGCGTCGACTTCAACGAACAGACGACGACGACCGATGGCGAAGGCGGACGGTTGCGCCCCGATGTCGTGATCAATCTGCCCGGCGGGCGTTGCATCGCCGTGGATTCGAAGGTGGCGCTCTCCGGCTACCTCGATGCGATGGATGCGACCGATGACGAGTCCCGCGAAGCATTCTTGAAGAAGCACGCCGCGGAAATGCGCGGCCAGGTGAAGAACCTGTCGTCGAAGGAATATTGGAAGCACCTGCCGACGGCGGATTTCGTCGTGCTGTTCGTGCCAGGCGATAATTTCCTGAGCGCGGCGCTGGAGCGCGATCCGACGCTGATGGACGACGCGTTCGCTGTGAACGTGGTGATCATGACGCCGTCGCTGATGGTGGCGCTGGCGAAGTCGATCGCTTATGGCTGGCGCCAGGAAGAAAGCGCCAAGAACGCGCAGGAAATCGCCGAACTCGGGCGCGAGCTTTATCGCCGCATGGCGAAGATGAGCCAGTTGCTCGGCGATGTCGGCTCGTCGATCGAGAAGAGCGTCGCGTCGTACAATCAGCTGGTCGGCTCGATCGAAGCGCGCGTGTTTCCGCAGGCGCGCAAGTTCAAGGAATTGGGCGCGGGCGACGCCGGCGTCGACGTGCCTTTGGTCGAGCCGGTGGAAACCGCGCCGCGCCGGCTCGCGCCGCCGCCGGAGCTGGAACTCACGCCGCCGCCGCAAGGCAAGAAGCGGGGCGGCGGTTTCCTGCCGTAAGCTCTTCACGTCGTTTTGAAACCCGCGCTCCGTCGCATTCTTCGCGACAGCGCCAGGGCCGCGCGCTAAAGCGCCTTCCAAGCAGCTTGGGAGGACGACATGCGGTTCTTATTGGCCGCGTTGTGCGTGGGGTTAAGCGCCTGCGCCGGCGGCGTGATCAATGACGTGTTTCTTGCGCCGCAGCCGGCGCTGAGCGCAACTTCGCCAAGCATCCTCGCGGCGGTGGCCGATCCGCGTCGGCCGGACGCCGACCGTCAGCGCGACGCTGCGCGGCATCCGGCGGAAACGCTGGCGTTCGCGGAAATCCGTCCCGGCGCGAAGGTCGGCGAGTTGCTGCCGGGCGGGGGCTACTTCACGCGCCAGTTCGCGGTCGCCGTGGGCGATCAGGGCAAAGTCTATCCGGTGATCCGTCCGCCTGAGACGGCCTCGCGCTACGAGCACGCCGTCGGCGAAGAGTACGCGAATGTCGCGATGGTGCGCGCCAACTTCGGTTCGTTGAGTTTCCCGGAACCGCTCGACGTCGTCTTCACTGCGCAGAATTATCACGACTTCCACTTGGCTGAAGAAGGTTTCGACGATCCCGCCGCGATCAATCGCGCGGTGTTCGCGGCGCTGAAGCCCGGCGGCTACTACGTCATCGTCGACCATGCGGCGCGCGACGGCAGCGGCCTTTCCGACAACAATCTACATCGCATCGATGAAGCAGTGGTGCGCCGCGAAGTCGAAGCGGCGGGTTTCGTGTTCGATGGCGAAAGCCAGGCGCTGCGCAATCCGCAGGATCCACGTACGGCCGGCGTGTTCGACGCCTCGATCCGCGGCCACACCGATCAATTCATGCTGCGCTTCCGCAAGCCGGGCTGAGGGAGGACACGATGCGCAAGATCATCGCGATGGGCGCGCTGGCGTTGCTGGCGGCGTGCGGCCCGCATGCGACCACGACGACGACAACGGCGGCAACCGCGACAACGCACGCGCCGCCGCCTTTGCCGACGAGCGAACTCACGTCCGATGTGTCGCCGAGCGCGGCCTACATCAGCGCAGCGATCGCCAGCGCGCGTCGCCCGGCCGATGACAAGGCGCAGGATGCGTCGCGCCATCCCGCCGAGACGCTGGCGCTTTCCGGCGTGAAGCCTGGTTGGAAGATCGGCGAAATTCTGCCGGGCGAGGGTTATTTCACCCGGCTGTTCTCATTGGCCGTGGGTCGCAACGGGCACGTTTTCACCATCGTGCGCCCGCACGGAAGCCAGTACGAACACCCGGTTGCGGAAGACATGGGCAATGTCACCACGGTGATCGCGCAATACACCAATTTCACGTTCCCGGAGCCGGTCGATCTCGTCTTCACCGCGCGCAATTATCACGACCTGCAGATCAAGTCGTACACGATGGGCGAGCCTGTCGAGATGGACCGCGCCGCATTCGCGGCGTTGAAGCCCGGCGGCTATTACGTTGTAATCGATCACTCCGCCATTCCCGGTACAGTGATGGATCAAGTGCATCCGCTGCATCGCGCCGATCAGGACGCGATCCGCCGTGAGATCGAGTCGGTCGGGTTCGTCTATGACGGCGAGAGCCAGATGCTGCGCAATCTGAGCGATCCGCGCACGCAAAGCGTGTTCGATCCCGCGATCCGAGGGCACACGGATCAGTTCTTCATGCGGTTCAGAAAGCCCGCGACCTAATCTTCCCCGCGCGGACGTCCGCGCATCGCTTTGGTCTCGCCCCGACGCGTTTTGGATTCGAGGCGTCTCTGCTTCGAGGCGAAGGTCGGCTTGGTCGCCTTGCGCGGTTTCGGGCGATGCGTGGCGCGGATAATCAGCTCTTTGAGCCGCGCCAGCGCGTCCTCGCGATTGCGCTCCTGCGTGCGGTGGCTCTGCGCCTTGATGACGATAACGCCTTCCAGCGAAGCGCGGCGTCCGGCCAAGTGCTTCAGGCGCGCGCGCACGTCGTCCGGCATCTCGGTATAGCCGGAGAGCGTGAAGCGAAGCTCGACCGCGCTGGAGAGCTTGTTGACGTTCTGCCCGCCCGGGCCGCTGGCGCGGACGAACCGTTCCTCCAGGTCCCGCTCGTCGAGCGCGATGGTTTCCGTCACAGGAATCATGGCGGGATTTTACCGCTCCCGCGCGCCGAGCGCGCCTTGTAAAGTGTCGCCATGCCTTTGCCCCGCAACCCCAACGCTTTCGCCAATTCCCCGCTCGACCGCGCGGCGCATCATCGCCGCGATCCGGCTTGGATCGACGAAGCGCTGAAAGCCCCGACGACCGAACTGATGGTCTTCCATGCGCACAAGCCGTTCGTGGTCGAGCGCGAAGGCGCGCTGGAGGCCGGTTGGATGGGCGCGCACGCCGCGGCCGCGATCGCGCCGCCGGCGACGCCGCTCATCTTTCTGGGGCTCGACGCGCACGGCGCGCGCTTCGCCATCGAAATTCCGGACCCCGCGCCGCTCGAGAGCGTCGGTCGCTTCGAGGAGCTGCGTGGGATCGGGCCGCGACTCACGGCAGACGACGTCGCCATTTTAGGCTGCGCCAAGTCACTGTTCGAATGGCATGCGCGGCATGGCTTCTGCGCCAATTGCGGGGCGAAGAGTGTGGTTGCCGAGGCCGGCTGGAAGCGGGTTTGCGGGGCTTGCAATAGCGAGCATTTTCCACGCGTCGATCCGGTGGTGATCATGACGCCCGTGTGCGGCGACCGCGTGCTGCTGGGGCGGCAAGCGAAATGGCCGAAGGGCATGCATTCCGCGCTCGCGGGTTTCATGGAGCCGGGCGAGACCATTGAGGAAGCCGTTGCGCGCGAGACTTTCGAAGAGGCGGGTTTGCGCGTGAACGCCGTGCGTCTGCATTCGACGCAACCCTGGCCGTTTCCGTCGCAATTGATGATCGGCGTGATCGCGGATGTGGAGAACGATGACGCCAAAGTGGACGAGCACGAACTCGAAGCCGTGCGCTGGTTCACGCGCGACGAGGCGCGGGCGTTGATCGCGGGCAAGCACCCGGATTGCTTTTCACCGCCGCCTTTCGCGATTGCGCATCAGTTGATCAAGAGCTGGGCGCTCGCCGACTAGGCATGGCCGCCGCAATCGGGGCGGAGTTCGCGCTCGACCTGCAGCGTGGCGTGATTGATGGCGAAGGCGTGTTCGAGTTCATGCGCAACGCCGAGCAGGAAGGCGTCGTCGCCGCCGTCCGGGCGCACCAGATGCGCGGTGAGCGCCGTTTCTTGTGCGCCCATCGCCCAGACGTGCAGATCATGCACGGCGGTCACCCCCGGTTGTTTGCACAGGAACGCGCGCACGGCGGCGACGTCGATATGCGCCGGCGCCGCATCCATGGCGAGATCGAGCGACTCGCGCAGCAGGCCCCACGTGCTCCAGAGGATCAGCACAACGACGCCGCAGCTCACCAGCGGATCGATCCAGCTTGCGCCGGTGAATTGGATGAGCGCCGCGGCGACGATCACGGCGGCGGAGACGCCCGCATCGCCCAGCATGTGAAGATAGGCGCCGCGCGCATTCACGTCGCGCTCACGCCCGCGCATGAAGAGGAGCGCCGTGGCCCCGTTCAGCAGCACGCCGATGGCGGCTGCGATCATGACGATGGGCGCTTCGATATGATGCGGCGTCATGAAACGCTGCACGGCCTCCCAAAGGATGCCGCCGCACGCCGCGACAAGCACGAGCGCGTTCGCCAAGGCGGCCAACACCGTCGCTTTGGAATAACCATAGGTGCGCCGGGCGCTCGGTTGACGATTGGCGGCGAGCCAAGCCGCGCCGCCGGCGAGCGCAAGCCCCAGCACGTCGGAAAGATTATGCGCGGCGTCCGAGAAGAGCGCGGTCGAGTTCGCGACGAACGCCGCCGCGCCTTCGAGCACGACGAAGCCGAGGTTCAGGGCGATTGCGATGCTATAACGTTTGTCGCCCTCGGCGGCCGGTGCGTGGTGGTGATGGTCGTGGGAGTGCGCGTGGGAATGGCCGCCATGCATAGGTGTCAGGTATCAGGTGTTGCGCGCCAGTGCGAGCATCAAGCCGACGCCCGCATTGCGGCGCTTGTCACACCGGCATGAACAGCACACGGCCGCGTTGTTCGTGGGCGATGCGCTTGGCTTCGCGGCAGTCCGATTCCGCAGGCTGCATGTCGAGCGACAGGCCATCAATCCAAGCGCGGCAGTAGCCGGGACGCGGCAGCGCCTCTTCCGGGACGCCGGTGAAATCGTTGCGGCCCTGGAAGCTCGCGACTTCGCGCGCGCCGTCGTCTTGGCCTTGGATCACGCGGCCGCCCCAGGTGCGGGCCAGCCACAGCGCATGTTCGCAATTCATCGCCGCAGGCTGACGATCCGCCGGCAGCGCGTCGTACCAGAGACGGCATTGGCCGGAGAGGGGGAGGTCGTCGGTGGTCAGGCCGCGCACATTGCTCGGCTGCGGCGCCGTGGGTGCAGCCGCGACGTCGTGTGACGCGCCGAGCGACAGCGATGTCGCCGCCATCACGGCGAAAGCTGACAGTGCAACAAAGGCGAAAATGACCGCGCCGCGCATGACTTTTACAAGGCTCCCCCGGCCGATCCGGGTATGTCCCAAGATGTAGGGTCGCTCTGGTTTAGATGCTGTGACTCCGGTCACATAATGCGCCAAATCATTCACGTTTCCGTGCCAACGTGCGTGGGTTCATTATGAGTGCCTCGATCGACACCCGCGCCCCGGCCTTCTGGCGGGATTGGCGCTTGTTCATTCCGAAGTCGATTACGGTTCCGGCGCAGGAAGGTTACCGGCTCGCCGATTTTCGCGCCGACGCGATCGCCGGGCTGACCGTCGCCATCGTCGCCCTGCCGCTGGCCATGGCCATCGCCATCGCGTCGGGCGTGACGCCGGCGCAAGGGCTGATCACCGCCGTGGTCGGCGGCTTCATCATCTCGGCCCTGGGCGGTTCGCGCTTCCAGATCGGCGGACCAACCGGCGCCTTCATCGTCGTCGTCTACGGCGTGGTGCAGCGCTTCGGTTATGACGGGTTGGTGCTCGCCACCTTGATGGCCGGCGCGCTCTTGATCGTGGCGGGTCTGCTGCGGGTCGGCACCTGGATCAAATATATTCCGGAGCCAGTGGTGACGGGCTTCACCGCCGGCATCGCCGTGATCATCTTCACCAGCCAGGTGAGCGACCTCTTTGGCTTGCGCATCGCCCATGCGCCGGCGGATTTCATCGCCAAGCTCGGCGCCTTTTGGGCGGCGCGCGGCACCGCTTCGCTTTGGGCGATCGGCGTGGCGCTCGGCGCTCTGGCGACCATCATCCTGCTCAGGCGCTTTGCACCGAAGCTGCCGGGCTTCCTGATCGCGGTCGGCGGCGCGACTCTGGCGGCCTGGTTCTTCCACCTGCCGGTCGAGACGATCGGCTCGCGCTTCGGCCCAGGCGCGGCGTCCGGCCTGCCGCATTTCCATTGGCCCGACATCAGCTGGACACGCGCGCAGGCGCTCGCGCCATCGGCTTTCACCATCGCGTTTCTGGCCGGCATCGAAAGCCTATTATCGGCGATGGTCGCCGACGGCATGACCGGGCGGCGGCATCGCTCTAACCTGGAGATCACAGCGCAAGGCGTCGCCAACATTTCCTCGGCTTTGTTCGGGGGTATTTCCGCAACCGGCGCCATCGCCCGCACTGCCACCAACATTCGCGCCGGCGCGAAGACGCCGATCGCCGGCATGATGCATGCGCTGTTCGTGCTTCTCTTCATGGTCGCGCTCGGACCGCTGCTGGAGCGCATTCCGCTCGCCAGCCTCGCGGCGGTGCTCGCGATCGTCGCCTGGAATATGAGCGAGCGCGAGCGCTTCTGGAATTTGCTGCGCGGACTGCCCGGCGACCGCGTTGTGCTGTTGGCGACGTTTCTGCTGACCGTGCTTGTCGATCTCACCGTCGCGATCTCGGTCGGCGTGGTGCTGGCGGCGGTGATTTTCATGCACCGCATGGCCGAAGCCACCGCCGTCGCGCGCGGCGTTTCGTTGGAACAGCCCGATCAGGACGATTTCGCGCGGGATCGAACCGCCTACACCGCGCGCGCGGAACTGCCGCCGGGCGTGGAGATGTTCGAGCTGCACGGGCCGCTCTTCTTCGGCGCGGCGAGCCGGCTGACGGATGCGTTCGAAGCCGCGTTTCCGCCGCCCAAAGCCTTCGTGCTGCGCTTCCACGACGTGCCGCTGGTGGACGCTTCCGGCGTCGGCGCGCTGGAGCGCTTCCTGAAACGCTGCGCGACGCACAAGGTGACGGTCGTGTTTTCGGAGATGCAGCCGCAGGCGCGCGCGACCTTGGCGCGGCTCGGCGTGCTGAAACACGTGCAGGAAGCGGCG
>DASZSK010000058.1:0-35098 GCA_035548735.1 Caulobacterales bacterium | reverse complement strand
ACGCCGCGCTTGAAGAAGCGAAGGGAAGGATCATCGGCGCGACGACACTGGGCGGCGAGATCGTGCCTGTGCCGTGCTACAGCGCCATCCTGCCGACGCGCGCATTCGAAGCTGACCTCGACTGGGCTTGCCTCACCGCAGGCGAATGCTCGGCCAACATCAAAGCCGTCGAACCGGCCAGATTGATCATCGAGCGCATGATGCGGGAGGCTTGGGAAGTGATCGACCGGGCTGAACCGCCCGGGACGCCGATATTGGTGAGGAAGGGGCCAGGTGCGATCGAATTGACGCGAATGTTGAAGGGCGCGAGTTCGACCGCTGCTTGGCGGCCCACATTGATGATCGCGGCCTTGGCCGCGACATAGCCGTAACCGCAAAACGGCTCGGCCTTGATGCCCGCGATCGAGGCGGTCAGCACAATGCTGCCGGACTTCCGCCGTTTCATGTGCGGGACGGCGAAGCGCATCGCCATGATCGTCGATGTCAGGTTGATGTCGATGGCGCGCTGATAGATGTCGACATCGAACTTATCGACGCCGCCTTGCGGCGTGACCAGCGCGCCGAGCCCAGCGCTGACGCCGGCGTTGGCGAACAGCGCATCGTTGGTCCGCCTCAAGACGTCCAAGGATGCGCTGTGGGGATCGGTGGGCAAAACCACAAAAAGGCGGCCGGCGCTGATGAGATTTGTGGGCCTCCGCCCATCGGAATGTGCTGGTCGGATGTTCGGGGGCGGGCGGAAATCCGCTTCGCCGTTGCGGAACCCCCCAGCTTTACCCCGCGTCGGTCGGGGCTCGGTATGGTGAGTGAGCGGCTCGCGCTCTATAGGAACGTCTGGTGCGATCTCGGCGGCGGCCGGGAGACACGTTTCAGAAACCGCGATGACAGGGCTGTTTGGTGCGTAACGAAGGCATGGACCCGGAGCTGTTCGCGCTCTTCATGGAGCAGTTGCAACGGTTCGTCCGCGAGACTTTGGTGCCGGCCGAAAAAGAGGTGATCGAGGCCGATCGCGTTCCCGACCGCATCCTCAAGCAGATGCGCGACCTTGGCCTGTTCGGCGTGACCACGCCCGTCGAGTATGGCGGGGCCGGCATGAACCTTAGCCAATACATCGAAATGATTATGGCGCTGTGTTGGGCGGCGCCGGCCTATCGATCGATGATCGGCATCAATGTCGGGATGGTGTCCTCAGCGCTGAAGACCGCCGGCACGGAAGCGCAGAAGCAGGAATGGCTGCCTCGTTTGGCCGCGGGCGAGATCGCCTCGTTCGGCCTAACCGAACCCGATTCCGGCTCCGACAGCGCCGGCATGCGCACGCGCGCCGTTCGCGATGGTGATCACTACGTCCTGAACGGCGTGAAGCGCTACATCACCAATGCGCCATTTGCGAAAGTGGGTTTGATCATGGCGCGTACGAGCGCGGAGAATCTTCCCAAGAATCGGCATGTCAGCGCGTTCCTGGTGCCGCTCGATCTCCCCGGCGTCTCGATCGGCAAGCCCGACAAAAAGATGGGGCAGGCCGGATCGCAGATCGCAGACATCGTCATGGAGGATGTGCGCGTGCCCGTCTCCGCGCTGCTCGGAGGCGAAGAGGGCGCGGGGTTTCAGGCCGCGATGCGTTCGCTCGACAATGGGCGCATCGGCATCGGCGCCGTCGCAACCGGATATGCGCGCCGCATCCTGGACAGCGGCTTGCGCTATGCAACGGAGCGCAAGGCGTTCGGCGAGCCGATCGCCAACTTTCAGCTGATCCAAGCAATGCTGGCGGATTCAAAAGCGGAAATCTACGCCGCCGAGTGCATGTTGAGAGATGTCGCCGCGCGCGCCGATCGCGGCGAAACGGTGTCTCTGGAAGCGTCCTGCGCCAAGATGTTTGCTTCGGAAATGTGCGGACGGGTGGCCGATCGCGTCGTGCAGATCTACGGCGGCGCGGGGTATCTGGCGGAGTACGAGGCGGAGCGCTTCTATCGCGATGTGCGCATTTACCGGATTTACGAGGGCACGACGCAGATTCAGCAACTGGTGATCGCCAAACATATGCTGCGTGCATTCAACGCTGACTAAGCAAATCACTGCGCCAGATAGGCGTGCGGGCGTTGCGGGCCGACGCCGTCCGGCACCGGCACGTCGGTTCCCTCGTAATCGGTGTTGAGCACGAGGTCTGGGCCGGCGGTCACCTGGATGCGGCGCGCTACGATGACGGTGTAAGCGGAGCGGTCGGCGATCGGTCGGTCGGCGTCGACGTCAAGCACGCCGTCGCGCAGATAGATCGTGCCGAGCAGATTGCGCGCATTGTTGCTGCTGATGCGGAAGTGACGAAGGTTGAGATCGCCGGTGAGCAGCACGCGATTGGCGAAGAACAGAAACCCCGCCATCGGCCCGTCGCGCGGCGCGGTGAGGTCGACCTCGCTGCCGGCGGCCAGGTTCATCGTGGAGAGGTCGCCCACGAAGTAGAAGCCGACGTGATTGCCGATCAGGTGGGCGTTGTTGCTGACCTGAAGAGGGCCGTTCTTCATCACGTAGATGCCCGGCGACAGCGTTGCGCTGGCGCCCGGAAGAATGGTCAGGCCCCCGCAATAGACGCCCGGATTGAGCGTGCGATTGCCAATGACGGAGAGCGCAACGAGGTGATCGCAACCTCCAGCCTGCGGCTCTTCGCGTCCCGCAAGCGGGTCGCGCATGGCCGGGCAGTCGGTGATCGGGGCCGGCTCGTAATTGCCGTCGCCAACGGCGCCGCCCGCCGAGCAGATCATGGTCGCGGTGATCCTGGCGCTGTCCTGCGCGACGATGCCCTGTTGGTGCGTCGAGTTGGACAGGACTGCACAATTGGGCGCGCTGATGTGCGCCTGTCGTTGCGCCAGGATGGCGTTGGGTTGGCGCTCCTCAAGAGCCAGCAGGCATAGAGGCGCGCCGCCGGCCAGTCGCGCGACCGCCTCGGCGTGCGGCGAGTAGCCGTCGGCGTTGAAGAATGCGCCGAACATCGAGGGCATGTGCGCCGTCAGCGCCACGTGCACGCCGGATCGATTGTCGAGAATATCGCTGTCGATAGCGCTGACCTCGAAGCGCGTGCCGACATTGGTGTGCACGTAATCGTTGACAATCGCCTGGACCGTAGACCGCGTCGTGGAGCGCAGAGGCAACTCGGCCGCCGCGGCCAGGGCTGCGCCGTCCGCCGCCGATTGCAGACTTTCCTTCGAGGACCACGCGCCGAGGAAGTCGAGCGTCAGCGCCGCGCAGCCGATCAGCACGGGCGCGGCCGCGGCGGTGATCAGGGCGAGGTTGCCCGACCGCGCGCGAAAAAACGATCTGAGCGGGCGAGCGGCGTTCCTCAACGCTCCGCCATCCTCTGCTTAAGCGTTTGAAACCTGTAGCGTGCTATACAACCGCAGACTTAAGAAACCGACGGCTGCAAATGCTTAACGGTTGTAAACGAGGGAACGACGTTTCAAGCGATGCAGGTCGGCAAGAAACATTCGCTTAACTTCAAGCTCACGCTTGTCGTCGTTACGGCCGTGCTGGCGGCCGTGTGCCTCATCGCGATTGGCTCCTTGTGGCAGGAAGCGCGACGTCACACCCAAGCCAAGCTCGATTATCTCTCGGCCACAGCGTCCGTATTCGCCTCCGCGACATCAGACGCCGTTGCGCGAGCCGACCAGCGCGATGCGCTTTACGCTCTGCGCGGCGTGGCGCGCGCCCCCAGTATTTTGTACGCGCGGGTCGTCACCAACGATGGGCGCGTATTGGCTGAAATCGGTTCGGGCATATCGCTTGGCACGGACGCGCATTTCGGCGTCGACGATCGCGTGTCTCTGGGCGCGGCGCTCGCAAGCCGGACGTTGCAGGCGACGCGTCCGATCGTGCAGGGCGGGCGCATTGTTGGCCGCATCACGCTCGTTGCGGACAATTCGGACCTGTTGCCCGGCCTCATCGCCAACCTGCTGCAAACGCTGCTGGCGGCGGTGTTCGCGCTCGCCATCGCGGTCGTGGTCGCGGCCCGGCTGCAGCGATGGGTCGTCCGCCCGCTGCTTCGGCTCACCGACGCTGTCCGCCACATCGGCGCGTCGCACGATTACCAGACGCGCGTCGAGATCGAGAGCGACGACGAAGTTGGCGAACTATGCGGCGGGTTCAACAGCATGCTGCGTGAGATCGACGATCGCGAACGCAAGATTATCGATCTTGCGCTGCACGATGCGGAAACCGATCTGCCGAACCGGCTGGCGTTCGAGCGCGACCTGGGGGCGCTGCTCGATCAGCCGCGCCCGGGCGTCGTCGCGGTCTGTGCGATCGGGGTCGAGCGCTTTCAATACGTCCGCGGTCTGATCGGCTACCATCTCGCCGGCGACCTTCTGGCCGAGTTGGGCGTGCGCGTGTCTACATCAGGCGCGCCGGCTGCGCGCATTTCGACCGACGTTATCGCCTTCATTCTTCAGGCATCGGACGCGGAGCAAGCGCGTCAGCGCGCCGCGGCCCAGCTTGCGGATGCGGAAGCGCCGATGTTGCTCGGGGCTAACGCCATCGATGTGAGCCTAACGCTCGGGCTCGCTTTGCATGGCGCGCATGCCGACACGCCGCAGGCGCTGATCGAACGCGCGAGCATTGCCCTCGATCAGGCCCGCGCCGCGCACGCCAAGTTCGCCGTGTTCGACGAAGCTGCATACATGGATACGACCGGCAATTTGTCGTTGATGGCGGATATGTCGCGCGCGTTCGCCAACGGCGAAATGCGCATTTACCTGCAGCCGAAATACGATATCGCCAGCGGCGCTATCGCCGGCGCGGAAGTGCTGTCGCGCTGGATGCATCCGACGCGTGGGCCGGTTTCGCCCGATCTGTTCATCCGCATGGCGGAGGAAACCGGCGGCATCGCCATGCTGACGCATTGGTGTCTGCGCGAGGCGCTGGCGTGCCAGGAGCGCCTGATCGAGGCGGGCGCGGCGGCGACGTTGGCGATCAACCTGTCAGGCCGGCTGCTGACGGACGACGATTTCGTGCATGAAGCGCTGGTGCATGTTCGTCGCGCCAAAGCCACGCTCTATCTCGAAATCACCGAAACGGCGACCATCGACAACCAGGAGCAGGCGTTGCGCAATATCGAAGCGCTGGTCGAGGCCGGCGCGCGGATATCCATCGATGACTACGGCTCTGGCCTTTCGTCGCTCGCCTACCTGCGCCGCATCCCGGCGCAGGAACTCAAGATCGATAAGAGCTTCGTGCAATTGCTCGGCCTGCATGAGCGCGACGCGCTGTTGGTGAAGTCCACAATTGAGTTGGCGCATTCGCTCGGCATGTCGGTGACGGCCGAAGGCGTCGAGACATACGCTGGACTGTCGATGCTGGAGCAGATGGGTTGCGATACGGCGCAGGGCTATCTCATCGCCAAGCCGATGCCTGAGCCGGATTACGTCGCGTTTTGCCGCGCGCATGACGTCGGCGGCTTCAAGCGAACAGCGATTTCGGCGCGTGCGTGATGCGGCAGGCGAGGTCGGCTTCGCCTGAAGCGATGATGTATATGTCGTCGTGTTCGGCAATGCCGGTCGTGAACACGATGTTTGAAATATACATCTGGTGCGCGATCGGCGCCGTGAGATCAGGACGCGGCGAAAGAAGCGGCGTCTGATCTTGCAGGCGCACGATGCGGCTGGGATCCTCGAGGTCCAACAGCGCCCAAAAAGTGCGGTAGGTGCCGACAAGGTCGTTCAATTCAACGCCGTGATAGAGCGTGAGCCAGCCGGCGTCGGTGCGGACCGGCGGCGAGCCGCCGCCGATTTTCGCGGTGCGCCCCGTCGCCTTGCGCGGACGAATGCCCGGCTGATCGAGCGGCTTCCAGTGCAGTAGGTCCGGCGAGCGCGCGAGCTGAATGCAGGGGCCGGGCAGATAATCGCTGTCGGGGGGGTAGGCGAGATAGAGTTCGCCGAGCGGGCGCGTCTGCGCCATGTAATAGTCGCCGACCTTGCCTTCGAACAGCAGCATATCCTTGTTCTGGTGATCGAGGATGATGCCGTGAAGCGCGTAGTCGAGGCCATTGTCGGAGACGTAGAGCGTGGTGCAGTGCCGCTCGGCGCTGACGGAGCACGTCGTCATGTAATAGCGCCCGTCGATTCGGCTGATGCGGGCGTCTTCTACGCCATATTCTTGGAACGTGCGGATCGGCGCGATGGCGCGATCATAATGCAGTTCGAGAATCTCCATGCCGTCGGGCGACAGTTCGACCGGCAGCAGCCAGGAGAGCGATGTGAGCGCGAGCGTCTTATAGTGAAACGCGCGCAGCAGAAATTGGCGCGGGTCGCGCATGTCGACGCGGTCCAGAGGATAAGCGTCGAGCCAATAACCGTCCGGCGCCCAGCGTATCGCGCGGACGTGTCCGTCTCGCACCGGTTCGCGCAGCGCCTCGGCGACGCGCACCATCATCAGCAAGTTGCCGTTCGGCAGCCGCGTAAGACCGGGATTGAAGGCGCCCAGGACGAATGTTTCTTCGTCGATCTCGGCGCGCAACGGCGACGCGGTCAGATCGACGTCGTCGGGTGTGAAGATCAGGAAGTCGGTGCGGTCCGCCGGCGTGTGCATGGTCCTCGCCCTGGATGCGGGCTAGAACCATCCATTTGGGACTTCTGTTCCGGAAGCGTTGGTCAGTCCTGCCAGTCGCGTTTGAGGAACCGCGCGGCCAGCGCAAAGAAAACCGCGGCGAGAAGATAAAAGCCGGCGCCGACGATCATCGAATAACGCAAAGCGTCATCGCCGAATTGCGCGGTCAGCGCTTGCGAGATCGCGCCGATCACCAGCGTACCGAGGCCGAGACCGAGCAGATTGTTGATGAACAGGAACAGCGCTGAAGCAGTGGAGCGCATGTTGGCGGGTCCGAGATGCTGGACGGCGGTGATGACGGGCCCGAGCCATGCCAGCGCGAACGCGGTCGGCGGCAGGAAGAAGAGGAACGCCGTGGCCGGTGAGTAGGAGAGAAGCCCGCCGACGAAGAGCGGCGCGGTGATGCAGAAGGCCACGGCCGGAATTGCAGCGTAAAATGCGCGGGAGCGTTTGCCGAGCCAGTCGGCCAGCACGCCGCCGAAGGCCACGCCGATCACGCCGCCGACCAGCAAGATCGTGGCGTAGAATTTCGAGGCGTCGAGCAAAGTGTAGTGGAACGAGCGCACGATGAAGCTCGGCGTCCAGAAGAACACGCCGTAATTCACCAACGACGAGCAGCCGGCGCCGATCGACATCAGCCAGAAACTTGGCTTGGGCGCGAGGGTGGCGAAGGCTTTGCCGAGCGAGACACGTTCCTTGGCGGCGGGCGCGGCGTCGAAGCGGCCGCGCTCCGGTTCGCGCACGAGCGCGCGGAAGAACGGCGCGATGGCGACGCCGGCCAAACCGACGGCGAGAAAGGCGACGCGCCAATCGACAAGGCTCGCGACAATCCCGCCAAGCAGCACGCCCGCGGCGCTGCCGAGCGGAATGCCGAACGAATAGACAGCCATGGCGCGTGCGCGCTCGCGCGGCGGGAAATAATCGGTGATCAGCGAATAGGCGGGCGCAACGCCGCCGGCTTCACCGACGCCCACGCCCACGCGGGCGGCGAACAATTGCCAGAAGTTCGCGGCGACGCCGCAGACCGCGGTGAAGCCGCTCCACACCACGAGCGCGAGCGTCATGATCCAGGTGCGGCTGGTGCGGTCGGCCAGCCAGGCGATCGGCACGCCGAGCAAGGTGTAGAAGAGCGCGAACGCGGGTCCGCCCAGCAGGCCCATCAGCGTGTCGCTGGCGTGCAGCTCGGTTTTGATCGGCACGGCGAGGATGCCGATGATCTGCCGATCGATGAAGTTGAAGCTGTAGACCAGAAACAAAAGCGCCAGCACGCCGAAACGTGCTGGGCTAGGTTTGGCGGTGTCCGCCGCGGGGAAGGTCATGAAACCTGATCCGAGAAAAATGGCGGCGGCGCGGGGAGGAGAAGGCGCCGCCGCCTTTGCAGGATGAGGTTAGTAACGGAATTCGACCGAGGCCGTCACGGTCCGCGGCGGGCCGTAGAAGCCGATGATCGAGTTGCCGTAGGTGTCGCCTGGGAAGTTGTAGCCGCCGACGCGATAGCGTTCGTCAGCCAGGTTGAGCCCGTGCAGGCCCAGGCGGATGCGGTCGTTGTCCGAGGTCCAGGTGAGGCTCGCATTGTAGAGCCAATAGGCCGGCTGATCGATCAGCGGCGTGGCGAACTCGAACATCCGGCTGTCGCCGCGATAGGCGGCCGACGGCGTGAAGGCGAGTTGGCCGCTGGCGAACGGCACGGAGTAGGTGAACGAAGCCGAGCCCGTCCAATCCGGGGTGTTCTGGAACTTCGCCAAGCCGGAGAGATCGATCGGCGTCAGCACGCCCGAGACCACCGTGAAGGAATGATACTCGTTGTACTTCCCATCGAAATAGCCGAGCGCGAGGTTTGCGGTCAGATTGTTGGTCAGGAAGAAATTGCCTTCGAGTTCGACGCCCTTCGCCGTGGCGGAGGCCGCGTTGTCGACAAAGCTGGCGACGGCGCCGGTGACGGTGCCTTCCTGACGCGTGATCTGGATGTCCTGATAGTCGGAATAGAAGATGTCGCCGGACACACGCGCGCGATTGTGGAACAGCGAGGAGTGGAAGCCGAGTTCGTAAGCGTCCACATATTCCGGCTTGTAGCCGTTCACGGTCGCGGGCGTCAGCACCGCGTCGCCGCGCATGTCGAACCCGCCTGACTTAAAGCCGCGATTGTACGAGGCGTAGAACGTCCATTCGTCGCTCGGCTCCCAGGTGATGCTGGCGCGGGGCGTGAATTCTTCGAACGTGGCGCTGTTGGTGTAGTTGGTGCGCACAAGGCCGGGCGTTGCGCTCGCATTGCCGAAGAACGGGCTGCGGATGCCGGTATAGTTCTGACGATAGACGCTGCCGGTCTTTTCGTCGTGGGTCCAACGGCCGCCGAGCGAAATAGCCAGCGTGTCGGTGAGATTGTAGCTCGCGTCAGCGAAGGCGGCGTAGGATTCGGTCTTCACGCGGCCGGCGGTGAACAGCGTCAGATTGAGATTGCCGACCACCGTGTCGAAAGCGCCGCGCGACATGCCGTCGAGGTAGAACAGGCCGCTGACCAATTGCAGCTTGTCGCCGGCATAGAGCAGCTGGAATTCCTGCGTGTCCTGATTGTCCTTGTAGAAGGCGGGGACATCGAGCGTCGGGTTGGCGGTGTTGTCGAAATCGATCGTGCCGTTGGTTTCGCCGTCGCGGTGCGCGGTGATCGAACGCAGCGTCCATTGGTCGTTGATGCGATAATCGACGTGCAGGGCCGCGCCGCGGGTTTGCACGTGGTTCTTGTCGCCGGCGCCGGCGCGGGTGTCGTACACATCCGACAGAACGCCGTAATTCGGAACGGGCGTGCCGCCGACGATCCACGGCGCTTCGCGGTGACCGTTACGCGGATTGGAATCGTCGTTCACCGAATCCGCCGTCAGCCGCACCGAGAGCGCGCTGGTGGGGTTCCATTCGGCGCTGAAGCGATAGGCGCCGACGTCCTTGTTGTAGTGGTCGGCGCCGGTGGTGAGATTTTCACCGAAGCCGTCGCGATTGTAAGAGGCGATTGCGCCGCCCACCGCGAACGTGTCGGTCAGCGGGGCCGAACCTGTGACGATTGCATCGAGCTGGCCATACGAACCGACATTCACGCGCGCCGTGAAGTGCGGCTGCGTGAAGTCTAGGGGCCGCGTCACGTACTTGATGGCGCCGCCGATCGTGTTGCGGCCGTAGAGCGTGCCTTGCGGGCCGCGCAGCACTTCGGTGCGCTGAATGTCGAAGATGTCGAGCACCGCCGCTTGCGGACGGGCGACGTAAACATCGTCCACATAGAGGCCGACGCCAGGCTCGAAGCCCCACAGCGGGTCTTGTTGGCCGACGCCGCGGATGAAGCCGATCAGCGTGGAGTTGGAGCCGCGCGCGATCTGAATGGTCGTGTTCGGCGTGACTTGGCCGAGCGCGGTGATGTCTTGCGCGCCATGCTGATCGAGTTGCTCGGCGCTTTGCACCGAGACCGCAATTGGCACGTCCTGCAGGCTTTCCTCGCGCCGGCGAGCGGTGACGACGATGGTGTTGTCGTCTTCGGATGTGGCCTGCTCCGTCGAGGACTGGGCCATCGCCGGTTCGCAAAGCGCGAAGGGCGCTGTGCAGACGCCGGCCAATAACAGAGCAAGGCGCGCTGAATCTCCAAAGCGTTTCATGGGTGTACTCCCTCCCTTAAGGCGTCGCGCCGGCGCGGGTTTCGTGCGAAAGCTTCGACGTGTTCAAAGAAAAGCTCCGGCGCTTCGAGATGCGGGACGTGTCCCGCGCCGGGGATCGTCACGCGCGCGCCGCGGGGTGCGGCGCTCGCGACGAATTGGATGGCGGCTTCCGGATGCACGCTGCTCTCGGCGCCGCGGATGACGAGCATCGGCGCTTCGATAGCCCTGAGCGCCGCACGGAAGTCCTGTTCGATCATGGAAGCCCAGAGGTCGCGCATCGCGGCCTTGTCGGCGCCGGTCATTTCGCGGGTCGCCCAGTCAACCAGATCGGGCCTGGACGCGCGCGTCTGCGCGGCAAACATGCGTGGCGCAAAGCGCGCCACATAGGCGGGCCAATCGCTCTCGATTTCGGCGAGCGTCGCGGCGGCGTCTTCGGCGCTATAGCCGCCGCCCAAGCCAAAACGCCAATCCTCGCCGTTCAGAAGCTTCGGCCCCATGTCGGAAACGATGATCGCGTCGATGCGCTTGGCGAGGCGCGGGTAGGCGTCCCACAACGCCATCGCGCCCATCGACCAGCCGAGCGCGACCACGCCGTGAAGATCCAGCGCCTCAACGAGGCGCGAGAGATCGGACGCCAGCGCGCCAATGGTCAGCGGCGCTTCGCCCCGCTCCGAGCCGGGATGGCCCCGCAACGTGGGAACGAGAACGCGATGGGTCTTGGAGAGGCGGTCGCGGAGGTCATCGAAAAACCCGCCATGCGCCGCCCAGCCGTGAACCAGCAGGATCGGCGCGCCTTCGCCCTGATCGGCGTAGGCGAGTTTCGCCCCATCCTCCAAATGCAGGAGCGGCATGTGCCCCGCTTCTCCCTGAAACCGCCAACACCCCTGCAGGCGGCCTTTTTTCTTGTGTCGGACCGACTTTTAGCGGAGACTTGAAACATGAGTCAACATTCAAGTTCGCTGGATGACAAGCCAGGGCCGAAGACGGAGCGCGGCCGGCGCACGCTTCGGCGCTTGCTTGACGCTGCGGCAGAGGAGTTCGGCGCGCGCGGCTACCACGAGACGGCGATCACCCACATCACGCAGCGCGCTGAAGTCGGGCTCGGCACGTTCTACGTCTATTTCAAAAGCAAAGAGGAAGTGTTCCGCGCGGTCGTGGCGGACATGGGCGCGCTGACGCGGCATGCGATCGCCGAACGCGTGCAAGGCGCGACCAATCGGCTCGAAGCGGAGCGCTTGGGCGTCGAAGCGTACATCGAATTCGTGCGTGCGCACAAAGGACTCTACCGCGTCGTCATGGAGGCGCAGTTCGTCGCGCCGGAAGCGTATCGCGATTACTATCGCGTGTTCTCGAGCGCCTATCGCGAGCAAATGAGTCAGGCTGCGGCGCGCGGTGAAATCCGCAAAGGTCAGGATGAAGTGCGTGTCTGGGCGCTGATGGGCGCGAGCACGTTCTTGGGCTTGAAGTACGGCGTTTGGGATGATGGCGCCGATGCCGGCGCCGTAGCGGAAGCTGCTGCAGATTTGATGATCTACGGTCTTGCGCCGCGCAAAGAAGAAGACGCCTCCTGAAGCGCGCTTTCAGCAAAGCGCGAAGACGGTGGAGAGGCGAGGGAGGAAGACATGGGTGTCGACCTTGTCGACATCGCCGCCAAGCGGGCGGAGCTGACGCCCGGGCGCATCGCCTTCGTCGATGCGCTCTCCGGCGAAGCGCGCACCTATCGCCAATTGAACGAACGCGCCGCGCGTTGCGCCAATGCGTTCGAAGCCTTGGGCGTGCGCGAGGGCGATCGCGTCGCCGTGCTTTGCCGCAATCGCATTGAGTTTTTCGAAATCATGCTGGGCTGCGCCAAGCTGGGCGCAATTCTTGCGCCGCTGAACTGGCGCATGCCGCCCGCCGAACTCGCGCCCGTGCTCGACGATTGCGCGCCCGCGCTGCTGATCCATGGACAGGAAGACGCCGCGGCCGCGCAGGCGCTCGCGCGTGGCGGCATGACGCTGGTCGCGCTCGATGCGCGAGGGCGGACCAGTTTTGAAGCTTTGCTCGACGCCGCTGCGCCGATGCGCGCAACGCGGGCGTGGCCCGCGAACGACGTCTGGTGTCTGCTCTACACCTCCGGCACGACCGGCGTGCCGAAGGCCGTCATTCAGACCTATCAGATGGCGCTCATCAATCACGTCAACGCATCACATGCGTTTGGCTTGCGCGAGGGCGACCACACGCTGAATTTTCTGCCGCTGTTTCACGCCGCCGGCATTCACCTGCTGACGCTGCCCACCCTGTTCGCCGGCGGAACCGTGCATGTGCTTCCGGGCTTCGACGCCGGACGCGTGATGGCGATGCTGTCGGCGAACATGATCGACATATTTTTCGGCGTGCCGACGATTTATCAGCAAATCGCGCTCGATCCGCTCTTTGACGACATGGATTTGAGTCACGTGCGGGCATGGGGTTGCGGCGGCGCGCCCCTGGCGGACACTTTGGTGGAGCGTTACGCCGCGAAGAATGTGCGCGTCTGCAACGGCTACGGTATGACGGAAACTGGGCCGACGGCGTTCGTCGCGTCGCCAAACGATGCGTGGACGAAGATTGGCTCAGTGGGACGACCGCAATTGCAGCTCGAAACACGCATCGTCGATGTGAACGGAAACGATGTCGGCGAAGGCGAAGTCGGTGAAATCTGGATGCGCGGCCCGGGCGTGACGCCGGGCTATTGGCGACGGCCGGAAGAGACCGCGCGCGCCTTCACATCGGACGGCTGGTTGAAGAGCGGCGATCTCGGCCGCCGCGACGGAGACGGCTGCTATTACGTCGCTGGGCGCATCAAGGAGATGTATATCTCTGGCGGCGAAAACGTATATCCGGCCGAGATCGAGAACGTGCTGGCGCGCCATCCCGCCGTGCTTGAAGCGGCCATCGTCGCTGTCGCGGACGACAAGTGGGGCGAGGTCGGCCACGCCTTCGTGATGCTGCGCCCGGGCGCGCCCAAGATCGACGCCGCGCGGCTCATCCACTATTGCCGCAGCAATCTCGCGGCTTACAAGGCGCCGCGCTTCATCACCTTTGTCGAGGACTTCCCGCGCACGCCGTCTGGCAAAGTGCGCAAGCACTTGCTCGCCGGCGACGCGCCCGCTCGGGCGCAATAAGGCGGCGCTACGCCTTCATAAGCTCAAGAAACGCCATCGCCGCCGCCGGCGCGCGCACTTTGGCGCCGCTGATGAAATAGGCGAACACGTCGCGCGCGCCGCTGGCCTTCTTCGCCGGCGAAAGCTGCGGCAGATCCTTCGGTGCTTCGCCTTTCTCCCACGTTTTGGCTCGCGTGAGCCACTTTTTGAGATCGGCCTTGGAATAGCCCGTGCGCTCGTCCTCGATCGTCTTCTCCAGGCGCAGATAGACGAAGTCCGCCGTCGCGTCGGCGATCGGCGTGTGCTTGTCAGATTCGACGCAGACAATGGCGACGCCGTGCTTGCGCGCCAGATCGACGAACGCGGCGTCGGCGAAGCTCGCGTGCCGCACTTCGATGGCGTGACGGAGCGCGCGCCCCTCGTACTTTTCAGGCAACAGCGCGAAGAACGCGTCAAACTCGTCAGCGTCGAATTTCTTGTACGGCGTCATCTGCCAGAGGAGCGGGCCGAGCTTATCGCCGAGCTGCGTGACGCCGCTCTTCAGAAAGAAGGCGATCGATTCCGCGGCCTCGCGCAAATCCTTGCGGTTCACCGCCGAGCGATGCGCCTTGACCGAGAACACGAAGTCGTCGGGCGTCTGCTTCACCCAGGATTTGAACGAGGCGGGCGTCTGCGTGCGATAGAAGGTGCCGTTGATCTCGATCGTCGTCAGCTTCGAAGCGGCGTATTCAAGCTCGCGTGCGGCGGGCAGCCTGTCGGGATAGAAGGTTCCGCGCCAGGGCTCGAACGTCCAGCCGCCGATGCCGGCGCGGATCATGAGTGTGCTCTCAGCCGCACCGGCAGCGGCACATTGCAGACATTGATGCGTCCCACTGTGTATTTGAACCAATCATCGCGGCGGCTGCGGCGGTTTTCGATCAGCGCCCGGAAGGTCGCGCTGTCGGTGCGCAATTCTTCGAGATCGACGCGATCCTCCGCCGGAACGTCGGCGGCGACGCGCACGGTGCGGATCGGCGTGCGTTCGGCGGCGGTTTCGTAGAAGCCGAGATCGCCGGTGCCGCGCGGCATGACCGAGAGCAATTCCATGCCCTGCACAACGCGTCCAACCAGAGTCACGTTGCGATCGAGATGCCGCGGCGCCTGGCCGATGACGACGTAAAGCTCAGTACCGCCGCCGGAATCCGCGGCGACGTCGCGTCCGGCGCCCACCATGCCGTAGCAATGCGTGAGCCATGTCTTGCTGTGATCGCGCGCGGCCGGAAAGCCGTCCGCGAAGCCGACTTCGGGCGCGTAGGTGTCGGGATCGCGCAGCGGCGTAAACGGCATGGTCGGCGTGCGCGCATGATCGAATTCCGCGGGCAGCGTGGCGTGGCCCATGCGGATCGGACGCGGGCTGTCTTCGGGGCGTCCCCATTGCACGACGTAATTGTCCTGCGCGCGCAGAATGGCCGAGCCGTCGAAATAACCCTCGCGTGCGAGCGCCTTGATGTTGGCCGCGTGGTTGGGGGCGTAGGCTGGATCGAGCTCGATGATCACACGCCCAGCGGGCAGATCCATGTAGATGGTGTTTTCCGGATCGAGCGGACGCCAGTCAGAGGCGGGCGCGTTGGCGAGCAGATCGCTCATCGAAACGGCCGGCGTCTGCGCGGGCTGCGCCAGGGCGGCGCTGCTTGCAGTGAATGCGAAGGCCAGCGCAACGGCCGTTTTGATCGTCATGATGGTGTCGTCCTCCCGGACCACAACCTTATGCGGCGGCGCTTCTTTGCGGAACAGGTTGCACGCTGCGGGGCTTGCACACTCATGAGCTTTGTAATACAAAGTCCTTTGTCGATCGAGCAAAGCTGAGGTCACACAGAAGGTACTTTGCAGAAAAAAGGTACTTGGTGTAAGGACGGGAAGGTTAAACGTTGTCGGTTCGGCTTGGCCCGACTTTCCGCCACGGCTAGTGTTGGCGCCGCGAAAATGGGGTGGGTGAGGGCGAGCGGTGGCTGAAAAGAGCGATCTTTTACGGTCTTTGCGCATTGAGCGCGAGGTGGAGACCGAGGACGGCGAAACCGTTACGCGGACCAATTGGTTGCTCGTCGGTGGTGTCGCGGTGGCGACCCTGCTGATCGGCGGCGCGGTCGGCTGGCTCGTTCGCCCACAACCGGCGCAGGAGCCTGCTGCGACCGCAGACACGGAAACAACGACGGACGTGGCGGCGTCGTCCGGCGGTGCGGTGCAATCCGGCGGCCTTGTCGCTTCGGGTTATGTCGTCGCGCGCCGTATGGCGACCGTCGCCGCCGAAGTGACCGGGCGCGTGCTCGAAGTGCGCGTCGAAGAGGGCCAGGTCGTGCATCGCGGCGACGTGCTCGCCGTGCTCGAGCCCTCGCTGGCGCGCGCGCAATTCCAAAGCGCCGTCGCGCGCTCCGAAGCGGCCGCGGCCGATCTCGCCGAAGCGCAACGCCAATTGCAGCGCACGCAGACGCTGGCGGCGCAAGGCTTCGCAAGCTCCGCCGCTTTGACGGCTGCGCAAGCGCGCGCCGATACCGCCGCCGCCGATCTCAACGCCAGCCGCGCCGATGCGCGCACGGCGGAAGCGCAACTCGCGCACTACCAGATCCGCGCGCCATTCTCTGGCGTCATCATCGATAAGGCCGCGCAAGCGGGCGAAATCATTTCGCCAATGTCCGCCGGCGGCGGCTTCACCCGAACCGGCATCTGCACCATCGTCGATATGCAAAGCCTCGAAGTCGAGGTCGATGTCGCCGAAGCGTATATTTCGCGCGTCACGCCCGGCCAGCACGTCAACGCCGTACTCGACGCCTATCCGGACGTGACTTTCCCGGCGCACGTCATCGCCATCATCCCGGCCGCCAGCCGCGACCGCGCCACGTTCCGCGTGCGCATCGGCTTCGATCAGCTGGATCCGCGCATCCTGCCGGAAATGGCGATCAAAGTGACATTCCTGGATCAATCGCAGCAGCAACAGCAGTAGACGCAACACCACAACAAGAGCGCTCAGCGCGCGGAGGGGATCGATGACCGACCTGATCAAACTGACCGATGTCGGCAAGTCGTACGTAAAGGGCAAAGAGAAGATCAAAATCTTCGATCACCTCACCATGCACATTCCCCAGGGCGATTTCGTCGCCATCATGGGTCCGTCCGGCTCCGGCAAGACCACGCTCTTGAACCTGCTCGGCGGCACCGACCGCCCGGATACCGGCACGATCGAGTTCGACGGCAAGCGCATCGAAAAATACAGTGAAAGCAAGCTCGCGGCGTGGCGCGCCGCCAATGTCGGCTTCATCTTCCAATTCTACAATCTGATGCCAGTGCTGAATGCGGCCCAGAATGTCGAGCTGCCGCTGCTCCTAACCAAGCTTGGTCCAGGCCAGCGCAAGAAGAATGTCGCAACCGCGTTGCAAATCGTTGGCCTCGCGGATCGCGCCAAGCACCGGCCGCGGGAAATGTCGGGCGGTCAGCAGCAGCGCGTGGCGATCGCACGCGCCATCGTATCCGACCCCAAGCTGTTGCTGTGCGACGAACCGACCGGCGATCTCGACCGCACAACCGCAGACGAAGTGCTGGGAACGCTGCAAACTCTGAACCGCGATCTCGGCAAGACCATCGTCATGGTCACGCACGATCCGGCTGCGGCGAAGTTCGCCAAGCGCACGCTGCACCTGGACAAGGGGCAATTCAACGAGCGGGAGCTCGCGGCATGAACGGCCGGACGCTCGTCTCGAAGAATTTGTGGCGCAAGCCGCTGCGCACGACACTGCTGATTGTCTCGATCTTCGTCGCCTTTCTGCTGTTCGGCGTGCTGGGCAGCTTCAACTACTTCTTCCAGTTCGCGCCGAATCCGGAGGGCGCGAACCGGATGATGACGGTCAACAAGATCAATTTCACGCAGCCCTTGCCGTTCGCCTACGTGAACCGCGTGCGCACCGTTCCGGGCGTCACGCACGTGGCGTTCCAGAACTGGTTCGGCGGCTATTATCGCGATCCGCGCAATCTGGTGCAGACCTTCAGCGTGCCTCCGGAAGACTACCGGCAGGTCTATGGCAACACCGTCAAGATGCCGGACGCGGAGTGGCAGGCGTTCATCAATGACCGCACCGGCCTGATCCTGAGCCGCTCCTTCGCGGTCGAGAACAATCTCCACATCGGCGATCATATTCCGCTGAAATCCAACATCTACACCAATCGCAATAACGGCCAGCAGATGTGGGAATTCACGGTTCGCGGCATCTTCGACACCAACGGGCCGAACTCCGCCTACTTCAATTACGAATATTTCCGCGAGAGTGCGACGTTCGGCGTCGACAATGTCGGCATGATCGTGTTCACCACAGACTCGCCGAAACACAATGACGCCGTCGCGCACCGCATAGACGCCATGTTCGCCAACTCGCCGGCGGAGACGTCGACGCAGGATGAGCTGGCCTTCTTCCGCGCCTTCATCGCCCAGCGCGGCAACATTTCCTTCATCATCACGCTCGTTGTCGGCGCGGCCTTCATCGCCATTCTGCTCGTGGTCGGAAACACCATGATGATGGCGGTGCGCGAACGCACCAAGGAGATCGGCGTCTTGAAGACGCTTGGCTTCACCAGTGAGCGGATCATGCGGATGGTGCTGGGCGAGTCGTTGCTGCTTTCCTTGATCGGCGCGTTTTTCGGGCTCGGCCTGGCGGCGCTCGGCATGTTTCTGATCGGCCAGGCGCCCAATTTCCATGGCCTCAACATGCCGCCGGTGGTCGCCGGCGTGGGCGTCGCGCTCGCGCTGCTGTTTGGGCTGATCACTGGCCTCGCGCCCTCGGTCTCCGCACTCAACCTCAAAATCGTCGACGCGCTCGGGCGCAAATAGGAAACGCTCCCATGGGTTCGCTCTTCAATCAGTTCGGCGCGATCACGATGCTCAACGTGAAGAGCATCCCGCATCGCATGGCGATGTCGATCTCGACCGTCGTCGCAGTGGCCATGGCGGTCGCGGTTCTCTTGGGCTTCATGGCGCTTGCCGAAGGCTTCCGGGCCACGGTGCAAGGCGGCGGCGCCACGGATGTCGCCATCGTCATGCGCGACGGCGCCGATTCCGAATTAAGCAGCATCTTGCTGTCCGACCAGCTCCACCTGATCGAAGAAGCGCCCGGGGTCGCGCATCAAGGCGATACGCCGCTGGTGTCGGGCGAGCTCTATCTCATCGTCGACGGCATCAAGAAGTCGAGCAACACCAAGGCCAATATGACGCTGCGCGGCATGAGCGCGACCGGCCTTGCCGTTCGTCGGGGCGTGCATATCGCCGAAGGGCGCATGTTCACGCCGGGCACCAACGAGATCGTCGTCGGCCGCGGTCTGCTGCGTGAATTTTCCGGTTTCGAACTCAACCGCACCATTCGGCTCGGGGCAAATACTTGGAAGGTGGTCGGTGTGTTCGAGGCGCCGGGAACGGTTTTCGAGTCGGAATTGTGGGCGGACGCGCGCGTCGTGCAGAGCCTGTTCAACCGCGGCAATTCCTATCAGACGGCCCGCGTGCGCGTGAATGGCGTGGCTGGCTTCAATCAGCTGAAGCACGCCATCGAGAGCGATCCGCGTCTGAAGCTGCTCGTTCGCACCGAACAGCAATATTACCAAAGCCAAGCCGGCCAAACGAGCGACCTCATCGGCATGATCGGCACGCCGCTCGCAATCGTCATGGCCATCGGCGCGCTCGCTGGCGCTCTCAACACAATGTACGGCTCCGTGGCCGCGCGCGCCGCCGAAATTGCGACGCTGAGGATCATCGGCTTTTCCGGTTACGCGGCCTTTTTCGGCACGCTGGTCGAAGCGATTGTACTATCGATCATCGGTGGTCTGGTCGGCGCGCTGTTCTGCTTCATCTTCTTCAACGGCATGACCACATCGACTTTGGGGTCGAATTTCACCCAAGTCGTGTTCCAGCTGAAATTCACCCCGGCGCTCTTGGTCGCTGCTGTGGTGATGGCGGCGATCATCGGCTTCGTGGGCGGTTTCTTCCCCGGCATCCGCGCCGCGCGACAAAGCCCGCAGCTGGAGCTGGCGGCGGCGCAGTAGATCAGCGCTTCGGCGTGAAGGCGATTTCGCTGACCGCGCGCTTGCCGTGATCGCGCGTCAAATGCACGATCACATCAATCACATCGCGCGCATAGTCGATGACGTCCGCGCGCGTGAGGTTCACGCCGGCTTGCAGCGCCATGAAGGCGATCTGATCCAAGGCGCCGCGCGGGCTGTCGGCGTGCACCGTCGTCATCGAGCCGGCGTGACCGGTGTTGACGGCGCGTAAAAACGTGAAGCCCTCGGGGCCGCGAATTTCACCGACCAGCAACCGATCCGGCCGCATCCTGAGCGCGGCCTGCAGCAATTCATCGACGCCGATCCGCGCCTCGCCCAATTCGCTCTTCACAGCAACGAGACCAACCGCGTTGGGTTGCGCCACCCGCACCTCCGGCGTGTCTTCGATGACGATGATGCGGTCTTCCGGCGGCGCTTCCTTCAGAAGCGCGTTCAGGAACGTCGTCTTGCCCGTGGCCGTGCCGCCCGAGATGACGATGTTCTTTCCCGCGCGCACCGCTTCGCGCAAGAACGCTTTGGTTTCGCCCGCCTGCAGCAATTGGCTCAGCCGCGCGTCGATCGCGCTCAGGTCCGCTTTCGCGCGTCGCGTGGCGGCGAACGCGCCGCCCTTTTCGTAATCATCGAGCGAGAAGTCGCTGACGACATGTTTGCGGATGGCCAGCGCATGATGGGCGCGCGTCGCAGGCGGCGCCACCACTTGCACGCGCGCGCCATCGGGAAGCGTCGCCGCGAGCAGGGGATATTCGCGGCTCACGCCCTGGCTCGACGCCGCCGCGATCTGCTGCGACAGGCGCTGCAGCATGATGGCCGTAACTTCGGGCGCATCCGCGCGCCGCAGCCCCGCGCCCTGTTGTTCGAACCAGACTTCGCCGGGGCGATTGACCAGCACGTCGGTGACGTCCTCGCGCTCCAGCCATTGCGCCAGCGGCGCGAGGTAGGTGCGCAGATAGACGCCGCCGTCGCTCATCGCGCCGGGCTCACGTCGGAGAAGTCGAGATCGCGGGTCACGAAGATGCGGATCGGCGCACCCTGCGGGACATCAACGGTCGGCGCGACATTGGAGATGCCGCTTGCAGCGCTATCGGTCGCGCCGCGCGTGTTGGCGATGATCACTTGCGTGTCGCTGCTGTCCGCTGCTGCTGCATTGGCGCCGGCCGTGATGAGCGACAACAGGATCGCGCCGCCGAAACGGCGCATGAAATGCGTGTCGACGCGCCCTTGCAGCCCGCCACGCCCCAGCGCATCGGCGCCGGGATCGGCGATTTGGACGGAGACGCCGTCGGGACGCACGAGTCGCGTCCAGATCACGAAGGCGCGAGATTGGCCGAGCGCGACGGCGGAGCGGTATTGGCCGATCAGACGGCTGCCGCGCGGCACGAGAACTTTGGAGTTGTCGAACGAAAGCACGTCGCGGCTGACGATGGCGCGCGTGTAGCCTGGCAGATCCGAATTGAGCGCGGTTTCGAGCACGGCGGGGATGACGGCGCCCTCCGGCACGATGTTGGACAGATCGCCGGGCGGTTGCGCGCGCGCGGACGCGGCGCTGCGGTTCAAACGCGAGGCGAACATTTCGTTCGAACCTTGGCCGAACGCATCGTTCGCGCCGCCGACGGCATCGGTCACGTCGCGCGCGCTGACGGCCTGACCGCCGCCGCCTTCCTGCGCTTGCGCGTCTTGCGGTTCGGAGAGATCGACGATCATCGCGCGCGAACTCAAGCGCGCGGCGCGATCGGCGGCGGCTTGCGACGCGGCGGCTTCGCGCTGCCCTTCGAAAATCGAAGAGGCCATCGGCGCAGGCGGTGGCGCTACTTGCGGCGGCGGTGCGGGCTGCGGCGCCTGAGGCGGCGCCGCCAGCGTCGTCTCCTGCGCCTCGGCGACGTGCGTACGGCCTGCGTTCAGTTCGAGAAACACAACGACGCCCAGCATTACCGCGCCCGCCATCGCGAGCGGCATCACCCACGGACGCGCCGGCACGGCGACTTGGGGGCGCACGTTGGCGTGCTCAAGCTCCGCCAGAACGCGCTCTGTATTTTCAGTTCGGGTGGGCATAGCCGCCCTCCTTCTGGTAGCGGCGTCCGCTGAACGGCCACCAGCCTTTGCGCTGAGGATGATCATGCTCGTTGCGCACGTTGGTGTGACGCTTGCCGTAGCGCAGAACGAAATTGTCGGCGACACGGTCGACCACGGTGTAACCGTTGCGAACTTGCTGGTTCACCAATTCCTCGCCGCCATCCGGGCCGATGACGAAGATCGCGGGGGCATCCGCGCTTTCGGCGAATTGGAAATAGGTGAAACGCCCATCGTCATACACGCGCGCGGGTTCGAGTTCGCGTGAGCCTGAGAACGAGTAGTTGAAATTGAGTGCGGTCGAATCGGGTTGCGTTGTGGTCGTCGCCGGCTGCGCCTCCGGAGGCGGCGGCGGATAGATGAAGCGCAGGTCGTAGGTGACGCGGTCGAGCGCCCGCCCCGCATCGTACGCCGTCAGCTGAAAGCTGTAGCGACGCAGATTGGTCACCACTGTCATGTTGGTGACCGCGCCGCGCTCGACCGGCTTCACGAAGAGAAGGTTGGCGGCGCGGTTCGGGGTGATCTGCCAGGAAACGCTGTCGCCGATCGAGACATTCTCGATGTGCTCGTCTTGTGCGAACTCGATCATCACTTGGTAGCCGAGATGGGTGGCGAGATCGATCACCTGTTCGGGATCGTAGTGTGCGTAACGGATGCGCGGGTCTTCGGGGCCGGGTTGCGGGGCGACCCCTTGGGCAAGCGCAGCGCCGGCGAGCATGAAGCTCGCGATCAGGGCCGTGGTCAGTCCTTTGCTGCGTCTCATTCCATGTCTCCGCGACGCCGCGCCGGCTCGGGGCGGCGGCGATCGCTTTGGCCCAGCCGTTCGACGACCAGGGTTTGTTCGGGCGTGACGGCGTCAGCCACCGCGCCCGTGCGGCGCGACGCAGAGCTCTCGCTCCAGACGACGCCATCGGCGAGGGCTGCCCGCGCCGCGGTTTCTTCCGCGCGTGCGCTCGCAAAGGCGCGCTGCGGTTCGAAGAACGGCGCGGCCGGCTCTTGCGGCGCGCGCGCGCGACGATTGCCGGTGGTGGAAAAGCCGCTGGCGATGCCGGCGCCGACGCGGAAGGCGAAGCCCATCACGATCGTGAACACCGACACGATGAGCCCGATGGTGACAATCGGTCCCATCGCGAATTGGTTGGCGGCCGCGTTCTCCATCAGCGTGTCGAGGAACGGCGCCAGCATCATCAGCATCGCCGCGCCGAAGACGTTGGCCGCAAGCGGCGCGAGCGCGAAGGCGATCGTGGTTTTGAGCCAGCCGTCGAAGAAGCCGCGCGTTGCGTCGAACAGGCAAAGGCCGATGAAGATCGGCCCGACCGCCAGCAGGAAGGCGAGGACGATCTTCGCCGCGAGGATAACGCCAATGGTCGAAAGCAACATCACCAACGCGGAGAGCCAGAGCAGCCCGGAGCCGAGCATCGGGCCGCCTTGCAGAATGTTGGCGTTGGGCGAGGCTTGTCCGCCATAGACGCCCGCCGCGCCGGAGAGATCAGCGTAGGCGTGTTCGAGCCCGGCATAGAGATCGCCATTGAAGCCGCCGCCGGCTTGCGCCATCGGCGATAGGAGCGCGTGCGTGATTTCGCGCGGGCCATCGAACAGGAGATCGAACACGACCTGCTGGTACGCCGCCCAGCTTGTCACGAACGCCATGATCAAGCCGATCTTGAGCGCCGCCACCGGCAGATCGAGCACCCGGAGGCCGCCGCGTCCCAAGATGAGCTGATAGCCGACAAGTGCGATGTAGAGCGTGAGCAAGCCGGTGAACACCGCGGCGAAGGTCGTGCCCGGACCGACCAGCTCGCGGTACGAATCATGTGCGAGCACGCGGATATGGCAATCCACCGTGTTCATCAAACCGCCGATCAGGCCGGCGTTCGGTTGCGCGGGGCACAGCTCCATCATCAGCGCGCCTTCTGCAGAAGGCGCGGCATCCAGGCCGCGGGATCGTCGCCCAGTTCGCTGCGTAGCTCGTCGAGCAGACGAACGGTTCGCTCGCGGCCGGAGAGCACCGTGACGATCTCTTCCATGCCGTTCAGATTGAGGCGTGCGACCACGCTGTCGGCGCCGTGCTTCACCAGAAAGCAGCGCGACGTGTCAGGCAAAGTGCGGATCAGATCAAATTCGTGCCGCGTCAGGCCGAAGCCGCCGCAATATTCGCTCTCCTGCGCCTTCGGATTCGGCAGGAAGAGCTGTGTCGCCGATTGCTCGATGATGGCGCTGGCGACGCGGCTATCGAGCGCATCGCCGGCGCTTTGCGTGGCGAAGCCGACAATCCCATTGCGTTTGCGGATGGTTTTTTCCCAATCACGGATGCGCTGCACGAACACGTCGTCGTCCAGCGCCTTCCAGCCTTCATCGACGACGATGATGGTCGGATTGCCGTCGAGCCGCTCTTCGACGCGATGGAAGAGGTACATCATCACCGGCGTGCGGGCGATCGGATCGTCCAGCACTTGCGTCATGTCGAAGCCGATGGCGCCGGCGCCGAGGTCGAGATGATCGGCCTCGTTGTCAAACAGCCAGGCGCGGTCGCCGTCGCCGACCCACGGCGCCAGCCGCGCGGCGAGATCGCCCGTGCTTGGTCGGCGCGCGCCGGCGAACAATTCCTTGAAGTAGCGCAGCCGACGGAAATCCGCCGCTTGGTCGAAATTGGCGGAGACCGCATCGGCGATCACGGCGTTATCGTCGGCGGTCAGCGTTTCGCCATGCGCGGAAAGAAGCTTCGCCGTCCAGCGCTGCAGGAAGCGGCGGTTCACCGGATTGTCGGCGAGCCGGAGCGGATTGAACCCCGTGCGCACGCCGGCGCGCAATACATCGTAACGCGCGCCCATTGCCCGCAGGAAGATTTCCGCACCGCGATCCTTGTCGAAGAAGACGACGCGCGGATTGAATTTCTGCGCCTGCGCCAGAAGAAAATTGAGGATCACGGTTTTGCCCGAGCCCGACGGGCCGATGACGATGAAATTGCCGAGATCGCCGCGATGGAAATTGAAATAATAAGGCGACGCCGCCGTGGTTTCGAGCACGGCGACGGCGGGGCCCCAATGATTGCCCCGCGCGCGGCCGAGCGGATGATTGTGCAAGCTCGCGAGGCTGGCGAAGTTCGCTGACGAGATCAGCGCCTTGCGCGGCGTGAATTGGAAATTGCCCGGAAATTGCGCCCAGAAGCTCGGCTCGAGCGCCACGTCTTCGCGCACGGGGATTGCGCCAGTCTCCGTCAAACCAGCGGCCATGTCGGCGACCGCTTCATCCAAGCCTTCCAGCGACTGGGCTTTGACCATCAGCGTCACGTGATGTTCGCCGAACGCCGAGCGCCCCGCCGCGACGTCGTCCTTCGCCGTGGTGAGATCGCGTCGCAAGGAGATCGCTTCATCGTCGGCGGCGCGCATGCGGCGAAGCGCGAGGTTCATGCGCCCGAGCGCCACTTGGCGATCGGTGAACGCGAAGCTTTCCGTCAGCACGAATTCGCGCGGCGCGCGGAAGAGGGCGTCGAACTGTCCAGGCGCGGTGTTGGGCGGATAGTCACGGAGCGACAGCATCGCCGCGAAAGCGCGCTCGCTGTCTTCGCCTGGCGCAAGCTCCAGCGTGTCCATGCCGAAGCTCACGCGCCGCAGCGGCAGCGTAAGCGAAGCGTCTTCATTGGGCGCTGGCGTTGGAACGGGGCGAAGATCGCCGGTGAACAAATAGGCGATGAATTCCAATGGCTCGCTACATGCGCCGTTCGGCGTTTCGTAGGCCGTTAGCAGACGCGGTGCGTACGCTTGCAGGGCGGCGAGCATGGATTCCGTTGCGGAGTCCAGTTCGCGCTTGTCGCGCGCGCGCCCGACCGCATCGAGGCTCGCGCCCTTTTCGAACAGGCTGGCGAAGGGACCGCTTCTTAGCGTCGCCGGCCGGCGCACGAGCGTGAGGAACAGGTCGTTGACGAACAGACGCTTGGCGTCCAGCCGTTCTCGCCATAGCGCATCGAGCCGGCGCGCGAAGCCGTTGGAGAATTGTCCGTCGACCTGCGGACGCACCTGTCGGCGCACGACATGGTGATAGAGTGCGAGCCGCGAATTGGCGACGCCCCGCAGCATCGTCTCGCGCACCGCCTTGCGATAATTCAGCTCTTCGGTGTCGGCCGTCTCGAACGGAAACCCTTCGAGCCGGATTACGTGCATCAGGCCGCCGTCGCGCAGCGCCAGCGTCGCGTCGTCGACATGACGCGCATAGGGGAGCATGCCTCCGGCGGGCTTTTCGCGCCGCGCGATCCGCGCGCGTTCGCGCGGCGAAAGATCACCGCTTTTGCGCGTCATGGCGAGTAGGAGTTACACTTCCAGAAATTGTAATTGGGCACGCGCGGGCAACGGCTCGCGCGCAGGATGAAGAGATCGAGGAAGCGCGGCTCGCGCAGGCAGATGGCGTAGCCTATGCCGTGGATCACGAGCGCGGCGAGGATCGCCCAGAACGATTTGGTGATGAGAAAAATCTCGGTCGTTATGACGAGATTGAGCACGAAGAAGGAATAGGAGACGCCCGCAAACATTTGCGGCCGCGTCAGCGCTCCAAAAACCAGATCGCGTTGCAGCGGCGCCGCCATGTCTCTATCCCGCCAATCTAGCCATGCCTTGGATGCCGGCGACGATCGCAGCGGCGCCGAACAGAACGAAGCACCCGATGATCACGGTGACGCCGTGGCGCCAGTTCATCCGCCCGGTCAGCATCATGAAACCGACGATCGCCACAGCGATCACAGCCACCGCCGTCGCGACATTGCCGAGCAATGTGCCTTGAATCCAATTGATGGCGGCGAGAATGGGGCCGGAACCCGGCGGGTTGGTCTGATAAGACTGCGCCGCTGCATTCTGCGCTGCGAAAAGCAGCGCGAACGCGCTCGCGGCGGCGCCTTGCGAAATCTTCATTGAATAGTCTCCCGCGTGGCCGTCTCGGCCATGTAGCCAAGCACGCTGTCGATGAAGGCGCGCGTCTCCGGAAAAGGCGGCACGCCATTGTAGCGATGCACCGCCGCCGGCCCGGCATTGTAGGCCGCGAGCGCCAATACAAGATCGCCGTCGAACTCTTCCAGCATCGCGCGCAGATAAGCGGCGCCGCCGCGCACATTCTGTCCCGGTTCCCGTGGATCGACGCCAAGCGTCGTGGCTGTTTCAGGCATAAGCTGCATCACGCCAATCGCGCCTTTCGGCGAAACCGCGTGCGCGTCGAAGCGAGATTCGGTCCAGGCCACCGCCTCAAGCAGAGCGGGGCTGAGTTCTACCCGCGCGCCGGCGCTGCTCAGATGCGGAGCGAGTGCGGCGAGCCGTGTCGGCGAGGCGGCGCGTCGCGGCGCGGCGGACGCCGGCGGCGGCCCGCTCACCATGACAGCTTGTCCATTCGGTTGGATTTCCAGCACGTCCGCGTAGGCCGGCGCGGCAGGAGCCAACAACGCCGCGAGCGCGACGATCGTCCTCCCCAGATTCACCATTCCCTCCTGCACGGCGGCCGCCCAGCACGCGTAATCGGCGAAAATTAGCGGCGTGCATGCAGTGAGTCGAGCCGGCTCAGCCGAGCGCGCGCATCGGCTTTCTGGATTAGCGCCAAAGCCGATCAACTCGCCGCTGAAGCGGCGCCATTGCTCATTCTTCGCTTGCCGGGCGGCGATGTCCAAGCGAGGCTCGCGCTTGCAGAAGAGAGATCCGCCATGCTCGGCTTACGGACGAAGCGCTTTGTGATCTTGACCTGCCTCTGCGCCCTGAGCGCATGCGGCGGTGGAGGAGGCGGCGGAGGAGGAGGCGGCGGCGGCGGCGGGGGAACCAATCACCCGCCCGTCTTCACATCGGCGACCGCCGCCTCGGTTCCGGAAAACACCGCTGGTGTGATCTACACGGCGACCGCCACGGACGCTGATGGAAACACCATCACGTATTCCCTGTCAGGAACCGATGCGGCGCGCTTCACGCTCAATGCGTCGAGCGGCGCGCTGAGCTTCACCACGCCGCCGAACTTCGAGGCGCCGACGGATTCAAATTCGGACAACATCTATCAGGTGACGATCGCCGCCTCGGACGGGACGGCGAGCGTCTCGATCAATGTCAGCATCACCGTGACCGACGTCGCCGGCGCCATCGCCGTGAAGCGCGTCGGCACGGGTTTTAACCAACCGCTTTTCCTGGTGGGCGCACGCGACGGCACGGGCCGCGTGTTCGTGGTTGAGAAGACCGGACGCATCCGCATCCTCAATCCGTCGACTGGCGTGATCGCCGCGACGCCGTTTCTCGACGTCTCGTCGCAAATCGCGACCGATAGCGAGCGCGGTCTGCTCGGGCTGGCGCTGGCGCCGGACTACCCGACGAGCGGAACCTTCTATGTCTATCTCACCAACACATCCGGCACGATCGAGATCCGGCGCTATCAGCGCTCGGCCGGCAATCCGGATGTCGCTGATGCATCGAGCGGCGACGTAATCCTCACCATCGCGCATCCTGGCCAGTCGAACCACAATGGCGGTTGGCTCGCGTTCGGCCCCGACAATATGCTCTACATCGCCACGGGCGACGGCGGCGGCGGCGGCGATCCCAACCGCAATGGTCAGAACGTCAATGTGCTGCTCGGCAAGATGCTGCGCATCGATCCATCCGGCGACGCGTTTCCAACCGACGCCAGTCGCGACTACGCGATCCCTTCAACCAACCCGTTTGCGTCTGGCGGCGGCGCGCCGGAAATCTGGCTGATCGGCTTGCGCAATCCGTTCCGCAATTCCTTCGATAGCGCCACCGGCAATCTCTATATCGGCGATGTCGGCCAAAGCGCCGTCGAAGAGGTCGATCTCGCGACGCAGAGCGACGCCGGACGCAATTACGGCTGGAGCATTCTTGAAGGCACGTCGACCTATAATGGCGGATCGACCGTGGGGCTTACGCCGCCGGTGCTGCAATATCCCCATGGCAGCGGCGCTTTCGAAGGCGCCACGGTGATCGGCGGCTATGTCTATCATGGTCCCGTAGCGGCGCTGCAGGGCCAGTACATTTTCGGCGACTACATCAACAACCGCATCTGGTCGGTGGCGGCGTCCTCGCTCGTGCAAGGGACGACGCGCGCCAACACGTCATCGACCGATCAAACCGCCGCGTTCACGCCGGATGTCGGCGCGATTGCTTCGCTGTCGAGCTTTGGGCTGGACGACGCGGGCAGTCTTTACATGCTCGATATCGGCGACGGCGAAGTGTTCGAGCTCACCGCGTCGGAATAATCACGCCGCATCGCTGCGGACGGCGCCCGCGAACAATGCGCCAAGCTCCACCGCGCCGCGCGCCGAGCGCAGCTTCTCGCGAAGCTCCGTCTTGCGCAGGAAGCGCGAGACGCGCGCCAGCGCCTTCAAATGATCGGCGCCGCGATCGGGCGGGGCGAGCAGCATGAAGACCAGGTCGCAAGCGCGTCCATCGAGGGCGGCGAAATCTTGCGGCGGATCGAGGCGCGCAAAGCCCGCCACCGGATGCGTCAAGCCGGGCGCGCGTGCGTGCGGGATGGCGACGCCTTCACCCATGCCGGTGCCCGAGAGACGTTCACGCAGGAGAATGCCCTCGAACGCCGCGCGCGGATCGACGCCTGCGGCCTTCGCCAGCGTCTCGGCCATGACCTGCAGCGCCTGCCGGCGAGAACTCGCGGCAAGACGAGGCAGGATCGCCTCGGGCAGCACCAGATCCTTCAAGTCGTTCATATCATCCAAGTCCGCCGGCCGGGCTTGCACGCCCGGCGCCAACCTCTGCACTGGAAAGATGAAGCTGGCTTTGCGCTTGCGCGCCTCAATTCACGATTAATCCCTGAACAGTTCGAAAGCCTGCGGCAAACGCAGTGAACCGGTCTCGAGGTCCTTATGCGGAAGGTTCTTCACCCCGCTCCGGGTCGACCCAACCGATATTCCCATCGCCGCGCCGGTAAACCAGATTCAACCGCCCGTGGGCGGCGTTCCGGAACAGGAGCGCGGGGCTCTCCGAGAGGTCGAGCTGCATAACCGCGGTCGAGACGGTCATGGTGCGCACGGCGGTTTTGTTCTCCGCGATCACCAGCGGGTTCCGATCCGCGCCGTTTGTCCCGAGCCCCGCCGTCTCGTGCTCTTCCTCGTCTTCGAGCGGGGCCAGCACATAGGCGGTCGCGCCTTCGGCGGGAAGAGGCGACTTGTTGTCGGCGTGGTGATTTTTCAGTCGCCTCTTATAGCGGCGAACCCTGGTCTCCAGCCGCGTCAGCGCAGAATCGAAGGCCGTATGCGCATCGCCGCCATGTCCCTGCGCCTGCAGCGAGATGCCGGATGAAAGATGAACGGTGCAATCGACTTCATAGCCATTGCCGCCATTCTTGCCGACAGTGACCACAGCGTCGGTGGCGCGACTAAAATACTTCTCTATGCCTGCAGAGAGTTCGCCTTCTATTCGTGTCCGGAGTGCTTCGCCGACATCCATACGCCGTCCGGCGACCTGTACGCGCATTGCGCCGCCTCCTTGATCCGCCGGGGCCGAGCCACGCCGGCGGGTGAAGCCAGTTCGGCCTCGGCCGAACCTTGAAGGGGAGGGTAGGACCGCCTCCGGACCCGGTCAACGCGAACCCCTTAAGGTCGATCCACCACGCCCACGTTTTCAACAGCATGGCGGCCCTGGCGGCGCAAAACTGACTGAGCCGAGGCTTGGCCAGGAACTCGCTCGCGAATTGGGGATTGTGCAGGGCGAGCCCGCTCGCCGCGGGCGAGTTCACGCGCATGCGCGGATTTCTCGGGAGGCGGGCGGTGTCGATGCAGGAAAAACCGCACCGAAGCGCCGGGCGCGCGCGGCCAGGCCCGACGCCATGACGCGGAACGCTTCGATGTCGGTGTCCGTCATCCTCCCCGCCTACAACGCCGAAGGCTTTGTCGCGCGCGCGATCCGCTCGGCGCTCGACCAGGCGCAGCCGCCGCTCGAAGTGATCGTCGTCGACGATGCGTCCACGGACGGCACCGCGAGCGCGGTGCTGCGTCTGGCCGTCGACGAACCCCGCATCAAGCTTGTGTCGCTATCGGAAAACGCTGGTCCTGGGCCGGCGCGCAATGCGGGCCTTGACGCCGCACACGGCGATTGGGCGGCCATGCTCGACGCCGACGACGTCTTCGGCGCCGAACGGCTCGAAGCTCTGATGACGCTGGCGCGTGAAACCGGCGCCGACATCGTCGCCGACAATCTCTACGTCTATGATTATGCCGCCGGGCAAGCCGCGCGCACGGCGTTCGTTTCCGCGCCGCGCGGGCCGATCGGCCTCAACACCTTCGTGGAGCGGTCGAGCGGCGGGCCCGGCGTGGATCTCGACTGGGGACAGCTCAAGCCCATTGTGCGCACGGCCTTCATGCGCGAGCACGCCATTCGCTATCCGATGCTGCGCCATGCGGAAGACTTCGCCTTCATGTTCGACGCGCTCTTGGCCGGCGCCAAATTTTTCGTCACGCCGACGCCGCACTATTACTACACGACGCGTCACGGTGAGATCAGCGGCCGTCCCTCTATGATGTCGCGCACCAAAATCGATTACGAGAGCATGCGGCGCTGGACGGAGGAAATCGTCGAAGATCCGCGCGTGCGCGATGACGCCGACCTGGTGCGTCTCCTGCGCGAACGCGTGAAGGGCATCGCCAAGGCGTCGGCCGCGCACAAGGTCTACGCCTATGGGCGCGACCGCAATTATGCGGGCTTGGCGCTCCTTGCAGCCACCAACGGCTTCGCCGCCCAGGCTTTGGCTGGCGCGCTCCGCAACAAGATCGTCAAGCGGCTCTGAGCGCCGTCGCGTCAGCATGCTGACATTGTGAGGGCAGGCGTCGCTTAGTCTCCTCGCCGAATTTGCGGCGGCGGGGTTAAAACCCGCGCGCCGCCGCCTACATTGCAGGCAGGGGAAGCATCCGTGACAGCTGTCAGCGTCGAAGCGAAGGCCGCCTCCGCGGCCGATCTCATCGCCATCGCCATTTGCACCTTGGCGTGGGGCACGACCTGGTTTGCGATCACGTTGCAGCTTGGCGCGGTCGATGCGGTCGTGTCGGTGGTCTATCGTTTCGGCATCGCCTCGGCGCTTCTGTTCTTATGGTGCATCCTACGCGGCGAGCGCATCGGCATGACGCCCGCGCAGCATCTCGCGACGCTCGGCACTGGCGTTTTCACCTTCGGCATCAATTACGCGATGGTCTATTGGGCCGAGGAGCGCGTGAACTCCGCCGTCGTCGCCGTGATTTTCGCGCTGATGGCGTTCATCAATCTCGCGCTTTTCCGCGTGCTGTTTCGCCAGCGCGCCCCGCTCTTGGCGTGGGCCGGCGCATGTCTTGGCGTCGCCGGCGTCGCTTCGCTGTCATGGGGCGAGATCAGCGCGGCCAATCTCTCCTCCGTCGCGATCCTCGGCATGGTGCTCGCCTTGGGTTCGGTGTTCACTGCTTCGCTCGGCAACGCCTTCGCGCGCCGCAGCGAAATCGCCGGTACGTCACTTATTCCCGCGACCGCGTGGGGCATGGCTTACGGCGCCGGCGGTTTGGCTTTGCTCGCGTTCGCCACCGGCCGGCATTGGGCGTTCCAACCGACCTGGAGCTACACGCTCTCGCTGCTCTATCTCGCCGTCATCGGCTCGGTGGTGGCGTTTCTGTTCTATTTCAGCCTGGCGCGCCGCAGCGGCTATGCGCTCGCGTCCTACACGTCCGCGCTGACGCCGCCGTTGGCGATGGCTGTGTCGAGCCTGTTCGAAGCCAAGCATTGGGGCGCCAGCGCGCTCGCCGGCGTCGCGCTGGTGGTCTCGGGACAATGGCTGTTGCTGCGGAGCAAGCGGGTGTAGACTTGTGCAACCATTGCACATATAGTGCGGGTCGATGCCCCGGCTAGCGCGCTTCGGCGCGACGTCCGTCGCGATGTTCTTTGCCGATCACAATCCGCCGCACTTTCATGTGCTGGGGCCGGACGGCGCGGCGCAGGTACGGATTGATGACTTGCAGGTGATCGAGATGAGCGGGCGTGTGGACTTGCGCGAAGCGCTGGCTTGGGCCGCGCAAAATCAAGATTTGCTGCGGGCGAAGTGGGAAGAATTGAGCGGAAGCTGATCATGCTGGGAAAGATCGTCAGTGTCGCTGTGTTGGGAGATCACAGCTTGGAGATTGGCTGGGATGACGGTCACGTCGCGCCGGTCGATCTGTCCGAGGTGATCTCGTCGCACAAGCCGCTCGCCCCGCTGCGCAAGGCGAAAGAATTTGCGCGCGTCTCCGTCAGCGATGATGGCTGGTCCATCGAATGGCCGAACGGAATTGATTTTGGCGCGCAGCAATTGCGCCGTTGGGCGGACGAGCAAGCCGGCGAGATCATGCGCGCCGACGCGTTCCGCGATTGGATGCAGCGCAACGGCCTGACCCAAGAAGCCGCCGCGCAGGCGCTCGGTCTGTCGCGTCGGATGATCGGTTATTATCTGAGCGGCGAGAAAGTGATCCCGAAGACCGTGCTGCTGGCGACGGAGGGATGGGAGAAGCGGGTGGAGGCGTAGAGCTTGCGCATCTTGGCCAGCACGTTTCTGTGCGCGTTTCGCACGCGTTTCGATGAGCTTTGCGCGGCGCAAGCTGGCGCACCGCCTTTCTGGACCAATGACACCGCCTGGACAAAATTCATGCTGCGGGACGATCGGTCTTTTCTCAAGGTTGTCAGCGAGGACTGGGCCAAGTCTGCGAGGCCAAGCTTACAACACGCCATCGAGTGTGAATGGCTGAAGTTTGATCTTATGGTCATTAGTCCCGGCCAAGCCGCCAGTGAGCCATGGTGGCGTTCGATCCCAATTCTCACGATAGAGCACGAGAACGGGGATGGAATACATGATGAAATATGGAAGCTCGCGTGCTGGCGATCCCTCCTCAAGGTCTTGATCACATACCACGCCGACGACCCAACCCTTCAGTCGAAGTTGGAGGTCGCGAAACAGATAATCGGCGCGGTCGAAGCCGAATACGGCGACGACGGGTCGGAGTGGCTGTTTCTCAGCGCGCCTAGAAGCTTTAGTGGCCCACGCGCTTGGGTCGCAAACACGTGGTCTCGCGGCGCCTGGGAGCTTTTGCGCTAAATCCCGCTCGCGAGCTTCCGCTTGCGCTCGACGCTCGACGGAATCCGCAGGCTCTCGCGGTATTTCGCGACGGTGCGGCGGGCGATGTCGATGCCTTTGTCCTTGAGGATTTCGACGATGCGGTCGTCGGAGAGGATGTCGCGGGCGTCTTCCTTGTCGATCAGGCCCTTGATCTCGTAGCGCACGGCTTCGGCGGAGTGGCTCTCGCCGCCGTCGGCGGAGGCGATCGAGGCGGTGAAAAAGTATTTCAGCTCGAACACGCCGCGCGAGCAGGAGAGATATTTGTTCGAGGTCACGCGCGAGACGGTCGATTCATGCATCTCGATCGCGGTGGCGACGGTTTTCAGATTGAGCGGGCGCAATTGCGAGACGCCATAGGCGAAGAAGCCGTCCTGCTGGCGCACGATTTCGCGCGCGACCTTGAGGATGGTGCGGGCGCGCTGATCGAGGCTCTTCACCAGCCAACTCGCATTCGCCGCGCATTCGCTCAGGAACGCTTTGTCTTCCTCCCGCTTCGCCGTCTTCGAGACGGTCGCGTAATAGCGCTGGTTCATCAGCACGCGCGGCATGGTGTCGGTGTTGAGTTCGACCACCCAGGAGCCGTCGGGCGATTGGCGCACATAGACGTCGGGCGCGACCGTCTGCGCCACGCCGCCGCCAAACCCGGCGCCGGGCTTGGGCGTCAGCGCGCGCACTTCGGCGATCATCTCGACCAGATCATCGCGCTCGACGCCGCAGACATGCAGCAGCCGATCCATGTGGCCCTTGGCCAGAAGATCGAGATTGGCGAGCAGCTTCTCCATCGCCGGATCGAAGCGGCCGCGATCCTTGAGCTGCAGCGCCAGGCATTCGGGAATGTCGCGCGCCATCACGCCGACCGGCTCGAAGCCCTGCATCAGCGTCAGCACGCGCATCACGTCGGCTTCCGCGCAGCCGAGCTGGTAGGCGATCTCGCGCACGTCGGCGCGCATGTAACCCCAATCGTCGATCGCATCGATCAAGGCCGCGCCGATGATGCGGTCGACCGGCGTGACGCCGGCGGTGGTGAGCTGGCGGTCCAGATGTTCGGCCAGGGAGATTTCAGAACTCAGCGAGTCTTCGATGCCCGGCAGATCGTCGAAGCTTTTGCCGGAGGAAGCCTTCGACCAATCTGTCAGTGGGGCGGCGCCCGCTTCCACCAATTCGCCGGCGCTCAGATCGGGCGCGACATCGGAAACATCCGCGTCGAGCGCGCTTTCCGCGGCGCCCGGCGCGTCGAACGACATCTCCGCTTCCGCGCTCTCGGCGCGCTCGGGCTTTTCGGCTTCGCTCTCGACGCGCTCCAGCAGCGGATTGCGCTCGAGTTCGGCCTCGACGAATTCCGTGAGTTCGACGTTGGAAAGCTGCAGCAGCTTGATCGCCTGCTGCAATTGCGGCGTCATCACCAGGGCCTGGCCCTGGCGCATCTCCAAGCGCGGGATCATCGCCATCGGCGGGCCCGCGACTAGTTGAAACGCTCGCCCAGATAAACCCTGCGCACAGCCTCGTTCGCGAGCACCTCTTGCGGGGTCC
>DASZSK010000057.1:0-5801 GCA_035548735.1 Caulobacterales bacterium | reverse complement strand
TTCATCGATGAGCGCATGACGCGCACGCAGGATGGTTCGGGCTACGGCGTCGCTGTCGCCAAGCGCGGGCGCTGTGCGCCGATGGCGCAAGCCAAGGGCGCGGTTGCGTGCCTCATCCGCTCGGTCGGCACCGACGACAATCGCTTCGCCCATCAAGGCGGCAATTCGCGTCAGCGCGACGGCGCGCATCTGCCGGCCGCGTCGCTCGCGCCCGCCGACGCGGATGTGCTGGCCTATGCCTTAGCGCGCGGGCCTGCACGCGTGCGGCTGCAGATCGAAGCCGATTTCCGCGACAACGCGCCGTCCGGCAACGTGCTCGCCGAGATCCCCGGACGCGAAAAGGCGAACGAGATCGTGCTCGCAACCGCGCATCTCGATTCCTGGGACCTGGGCTATGGCGCCATCGATGACGGCGCCGGCGTCGCCATCATCACCGCCGCCGCGAAGCTCATCCGCGATCTGCCGCGCCGGCCACGCCGCACCATCCGCATCTTCTTGGCGGGCTCGGAGGAAATCGGCGGTTTGGGCGGCGAAGCGTACGCCGCCGCGCATCACGACGACACGCATATCATCGCCGCCGAAAGCGATTTCGGCGCCGACCGCATCTGGCGCATGCAAACCGGGTTCGGCGCGGGCGCCGCGTCTTATACGCGCGCGCTGCAACTTCAACTCGCGCCGCTCGGCGTCGATCCCAGCAATGGCCGCACGGAGGACGCCGGCACCGACATCGATCCGCTCAGAGAAGCGGGCGTGCCCGTGATCTCGCTCGATCAGGACGGCACGCGTTATTTCGATGCGCACCACACCGCCAACGATACGCTCGCGCGCATCGATCCGGCGCAGCTTCGTCAGAACGTCGCGGCCTGGGCGGTGTTCCTCTATCTGGCGGCGGAGACCGATTGGGATTTCCGCAAGGCGCAATGATGTTCGATCCCGCGCGGGCGCCGAGGCTTGAAACCGAGCGCCTCATTCTACGCGCGTGGCGCACGGATGATTTCGAGCCGTTCGCGGCGATGATGGCGCAGCCCGAGGTCGCGCGTTTCTTGACCGGCGATCAGCGCCCGCAGCACCGCGAGATGGCGTGGCGGACGCTTGCTGTCTTCGTCGGACATTGGGCGCTCAAAGGCTATGGCCTGTTCGCGCTTGAAGACAAAGCGAGCGGCGCGTTCGTTGGCCGCGTCGGGCTTTGGCGTCCTGAAGCGTGGGTCGGGCTCGAGTTGGGCTGGGGCCTCGCCAGCGAATATTGGGGCAGGGGCTATGCGCACGAAGCCGCGCGCGCCGCCGGCGATTGGGCCTTCGCACAATTGCCGGACGACGAATTGGTCAGCGTCATTCACGCCGACAATGTGCGTTCGCAAAATCTCGCGCGGCGGCTCGGCATGCTGCCAACGACGCCGACGATCCACGCCGGCATGCCGCACACGATCTGGCGGATTTCGCGCCACGCTTGGATGGCGCGCGATTAGCGCTGGCGCCACGGCTGAGCTGTTGCTATCGTCCTGATCGGCGGGGGAGGGAAATGCATCATTTCCCATCATTTTGGCTGATCATCGCGGCGGGCTTGGGCCCGCTGTTCGTGTACGGACTCGTACTTGGCATCATCAAGCGTCCCGCGTTCAACGCGGCGCAGACGATCCGCACCAGCGATAGCGACGCCGTCAACCTGCTTTCGATTCTCGCAACGCCCGGCATCTTCTGGGCGCTCACCGGTTCGTTTCCGACCACCTACTTCATCGTCGCCGCCGCGCTCTACGTACTGACGGGCGCCATCATCTATCTGGTGTATCGCGCCGCCGGTCTTCCGCGCGAAAAGCGCGTCGCGGAGATGGGATCGCTGACCGCAGTCTTCTTCCGTCCGACGACTGCGGTCGTCGGCTGCCTGACGATGATTGTCATTCCCGCCGGCTTCATCTGGATGCTGGTGCAGGCCTATCACAAGGCCAAAACCGTGGAGCTGACGTCGGCGTCCGGCTTGTTCGAGGTCGCCGTGCTGCTGTTCGGCTGGCAGGCGCTCGTCACCATGGGGCTGTCCGTGGCCGTGGGCGCGATCACCTTGTCGTCCTCGCACACCCCGAAGCAGCAACGCTTCACGGTGCTTTGCGCCACCTTCCGCTCGACCGTGTTGGCGTGCTGGACGCTCGGCTATCCCTTCTACGCATTCCGCCAGAGCTACGCGCTTGCGCACTTGGATTGGGCGTTGTGGGGGCTCGGCGTGTGCGGCGCCATCTATCTGCTCGCCGTCGCCATCCCGTTCCAGCTGGGCTGGGGCGCGTTCAACCGCAAGCAGCGCCAGCGGTTGACGCTTCTGCAGGAGAACGTCGACACCATTCGTCAGGTGCTGGCCGATCCGGTGATGCCGCCGGACTTCAAGCAGCTCGCCGTCAGGAAGCAGGTCGAGCCGCTGCGCGATGTCTATAAGCAGATTGTTCAGCGCTATTCGTTTTTCGGCTTCCTGGCGCAGGTGAGCCGCTTGAGCCACGACCCGGAAGTGCAGCAGGAGGCGGGCAATTCGCTGCCGACGCCGGCGCTGGGGCAGCTCGATATGGCCGCTTCGCCCGGAGCGCCGTGCGCCGCCGACTACGATGCGATGGTCGAGCAGATGGCGCGCAAGCCGAACCAGTTCAGCCCGGCCTCCGATTGGGAGCGCATCGCCGTCGAGGAGCGCAGTAAGCTGCCGACGCTCGATTACCGCCTGTTTCTATTGAACGCCCTGGAAGACGTATTCGAGAACCTCACGGACCCTGGCCGGCTGAGTTTTGTCGCACTGCAGATCCGCAACGAGATCAAGGCTTGGCAGGACCAGCCCAAGGGCCGATCGCTCGTGCTCACGGCGGCCGGCTCGCTCGTCTCGTTCTTGATTCCGGTGGTGAAGTCCGCCGCCGAGAGCGCTTTCAAACCGCAGATCGATGCGATCTTCAACACGATCGCGATTCAAGTCAGCGCCATCCTGCACTAACGCAAAATGCCCGATTGACGGGCTGTGAGCGCCGAGCGCAATGCAATGCGCGATGCATTCGCTGCGCAATGTCGCCTCGCTCATTACCACGGTTACAATCCTGCAACTCGCCGCCGGCCTGATCGGCGTGCGTTTGCCGCTCGATTTCGTGGCGCACGGGCATTCGCGCGCGGCGTTGGGCATCGTCGCCGCGGCGTATTCCGCCGGCTTCATGCTGGGCGCCGTGGTGGCGACGCAGATGCTGGCGCGCGTCGGGCACATTCGCGTCTACGCCGCCTGCGCCGGCATCTTCGCGGCGCTGACGCTGTCGCTGCATTTCGTCGGCGACGTATGGTCTTGGGGGCTGGCGCGCATGATCGCCGGCGCGGCTGTCGCTTTGATGTTTGCGGCCGTCGAGAGCTGGCTCTCGTCATCGATTGGTCCGAGCGAGCGCGGCGAACTGATGAGCCTCTACATGGTGGCGACCAAGGCGGCGTTGGCGCTTGGACCGTTCCTCGCTTTCGACTATTCCGACATCGCCGCCGAGCCATGGATGATCGCCGCCGGGATCGCCGCCATCTCGATGGCGCCTGTGTGTTTCACCTCGGCGGCGCAGCCGGACATGCCGAAAGCGCAGCCGCTCGCGCTGGTCGAACAATTCGCCACCGCGCCGGCGGCCGTTATCGCCTGCTTTGGCGCGGGGCTGATCAATTCCGGCGTGCTCGCGCTCGCGCCGCTTTACGCATCGCAACATTTCGGCGCGCCCGCCGCGGCCGAATTCTATTCCGCCGCCTGGACCGGCTCACTCTTGCTGCAATGGCCCGCAGGCCGCATCTCCGACCGCATCGACCGCCGTCTGGTCATCGCCGCTTTGACCACCATCGCGGCGATCGCATCGCTCTCGCTCGCCATCTTCAGCGCGTCGCTGCCGCGCTGGGCCTCGGTGCTCATCTTCTTTGTCTGGGGAGCAGGGGGCTTGAGCTTCTATGCGTTGGGCGTCGCGCACATGGCCGACCGCGCCGAGCCTGGGCGCCTGGCGCAAGCTTCTTCCGGCCTGCTGTTCGTGTGGGCCGCAGGCTCGGTGTTAGGGCCGATCTTGCAGGGCCTGCTGGTGGACCGACTCGGCAACGAGGGCATCTTCTGGTTCTCCGGCGTCATCTCCGTGTTGCTGACGGGCGCCATGTTCTGGCGGCGCACGACGCGTGAAGCGGCGCCGCCGGCGCATAAGGAAGAGTTTGCGCCGCAAGAAACCACCAGCATCGCCGCCGGCGAAATCGCCTACGGGCCAGATGATCCCCGGGCTTGAGCGCATGCGGCCGCCGCTGCGCACGCTGTTTGCTGAATCGCTGAAGATCGGCTGCCTTGGCTTCGGCGGCCCGGCTGGACAGATCGCGCTTATGCATCGCGTGTTCGTCGACGAGCGCCGCTGGATCGATGACGCACGCTTTCAGCGCATGCTCGCTTTCTGCATGCTGTTGCCCGGGCCGGAAGCGCAACAGCTCGCGACCTATGCCGGCTGGCGGTTGCGTGGTTGGGCGGGCGGGCTGATCGCGGGCTGGCTGTTTGTTTTGCCGGGCGCGCTTGTCGTACTGGCGCTCTCCTGGTTCTACGCTCTGCACGGACGCGCGCCTCTCGTGGCCGCCGCGTTCGATGGCGTGAAGTGCGCGGTGGTGGCGCTCGTCGCCGAAGCGCTCTTGAAGATCGGCAGGCGCGCACTGAAGACGCAAGCCGCGCTCTGGATCGCCGTCGCGGCGTTCGTGGCGCTGATGCTCGGTGCGCCGTTTCCGCTGGTGATTGTCGTCGCGGGTTTGCTTGGCGCTTTTGTAACCTTCTCCCTGGTGGAGAAGGTGGCCGCGCAGCGGCCGGATGAGGGGCCCGCCACGACTGCTGAAGTCTATCATGTTGAGCGCCCCTCACCCCCAACCCCCTCCCCACCAGGGGGAGGGGGCTTCGCGCTCGCTCTCGCGTGGCTCGTTCTCTGGGTCGCGCCGCTTGCGCTGATCGCGCTGACGCTCGGGCCGCAGCACATCCTGTTTCAGATCGGCCTGCTGTTTTCGCTGCTCGCCTGCGTAACGTTCGGCGGCGCCTATGCGCTGCTTGCTTATCTCGCCGTCGAGACCGCTTCGCGCGGCTGGCTTGAGCCTTCGCAGATGATCGATGGTCTTGGCCTCGCCGAGACGACGCCGGGGCCGCTCATCCTTGTGAATGAGTTTGTCGGCTTCATCGCCGGCTGGGGCGCCGGAGGCATCGGGCTCGCGCTCGCCGGCGCCGCCATCGCACTTTGGTGCACCTTTGCTCCAAGTTTCGTCTGGATTTTCGCTGGCGCGCCCTTCGCGGAGCGGTTGGAGCACAATGCGCGCGCCCAGGGCGCACTCGCCGCCATCACAGCCGCCGTGCTCGGCGTCATCGCCAAGCTTGCCTTGTTTTTCGCCACACACGCGCTGTTCCGCGCGCAGATTCGCATCGGCCCGCTGGACCTGCCGGATTTGACGGAGCCACGCTTCTGGATGCTCGCGCTGTCAGCGATCGCCGCCGCGGCGCTGATCCGCTTCAAGTCGCCGCTGCTGGCCGTCATTTCAGCCTGCGCGCTTGCGGGGCTCGGCGCCCAGGCGCTAAGCCTCCCCTGACTTTTTGCTTCGGAGCGCAACCCCGTGAACATCCACGAATACCAGGCCAAAGAGGTGCTTCGTCAGTTCGGTGTGCCGGTGCCGCAAGGCTATCCGGCCTTCTCGGCGGATGAGGCGATCGACGCCGCGGCGAAACTCGGCGGGCCGGTCTGGGTGGTGAAGAGCCAGATCCATGCGGGCGGGCGCGGCAAAGGCACGTTCAAGGAAGCCGAGGCGGGCGAGAAGGGCGGGGTCCGGCT
>DASZSK010000056.1:0-4383 GCA_035548735.1 Caulobacterales bacterium | reverse complement strand
TCCCTATCGCGGCGCGAGTCGGCTTGACTCGCGCCGCCGCTCGCCTTGTCTGCGCATGAACGCAGAAGGCGGGTGGAACAATGCGGACATGGTTGGCGGCGGCGGTCGTGTGGGCGTGCGCGACCGGCGCCTTCGCGCAGGGGCTTAATTTCGTTCCGGGCCGTCCCGGCACCACCGAAAGCCCGATCGCCGTGCCGACAGGGCATTGGCAGATCGAAACCGAGATCGCCTCCTATTCCGATAGCGATGGCGGCGATTCTTGGAGCGCGCTCGCCACGTCGTTCCGTTACGGCCTTGCGCCGAGCTGGGACGCCGAGGCCATCGTCGCGCCGATCAATCACGCGGACGGCGACACCGGCTTTGGCGACCTGACGCTGCGCGTGCGTAAGCAATTCACCGGCCTCAACGGTGAGAGCCCATCTTTGGCGCTGATCGGTTATGTGACGCTGCCGACTGCCGAGGACGGCCTCGGGGAAGATCACGTCGAAGGCGGCGTCATCGCCACCAGCGGGATCACCATCTCCGATCGTGCGTCGCTGACGCTCACCGCCGGCGCCGGCTCGGTGAGCGATGGCGACGACGATCATCTGAGCCTCTCCGGCGGCGCGGCCTATAGCTATTCCTTCACCGAGGCCACCGGCGGCTACATCGAAATTTTCGGCGAGCACGTCGATGGCGAAACCGCCGCCACGCTGGACATTGGCGCGACGCACCTGATCGGTGAGCGCACGCAGCTCGACGCCGGCGTCGATATCGGCCTCAACCGCAACGCCGACGACGCCCGCTTCTTCCTCGGCTGGGCGCACTTGTTCTGATGCGCTAGATCTGGCGCATGCTGCTCTACACCCATCCCTCCATGCTGCGGCACCAGCCGCCGCAAGGACACGCCGAACGTCCGGCGCGGCTCGAAGCCGTGCTTGAAGGGCTCGAACCGCTTGGCCTCACGGCGCGGGAGGCGCCCTTCGCCAACAGAGACGCGGTCGAGCGGGTGCATCCCGGCGCGTATGTCGACGCCATCGAGGACGCCTTCGCCCAGGCCCGCGAGCAGACGGTTGCACTCGATCCCGACACGTTCCTGTCGCCCGGCACACGCGAAGCGACCTGGCGCGCCGCTGGCGCCTGCGTCGCCGCGGTCGATGCGGTGATGGCGGGCGAAGATGAGATGGCGTTCTGCGCGGTGCGTCCGCCCGGCCATCACGCCGAGCCCGATGCGCCCATGGGCTTTTGCATCTTCAACAATGTCGCCATCGCGGCGCTGCATGCGCTCGAAGCGCACGGGCTCGACCGCGTCGCGGTGGTCGATTTCGACGTGCACCACGGCAACGGCACGCAATCGGTGGCCGAGCGCGAGCCGCGCCTCTTCTTCGCCTCCACGCATCAATCGCCGCTCTATCCGGGCACAGGCATGGCGAACGAGCGCGGCGTCGCCAACAACGTTATGAACGCGCCGCTCCCCCCGGGCGCCGACGGCGCGCTTTGGCGGAAGGCCATGGAGGAGAAGGTGCTGCCGGCCCTCGAAGGCTTCCGCCCCGACCTCATCCTGGTATCCGCCGGGTTCGACGCGCACCGCGCCGATCCGCTCGCTCAGATGGCCCTGGACGAGGCCGATTACGCCTGGGCGGGGAAACGGCTCCGCGATGTCTCATTACGGAACTGCAAGGGCAAACTTGTGTCGACTCTGGAGGGCGGATACGACTTGGATGCGCTCGCCCGGTCGGCCCAGGCCTACGTGCGCGCGCTTGTTGCGGACTGACGCCGCTCAAGGGGAGGGGGCGCGGGACGCCCGCAAGGACCGCCCATGACGACGACGGCGCCCGAAGAGACGCTTGATCGCCGCCCCGGCGCCAGAACCGGCGCCATCGTGATTGTCCGGCACGGTCAACCCGATGCCGACCGCACGGTGCGGATCGGCTGGCGCGACTACCAGGAATGGTGGGCGCATTACAATCGTACGGGTCTGAAATCGAACGAGTGTCCGCCGCCGGCCTTGCTGGAACTGGCGCAAAAGACCGACCTCATTTTCGCGTCAACGCTGCCCCGCGCCATCCGCACCGCCGAAGCCGTCGCCGGGAACAAGGAGGTCATTACCGACCCGGTCTTCGTCGAAGCGCCGCTGCCGCCGCCGCCGGTCTGGGGCAAGCGCACGCCCGGCGCTTGGGGGGTTTGGTCGCGCATCTTCTGGTGGCTGGGTCGAGATGGCGGCGAGGAAAGCCGTCAACATGCCGAAGTCCGCGCCGAGGCTGCCGTAGCGACGCTGACGGCGCGCGCCTTACGCGGCGAAAACGTCATGCTGTGCGCGCACGGCTGGTTCAACCGGATGATGCGGCCGGTGCTGCGCAGGCAGGGCTGGCGATGCGTCTTTGACGGCGGAGACGGGTATTGGGCATACCGAATCTATGAAAAACGTGGCTGACGGCGCGTTCACTCTTGCGTTGCGCCTATTCCCTAACCGACAGCGATTACATACCTTTGCCGCTTGGAGCGCGTAGTCATGAGCCAGAACGCCGCCGATCCCGCGACGCTGAGCTTCGAGGAGGCTTTGGCCGAATTGGAGAAAATCGTCGCTCAGCTTGAGCGTGGCGATGTGGCGCTGGCCGACTCGATTCGGATCTACAAGCGCGGCGCGGCCCTGAAGGCGCGCTGCGAGAGCCAACTCAAGGACGCGCAGCTCGAAGTCGATCAAATCGTCATGGGCCCGGACGGCCCGCGCGCGGAACCCGCGCGGATAGGGAAGTGAAGGAAGATGGCCGACGATCCTCAATCCAACGCCCGCCTGCCGATCATTTCGTTCGAGGATTTCCTCAAGGTCGATATCCGGCTCGGCACAATTGTCGACGTGAAGGTGTTCGAGGAGGCCAAGAAGGCCGCCTACCAGCTCTGGATCGATTTCGGCGAGCCGCTGGGCGTCAAAAAGAGCTCGGCGCAGGTTACCCAGAATTACGCGCTGGGCGAGTTGCTCGGTCGCCGCGTCGCCGCCGTGGTGAATTTCGAGCCGAAGCAGATCGGCAAGTTCATGAGCGAAGTGCTGTGCCTGGGCTTCCCGGACCGCAACGGCAATGTCGTGCTCCTGAACGTCGACAAGCCGGCGAGCACCGGCGGGCGCTTGTACTAAGCGCCGCTCTCGACCGGCCACTCGAACACGCAGGACACCGTTTGCGGGCGCACGTCATAGCGCACGCTGCCGTCCTCGACGCCGCTGAGGGCGGAGCGGATCAGTGTTGAACCAAAGCCGCCGCCGGCGCCGGTTTCGCCCAGTGCGAGGTGCGCCAAGCCCACTTCGCGCCATTCGAGTGCGCACCGGCCTTCGCGGATCGACCATTCCAGTCGCACGAAGCCGTCCGGGCTCGCCAGCGCGCCATACTTCATGGAATTGGTCGCGAGCTCATAAAGCGCCATGCTGATCGGCGTCACTGCCGCGCTCGGTACGACGACGTCCGGGCCGGGCCGTGTCTCAAGGCGTGGATTGGGAAGGAACGCGCCGAGCGCCGACTGCACGATGTCCTTGAGCGTCACGGCGCTCCAATCGCGTTTGAGCAGCAGATCCTGCGCCGTCGCCAGGGAGTCGAGGCGCGCGCGCAGGCGGTCGCGATACTCGTCGATGGTCTTGGCGTCGCGTGCGATCTTGCTTGAAATGGATTGGATGACGGCGAGCAGGTTCTTGATGCGATGCACCGACTCGCGCGTTTCCCGCGTGCGCTGCTCTTCGCTCGCGGCCACGTCGTCCAAGAGCGCGCGCGCCATGCCGCTGATGAAGACAGTGAGCGCAGCTGTTCCCAGATAAACGAGGCTGGTCGCGGCTTGGATCGGAGAGGGCGGCCACGTCCGTTCGGGCGAGATCCACAGCATCCAGGCCGCGAGGCCGCTGGCGATGGCCGACGCTGCGCCGACGCGCACGCCGCCGACAAATGAAGCCAGCACGATCATCGGATAAAGCGTGATGTAGGGCGGCAGCGGCTGGCGCGCGGCCATGTCCAGCGGAAAGCGCAACAGCACGCCGAACAGGATGAGGCTTGCGCCGACCAAATAGGCGAGCGGCGAGTTGGTGCGCGGCAACCACGCCCGCACGCGTCCGAGTTCCGTCCGCCTGTTCGCCGCCATGCGGGTTCATCTAGCGCGGCTTGGGTCGGCGGGACAGGGTCTTGCGATTGCTCGCGCTACAACACGAAATCGCTGTTGGTCAGGCTGATGAGGCCGCGCAGCACGATCTGGCTGTCGGCGGCGCCGTCGCCGTTCACGTCCATGGAGATGAGCGTGAAGTCGTTGGCGGCGCCGGCATTGTCGATGAAATCGTAGCGCAGTTCGCCGGCGCTGTGGGTGAAGGCGCCCGCGCCGATCAAGGTGAACGCATCGTCGCCGCCGCCGGCGATGGCGTCGATGGCGGAG
>DASZSK010000055.1:0-11526 GCA_035548735.1 Caulobacterales bacterium | reverse complement strand
GATCCGCACCGTTCGCTCCGCCGGCTATTCGCTCGACGATACGATCGGGGCAAATTAGAGCAGCTTTTCTATGGCCGGCCCGATCCGCTCGGGCTTGGTTGCGGGCGCATAGCGTTTGACGACGCGGCCGGCGCGGTCGATCAGGAATTTCGTGAAATTCCATTTGATGCGGCCGCCGAACAGGCCGGATTTCTGCTGCTTCAGATAATTGTAGAGCGGATGCGCATTCGGCCCGTTCACCTCGATCTTCGCGAACATCGGAAAGCTGACGCCGTAATTGACCTGGCAGAATTCTCCGATCTCGTCGGCGCTGCCGGGTTCCTGCGCGCCGAACTGGTTGCAGGGAAAGCCGAGCACCGTGAGACCCTTTGGATGAAGCTCTTCGTAGAGCTTCTCCAGCCCCTCATATTGCGGCGTGAACCCGCATTTGCTCGCGGTGTTGACGATCAGCAGGACCTGGCCGCGCCAGTCGGCGAGGCTGACATCGTTTCCGGCAAGTGTCTTTGCCGTGAAGTCGTAGATTGAGGTCATGCTGACCTCAGAAGTCAGAAATCAGAAACCGGAACTCAGAATTGGAGTGCGCGCGACGCGCTCTCCATCTTTCCGATTTCCGATTTCCGGCTTCTGGTTTCCGGCGCAGCCTCACCCAGCCATCCGTCCCTTGTCGCGGCGGTGGTTCTGCTGCGGCTGATAGGCCTTGCGCGCATGCGCCTCGCAATAGGGCGAGCCGTTCTTCGGCTTGCGGCCGCAGAAGTGGAACTCGTCCGCGGCGGGATCGCCGATCGGCCAGCGGCACATGCGGTCGTTGATGGTGAGCACGGTGGCGTGGCTGCCGTCCTCGAGGATCAGCGGATCCTCCTCCACGATCGGCGCCGGCGGAATATAGGAGCGCATCGACACCTTCGGCGCCGATGGCAGGCGCGGCCTTTCGCTGCGCGAAGGGCTGGCGCGGCCGGCGAGGCCGAGGCGGTGCACCTTGCCGATCACGGCGTTGCGGGTGACGCCGCCGAGCTGCTTGGCGATCTGGCTGGCGGAGAGGCCCTCGGCCCATAGCTTTTTGAGCGTGTTGACGCGTTCGTCGGTCCACATACGTTTCAGCCCCTATATGTGCCCGAGACGCCTTGTCGGCGTCTCCGACTCGCCGCATTGGCGAGCCATCCCATGTATATAGTGCCGGGACTTCTTCGCAGGCACAACATCCTGTGTGGATAAGGTTTGGGTTATCCCCAGAACGACTCGAATCACTCACAGGTTAGTCAAGGGGTGCTCAGCTTCTTCCGAGCCCTTATTTGTAGGTGCGACAAGCACTTGGCTCGCCTACCTGAGCAAATCGAGCCAGATCGTGGTTAATTTCGTCTAAACGGAGCCGCTGCATGGATGCGCGCGTACAATCCGCACCCGGAATAGTTTCGCGCCACTATGGGGCGGTGAACTGGCTGGGTCTGAAGACCCTGATCTGGCGCGAGGTGCGGCGGTTTTTGAAGGTCGGCTCGCAGACCGTGTTTGCGCCGCTGATCTCGACGCTGATGTTCATGCTGATCTTCGGGGTGGTGCGGCGCGGCTTCTGGCCGGGCACCACGCACGCTTATGTCGACGGACTGGCGGCGGGCCTGGTCATGATGTCGATCCTCTCCAACGCGTTTCAGAATTCGTCTTCCTCCGTGGTGATCGCCAAGGTGCAGGGCAATTCGGTCGACTTCCTGATGCCGCCTTTGTCGGCGCTGGAACTCACCGTGGCCTTCATCGTCGGCGCGGCGGCGCGCGGTTTGCTGGTGGGCGCGGGCAGCCTGATCGCGGTGTCGTGGATCGCCAACATCATGCCGAGCAATCTGTTCGCCGTGCTTTATTATGCGGTGATCGGTTCGGTGATCTTCGGCGCCATCGGTCTGATGGGCGGCATTTGGGCCGACAAGTTCGATCACATCGCCGCGGTGACCAATTTCGTGGTGACGCCGCTCACCATGCTCTCGGGCACTTTCTATTCGACCAAGGCGCTGCCCGAGCCGTTCGTCTCGATCTCGCACATGAACCCGGTGTTCTTCCTGATCGACGGCTTTCGCTATGGCTTCATCGGCTCGCACGACGCGCCCTTATGGACCGGGGCGATTGCGTCGCTCGTCATCGCGCTCGCGCTCTGCTGGGGCAGTTGGATGATGCTGAAGAGCGGCTATCGGCTGCGGGCCTAAGGGCCCGCTTGGCGCTCCCTTCGACAAGCTCAGGGAAGCGCCGTTGCCGGCCCTCTCCCCTTGTGGGAGAGGGGATGAAGTGCGCGGCGCTTCGTTTCAGACGCAACGCGGGTGAGGGGTGCAAGCGCGGCGGATGTCGAGGAAACACCCCTCATCCGTCTTCGCTGCGTTCAGACACCTTCTCCCACAAGGGGAGAAGGACAGGTGCGCTGGAAAGGTCGCGCCACAGCGCTTCCCTGAGCTTGTCGAAGGAGAGCGCGGCGCCGACATGCCGGCTGGAAGCCGGCGGTCCCAGTCTTCGGCGACGGCGGACAGAATGCATTGTCCTCTCAGACCTGCGCGCGCCGGCCCTCGTCCATCGGCGCGGCTCGACGCCGCCTTCACCTGCACAGTGAAGCCGCGCCAAAAAAAAGCGGGAGAGCGAGGCGCGCTTCAAGCTTGCGCTATAGAAAAGTGTGAGGTGTGCCGGAAGCGCGCCTCGCGCGGCTGTTGTTGCGCCGGCGGAGATCTGAAGCGTTGGTGACGCCTCGGGGCACCATGCGTTTGCTGGCAGATGGGCGTTTGATCGGCGAGGGCTCCTCCCTCGTTGTCCACTCAACCGCGGCCGATCGCCCACGACGCTGGGTTTCCGAGCGCGCTTAGCGCCTGATCTCCGTTCCCGGACGGCGTGCGGAGGAAGACCAACTCTTCGTCCGGAGCCTTCGAGTTCCTTTCGCTCCCCGAAGCTGCGAGGCGATCACGTCGCCGCTTTCCCTCGCATCACGCTCAACCGCATCTCCTGCGCTCAGGGCTGTTGGTCGACCTCAGCCTCCCATGCAGGAGATGCGGGCATGATACGCGCACGGCGAAGTCGGTCGGATAGAGCGCCGAGCCTCTCCCTCGTTCCGGACGCGCTTCGCAAGCCCCGGACTGAGGGAGGACGGAGGCCCGCCCTCCCACGCATTTGCACTCAGGTGCGTCTCAGGTCAGTGTTCGCGACATGGTCATCGTCGCCTTCGTGCCCATTCTTTGTGGGATAGCGCTCGGCGTTGGTCTCGGCGAGACGCGGCGGGGAATTTGGATACGGTTGCTCGTCGTCCTGCTTTGGCCAACGGGGTTGTTTCTGCTTGTCGCCACGCGCGGAGGGCCAGACTGGATTGCGGCCCTAGTCGGCTTCGTTGGATTTGCTTTGCCTGGAATCGCAACAGGTCTGTGGGCGCGGACGTTCGTGGAGAACACTTTCGGCGCCACCAGTCTTGGCTGTCTGTTTTATGTCGTGGTGATGATTGCGATTGTCTTTTTCGCTGCGCCGCTGCTCTTGGGAGGCGAGGTGGCGCCCAGCTAACTCAGCGCCGCTGCGAGCTTCGGCAGGAAGATGTCCATGCGGTAGTCGACGTCCATGTGGTCGTCGTCGAATTCTTCGTACGTATGCGCGATGCCGGCGGCCGTTAGCTTCTTGGCGAAGCGGCGCATGCCGAACTGGATGCGGAAATTGTCGTGGTCGCCGCAATCCATGAAGACCAGCTTGAGCTTGCGCAGATTGTCGCCCAGCGTGTCGAACATGACGACGGGATCGTTGGCGAGCCAATTGGCCCAGCGTTCGGGAATGAGTTCGCCGGTCCACGGATCGTAGGGGAGGCGCATGTTCATGAATTGCGTCGGGTCGGGATCGTAGAAGGCGCCTTGCGCCAGATCCATCAGCGTCAGGCTTTCCTTGAAGCTCATCTTTCGCTTCGCGGTGGTCGCTTTCCAGAATTTCTCGATCGAATTGTCGTATTTGCGCAGCAGATCGATGTCGTCGAAGAAGGCAGGCGGATAGAGCGCATCAAAGCCCATATCGCCGGAATTGATGGCGATGGCGCTCCAGAAATCGCTGCGATGAAGCCCATGCCACGCCGCGCCATAGCCGCCGGAAGATTTGCCGAACACGCCGCGTCTGCCTGGGCCGCCGCACTGGAAACGCTGTTCGACGAAAGGGACGATCTCGTCGCAGATGTAATCGGCGTAAGCCCCGGAGCCGACGCTGTTCAGATATTGGTTGCCGAACAATTTGGTGAAGCAATCGGGCATGACGACGATCGCGCGCGCCATGCCTTCATGCGCGAGCCGGTCGAGACGTTCGGGCACGTTTTCGGAAAAGCCGTTCCAGTTGGCGTGCGCGAGGCCGGAAGACGTGTAGCCCTTGAGGTCGACCAGCACCGGCAGATGCTCGCGCTCGCTCCAGCCGGGCGGCGTCCATACATAAAGCTCCCGGTCGGTGGGATCGCCGAGCGGATTGCCGGCGAGCACGACGGATTGATGACGGAGGCGGTGAAGCTGGCCTTGCGGCAGGGAGAAATCGCGGCGCATTTGTGTTGGTATGGACCGCTGGCGTCCTTGCCGGCAACCGCTATCGCCGCCCGGGGTTGACGCGCCCCGGCGCACAGGCGCACAAGCCCCGCTTTCCGCAATCCAAGGAACCAGAAAGTCCGCCCATGAACCCCGCCGAAAGCCATATTCTGCCGGTCTATTCGCCGCCGGAAGAACGCTTCGTGCGCGGCGAGGGCTGTTGGATCTATACGGACAAAGACGAGCGTTATCTCGACTTCATCGCCGGCATCGCGGTGAATGCGCTTGGCCACGCGCCGCCGGTGCTGGTGAAGGCGCTGCATGAGCAGGCGCAGAAGCTCTGGCACACCTCCAACATGTTCAAGGTGGTGGGCCAGGAAACGCTCGCGGAGAAGTACACGTCGAATTCGTTCGCGGACGTGATCTTCTTCACCAATTCCGGCACGGAAGCGATCGAGGGCGCGCTGAAGCTCACGCGCAAATATCACACCGCGAACAACAATCCCGAACGCATCGACATCATCGGCTTCAACGGCTCGTTCCACGGCCGCTCCTATGCGGCGATCAATGCGGCGGGCAATCCGTCTTATGTCGAAGGCTTCGGCCCGCTGCTGCCGGGCTACAAGCACGCGCCTTACGGCGATCTCGACGCGGTGGCGGCTCTGATGGGGCCGACGACGGCGGGCATTCTGGTCGAGCCGATCCAGGGCGAGGGCGGCGTGCGCGCGGCGCCGGATGGCTTCCTCGCCGGCCTGCGCAAGCTCTGCGAACAGCATGGCGCGCTTCTCATCTATGACGAGGTGCAATCGGGCGCTGGCCGCAGCGGCAAGATGTGGGCGCACGAATGGGATGGCGTGGCGCCCGACGTGATGGCCTCGGCCAAGGGCATTGGCGGGGGCTTTCCGATGGGCATGTTCCTGGCCACGCGCGAAGCAGCCAAGGGCATGACGCGCGGCGTGCACGGCTCGACCTTCGGCGGCAATCCGCTGGCGATGGCGGTCGGCAACGCGGTCTATGATGAAATCGCCAAGCCGGAATTTCTGGCGCATGTGCGCGACATGGCCAACCAGTTGGGGCAATCGCTGGAAGGCTTGAAGGACCGCCATCCGGAACTGGTGATGGAAGTGCGCGGCAAGGGCTTGCTGCGCGGCTTGAAGCTCAGCGTCGACAACAAGCGCATCCAGAACAAGCTGCGCGAGCGCAAGCTGCTGGTGGGCGTGGCCGGCGATAACGTCGTGCGCTTCGCGCCGCCGCTCGTCGTGAACAGCGCCGAGATCAGCCAGGCGATCGATACGATCGACGCGGTGCTGGCGGCGCAAATGAGTGAGGCGGGCGCGTGAGCGCTCAAACGCCGCGGCACTTCCTCGATCTCGCGCCGCTGCCGCGGACCGAATTGCGCGCCATCCTCGATGAAGCGCATCGGCGCAAGGCGGCGCGCGCGGGCAAGCTCAAGGGCGCGGCGGACGAGGATCGGCCGTTGGACGGCGCGACGCTCGCCATGATCTTCCAGAAGAACTCCACGCGCACGCGCGTCTCGTTCGACATGGCGATCCGTCAATTGGGCGGCACGAGCCTCACCATGACGGCGGCGGAGACGCAGCTCGGGCGCGGCGAAAGCGTGGAGGACACCGCGCGCGTGCTCTCGCGCATGGTGGATGCGGTGATGATCCGCGCCAACCTGCATCAGGACGTGCTGGATTTCGCGGCGGTGTCGAGCGTGCCGGTGATCAACGGGCTCACCGATCTCTCGCATCCGTGCCAGATTCTCGCTGACCTGATGACGATCGAAGAGCGCCTGGGCGATGTGCGTGGCCGAACCATCGCCTGGCTGGGCGACGGCAACAATGTGTGCGCCAGCTTCATCCATGCGGCCGAGAAGTTCGGCTTCGCCCTGAACATCGCCACGCCCGCAACGTATGCGCCGCGCTCACAAGAGGTGGAAGCGGCGCGGAAGGCCGGCGCCAAGATCAACGTAGGCGTTGATGCGAAGAAAGCGGTCGAGAGCGCTGATATCGTCGTCACCGACACCTGGGTGTCGATGGGCGATGTCGACAAGGACGCGCGCATGGCGGCGTTTCCGCCGTTCTCCGTCACCGACGACATCATGGCGGGCGCGGCGAAGCACGCCATCTTCCTGCATTGCCTGCCGGCGCATCGCGGCGAGGAAGTGACCGCCTCGGTGATCGACGGGCCGCAATCGGCGATCTGGGACGAAGCGGAGAACCGCCTTCACGCGCAGAAAGCGGTGCTGTTGTGGTGTTGCGGGAAAATCTGAGCGACGACACCGTCGCGCCCTTCAGCATGGACGCAGCGCCGGTGCGCGGACGCATCGCGCGCTTGGGCGCGGGCGCGCTCGATCCGATTTTGCGCCGCCACGACTATCCGCCGCCGGTGGCGATGCTGCTGGGTGAAGCGTTGACGCTCGCGGCTTTGGTGGGATCGCTGCTCAAGGTCGACGGACGCCTCGTGGTGCAGGCGCAGAGCGCGGGCTTGGTGCAGTTGCTGGTCGCCGAACATCGGGGCGATGGCGGCTTGCGGGGCTATGCGCGGCTTGCGGACGGCGCGCTGGAAACGCTGGCGCGCGAGCACCGCATGCCGCCGGCGGAGCTGCTGCGCGATGGTCAGCTCGTGCTGACGCTCGACGAGGGCGGCGATGCGCCGGCGTATCAGGGCGTCGTTGCGCTTGAAGGCGATACGCTGGCGCAATGCGCGGAGACTTATTTCCAAGTCAGCGAACAGACGGCGACGCGCATTCAATTGGCCGTTGGCGAAGTGCATGGACGCGATGGGCCGCCTTTGTGGCGCTCCGGCGGCATGCTGCTGCAGCGCATCGCCGGCGATGCGGCGCGGGGCGACACGGAAGAAGACTGGTCACGCGCCGGCATCCTCTTTTCCACCCTCGGCGATGACGAATTGATCGATCCTGATCTGCCGGCGGATCGCTTGCTCTATCGCTTGTTCCACGAAGAAAGCGTGCGCATGGGCGAGCCTTCGTCGCTCATCGACCGCTGCACTTGCAACGCCGAGCGTTTGACCGGACTCATGCGCAATTTCTCCGCGGAGGAGGTGAGCGATCTGGTCGAGCCGGACGGCATGCTGCACGCGCGCTGTCAGTTCTGCGCGCGAGAGTATTTGATCGAACCTGAGAGCCTGCGCTGAGGGCGATCGCGGTTGGCGGCAGCGCTAGCGATTGAGCCCTATGTTCTGCAGAATGATCGTCGAAAGCAGACTGGCTGCTGCTTGCGACGACAAGGCGTCGAGCCCGGCCGCCTCGATTTGTCGATCGGATGGCTGAGCGGCGAAGGCGATCGTCAGCTGACTCGTGCTCAACCTTCCCCAATTCAGCAACCCGGTGGCGGGGGTCGGGCCGCGAAAATGCACCTGCGTCCAGGTCGGACCGCCGTTGACGCTGGTCTTGTGCTGAAATTGGATCAAGGCGCCGAATGACGGCCCTGCGAGCTCCAGGTGGGGCTGAGGCGAGTAGGCGTGGACGCCGCTCGTCCCATTGAGCGATGTCACGCCGCGATCGATCAGGTCGCGAAGACCGATGTCGTTCGCGAGATCATTGTCGGCGCCTTGATCGGAACAGAGCGCACGGTCCGGATGTTCGGGCAGTTCCGCGATCTTGATCTCAAAAGTCTGATTGTACTGGCGCTGCGCGCTTCCCGACACTTCCCCGCTGATTGAAGTCGATTGCGATGTCATCGGCGCATGGTGCAGGGGATGAATGAAGGAGACGCTGGGCGTCAGGCCGGAGCTGTCGGTCGTCGTGACCTGCAATGATACCGCGGCGGTGTAATGGCGACTGCGCAGGTCAGTGTAGTGGGGCGATTGCTCGATTTCACAAACGATGCGCTCGACGACTTTCGTCACTTCGCTCTTGGATGTCGCCGTCTCCGCCGCAAGTTGCATGGGCGGCAAGTTCGCGCACGACGCCAACAATCCCGCAGCCAAGACGGCGCAACTTCTGTTCAAATAGCGCATGACGCTCCCCCTGGCGCCAAAGCTAACGCGCTAACTCGCCGCCCTCAACCTAGAATTGCGATTACGCAAGATGTCGCGAGTGCGGCGCGCCTAGTTCAGCAGCTGCTTCGCGTAGGGGCTGTCGAGCGCGAAGGCGGGCACCGCCACTTCGACTTCTTCGCCGCCGTCCAAACGCACCATCGAATAGGCGCCCATCATCAGCCCGGACGGCGCGCCCAGCGGCGCGGCGCTGGTGTAGCGGAAGGATTGCCCCGGCGGGATCACCGGCTGCTGCCCGACGACGCCGGCGCCGCGCACTTCCTGCGTCACGCCGTTTTCATCGGTGATGCGCCAGAAGCGCGAGAGCAATTGCAGCGGCTCATGCGAGCGGTTCTCGATCTCGATCGTGTAAGCCCAGACGAAATGATGTTCGCTGGGCTGGGATTCCTCGGCGAGGAATTGGGGCTCGACGCGCACCAGCACGCCTTGGGTCTCTTTCTCGTACATGGTCGACTCTCCCCCTCGCGCGCCCTCATTTTACGCGGTTGAGCGCCTGCGTTAAGTCCTCGATGACATCAAGGGGGTCTTCGAGCCCAACCGAGAGGCGAATCGTGCCCGGGCTGATGCCAATGCGCGCACGATCCTCGGCGCTGAGGCGCCGGTGGGTGCTGGTCTCGGGATGGGTGGCGAGGCTCTTGGCGTCGCCCAGATTGTTGGAAATATCCACGAGTTCGAGCGCATCGAGAAAAGCCCAGGCGCCGTCGCGGCCGCCGGCCACGTCAAAGCTTATGAGCGTGCCGCCGGCCTTCATCTGCCTTTTGTGGATGGCGTAGTCCGGATGGTCCGCGCGGCCCGGATACAGCACTTTTTCCACGTTCTTCTGTTGCGCCAATGCATCAGCGATCTTCGCCGCGTTCTCGCACTGGCGCATGACGCGGAGCTCGATCGTCTCCAATCCTTTCGCGACGACCCAGGCGTTGAAGGGCGACAGCGCGGGGCCGGTGTGGCGATGGAATTGGCGCATGCCTTCCTCGCGATCGAACAACTCTTTCGAGGCGAGCACGGCGCCGCCCAGCGTGCGGCCCTGGCCATCCATATGCTTGGTGGCGGAATAGACGACGATGTCGGCCCCCAGCGTGAACGGCTTCTGCAGCACGGGACTCGCAAACACGTTGTCGACAACGAGAAGCCCGCCGGCGGCGTGCACGATGTCGGCGACCGCCTTGATGTCGATGCCGCCGAGCGTCGGATTGGCGGGCGTTTCGATCAGCGCCAGCGTCACGCCGTTCTTCGCCGCGTCGCGCCATTGATTGAGGTCGGCGCCGTCGACGAGCGTCACTTTCACGCCGAAGCGCGGCAGCAGCACGTCGAGAATCCACAAGCATGAGGAGAACATCGCGCGCGCGCCGATCACGTGATCGCCGGCTTTGACATTGGCGAGGATGGCCATGTTCACCGCGGCCATGCCGGAGCCGGTGGACAGGCATTCTTCCGCGCCGTCGCCTTCGAGCGCCATCAAGCGTTCTTCGAACACGCGGTTGGTCGGATTGCCGTAGCGCCCATAGACATAGCCCGGCAACGCGCCGGCGAACTTGGCGTCGGCCTCCGCGGCGGCGTCATAGGTGAAGCCGGAGGTGAGATAGAGCGCTTCCGCGGTCTCCTTGTTGGGGCTGCGCTTTAGTCCAGCGCGCACCAGGCGCGTGGCTAGTCTGAGCTTTTCCGGACCAGTGGATTTTTCTTCAGGCATGGCTCGTCTTTCGCGTTCACACGCGTCGACCGAAAACCGCCTGCGGAGTGAGGGAAGAGGCGAAACCGCCCATTCACCTCGCTTTAGCTGCATTTATATGAGCGCCCGCAAGCTGAGTTCAAATCGGCGCAAGGTCCCTTTAGGCGGCCAGACGCGTTCCGGTCAAGAACCAACCTGTCGCAAGGGGCTGGGGCCGGCCGCCCAATTTGCTAGTCTGGCCAGCCAAAATCGAATCGAGGCCAGGAAGTATGAGCGCGCAGCACGGCGTTCTGCCGGACAGCGAATTGAAGCGCGCGATCAAGCAAGGCTGGATCGCGGCGGCAAACGATTTCATCGACGAACAATTGCAGCCGGCGAGCCTCGATCTCCGGCTCGGGCGCGTGGCGTATCGGTTGCGCGCGAGCTTTCTGCCGGGCGCGGGCGCCTGCGTGCAGGACAAACTCGACGACGAAGTCGTCATGCACGCGATCGATCTGACCGACGGCGCCGTGCTGGAGACGGGCTGCGTCTATCTCGCCGAAGTGCAGGAGCGCTTCGCGCTGCCGCAGCACATTCACGGCGCCGCCAATCCGAAAAGCTCGACCGGACGCATCGACGTGTTCACGCGGCTGATCGTCGATGGCGCGCAGAGCTTCGATTATATTCCCGCCGGCTATCAGGGGCCGCTCTGGGCCGAGATTTCGCCCTGCACGTTTTCGATTTTGGCGCGCACCGGATCGCGGCTGAGCCAGGTGCGCTTGCGGCGCGGGCCGCCGCATCCAAAACGCGAGATCGATTTCACCATGGATTTGTCGCTCGCGGGGCCCGTGGGCTTTCGCGCCAAGCGCCATTCGGGCGTGATCGATGTCGAGCGCTTGGGCGCGTACGATCCGCGCGACTTCTGGGAGCCGATGGAGGCGCGGCGCGGACGCGTCGTGTTGGACCCTGGGCAATTCTACATTTTCGCATCGAAGGAAAACGTCGTGATCCCCGCCGATGAAGCCGCGGAAATGGCGCCGATCCGGCCGGAGCTTGGCGAATTTCGCGCGCATTATGCCGGCTTCTTCGATCCGGGCTTCGGCATCGCGCCGAACGAAGGGCGCGCCGTGTTGGAAGTGCGCTCGCGCGACGTGCCGTTTTTCGTCGAAGACGGCCAGCCTGTCGGCAAGCTCGTGTTCGAGCCGCTGTCGGGGCCGGTGGACCGGCTCTACGGCGAAGCGGGCTCAAGCTATCAGGGGCAGGGGCTGAAGCTGAGCAAACACTTCGCAGCATGGAAGTGAGCGCGGGCGCCGGTCATTGGACCGGCGCGACGCTGAGCGGACCGCCCAGCAGAGCTTGCAGCGC
>DASZSK010000054.1:0-10489 GCA_035548735.1 Caulobacterales bacterium | reverse complement strand
CGCGACGCTTTGAGATGCGGATGCGCCGCCTTCGCCAACAGCCACGTCGCCCGCGTGTTGAGATGGAAAGTCCGCTCATATTGTTCGAGCGTGAGATCGAGTAGCGAAGCCGGCGCGATGGCGCCCGCATTGCTGATCAGCACGTCCAAGCCGCCAAACCGCGCGATGGCTCGCGCAACAACGGCCTCTGGCGCGGCAGGATCGATGAGGTCCGCTGTAATGGGCTCAACTTCGGCGCCCTCGTCGCGCAAAGCATGCGCGGCCTCGTCCAACTTTGCCGTTGAAATGTCGACGATCGCAAGCTGAGCCCCGCGACCGCTTCGCACCTTCGTGTCCGCGTTGAGCTTATGCGCAACCGCAAGGCCGATGCCGCTTGCCGAGCCGGTTACGATCGCCCGCATCTGACCGAAAGCACCTCTCCACCGGCGCAATGACGAGCGCCCAAAGTAAAGGCCCGCCGAACGTCGCGCGTCCGGCGGGCCTCTTTTCTTATCAGTTGAAGTTCGCGGTCACCGACACGCCCCAGGTGCGAGGCTCGTCATAGATCGCAAGGTCGAACTGAGCGGCCGCGAGATAAAGAAGCTTCGTCTCGTCCGTCAGATTGCGGCCCCACAGCGCGAACTTGTAGCGGTCGTCCGGCGTGGTCCAGGACAGCTCGCCATTGAGAATGGTGTAAGCCGGCGTGGCCAACCGATTGTCCGGAGCGACGTAGTAACCGCTGTTGTACGCGATGCTCGCCGTCGCGCCAAACGTGCCATTGTCGGTGTGGTGGGTGTAGATGCCCGACAGATTGGCGGTCCATTCCGGCGTCCGCGTCGTGCGATTGCCCGACACGTCGCCGTACGTGACCGGCGCGTTCGTGCCGTTCGAGATCGGCGCGTTCTTGAACTCGGTGTATTCACCGTGAGTCCAGGCCGTGTTGGCGTTCAGGCGGAACTCGTTGGTGATATCCCAATTGCCTTCCAGTTCGAGGCCGTAAATCTCCGCCGAACCAGCGTTTTGGTAGGCGAGAATGCTCGGCGCGAGCTGGATGTTCACCTGAATGTCGGAATAGTCGTTGTAGAAGGCCGCCGCCGAGAACGAATAGTCACGCTGGCTGGTCTTGTAGCCGATTTCGTAGGCGTTCACATGCTCCGGATTGACCGGCCGGTTCGAGATCGTGGCCGGTTGCGGGTTCACGCTGGGATTGAACGTACCTGATTTGAAGCCTTGGCTGAAAGAAGCGTACACGTTCGAGTGCGGGGTGAGTTCATAGCGAACCACTGCACGCGGCGTCAGATCGTTCCAACTGTCCGCATCCTGTCCCTGCGCCGCCGATGAAGCACTCCAGTAATGGAAGTCCTTCTCTTCGTGCGAATAACGCAGGCCGAGGATCACGTGCAGCGCGTCAGAAAGGTTCAGCGTGCCTTCCGTGTACGCCGCCCAGGCGTCGGTCACGATCTTCGCACGGTAGCCAGCGCCGGGCGTCGACGCAGGCGCCGGGCCGAAGAAGAACGGCTGCGAGCGCCGCGCGTTGTCGTGATAGAAATAGACGCCGGACACGAAGCTGAATGGCCCGATGTCCTTGGATGCGTAGTTGAACTCTTGGCTTAGCGTGTCGGCGCGGTCAAAGCCTTGAATGTAACCCAGCGTGCTCGGCGCAAAGTCGGCGTCATAGTTGAGGTGGCCTTGATAATTGGTCCACCCCGAAATCGCCGAGAACGTGCCGATGTCCGCATCGTACTGAACATTGACGGTCGCGCCCTTGTTGCGCGTGTCCCAAAGCCCCTGGATGTCCTGGTTGATCTGATAGGGCCCCGGCACCGTGAAGCTTGGATTCGAGACGTAGGCCGGAGACGGACGCAGACAGGGCGCGAAGCTTTCGAACCGGTCGTCGCGGTGCTCTGAATACATCGCCGACAGCGTCACCGACAATTTGTCCGTCGCATCCCAGCGCAGGTGCGGGTTGATCGCAACAATGTGCGGTCCGTGCACTTCACGACCCGGATAGAGGTTCGTCAGATAGCTGTCCGCATCGCGGTACATGATCGCGATGTTGCCGGCGAGGTTGTCCGTGAACGGCGTGTTGCCGTAGATGCGCGCGGTGAAGTCGTTGTAGCTGCCGTAGCTCAGCGTCGTGCGCAGTTGCGCGTCCTGGGAGGGTTGAAGCGTCGTCACGCGGATCGCGCCGCCGGTCGCGTTACGACCGAACAGCGTGCCTTGCGGACCGCGCAGAACTTCGACTTGCTGGATGTTGTCGAGGTCGAACAGGATTGACGATGCGGCCGACTGATAGACGCCGTCGACATACACGGCGACGGGGTTGTCCGCGCCAGGGCCGGTGAGCGTGCTGCCGACGCCGCGGATGGTCGGCGAAGCGTGGCTCGCCGTGACGTAGAAGACGAGGCCCGGCACGACGCGGTCAAGGTCGCTCATCCCCACGACGCCAGACTGCGTAAGCTTCTCGCCGGTGACCGCCGTCACCGAGATCGGCACATCGACCAGACGCTCCTCGCGGCGCTGCGCGGTCACGATCACTTCGTTGTCTGTCGCGACGGGAGTGCTGTCCGCCGTTTGCGCGGCCGCAGGCATCGCCATTCCGGCCAACGCCGTTCCCGCACAAAGCGCCTGCAACCAAACTTTCTTGTTCATGACCCTCCCCTTACTCGCGACGCCAGTTCACTGGGCTCTCTTGTGAAGTCGCAGGGAACGATATTAAACGAACGATTGGTGGTCAACAAGCACAGGCGGTTTGTCCGAAGCGTGGACATTCAGCACGAGCGTCGTGGCGGCGACGCAACACACCTCTCGATGATGCGGGGTCATCCCACGTCGCGCAAAGCACTCAATGCAGAAAGGCCAACGCCATGACGAAAGAACGACTTCGCTTCGGTTTCTTCGGCGGCCCGCACAACGACACCGAGTTCTGTCGCACTGCTGAGAATCTGGGCGTGGACGCGCTCGCATGGGGCGAGTCGCCGACACAATTTTCCGATCCGTATCTCTGCATGCTTCAAACGGCGCAGCAAACGAAGACAGCTTTGCTCGGCACGGTTGTGACGTGCCCCGGACTGCGCCATCCGGCAACGCACGCGAACACGCTTCAAGAGCTGCAACGCCTTTCTGACGGACGCATCTTCTGCGGCATCGGAACGGGCGATCTCGCCCTGATAGAAATGGGCGCAAAGCCATACAAAATGGCCGATTTCGTTGCTTACGCAACTGCGGTGAAAGATCTCGTCGCCGGCAAGGAGATCGAGTGGAACGGACGTCCGTTGCGCATGCGCACGGCCCCGGTGAAGCCGGTGCCGATGTGGTTCGGCGCCGACGGTCCGCGCGGCATCGCCGAAGCAGGTCGCGTCGCGGATGGGATCATCGTTGCCCAGGCTGGCAGTCCCGACGTCATCACAACCGTGATCTCGCGCGCACGTTCCGCGGCGGAAGACGCCGGACGTTCGCTCGATGAGCTCGACATCTGGTTCATGCTGCGCGTGGTGCCATGCGATCGCGAGGACGGCGCGGTGTACATGGATGGGCTCGACGAATACGCCACGCGCGCGCTGCGCTTCATGTGGCGCACGGCAGGCTCGCCAGCGCCTGAGGACGACCTTGCCGGCATCCTTCTCCAGCAACGCGGCTATCGCATGGACCCCGAAATTGGACAGCGAATCTGCGAGTTCAATGCGCGCTGGGATGAGACACAGGCATTCAGCTCAAAGCACCACGTCCACGTGATGGACGAGCTAAATTTGCGTGATTTTGCAGGACGTTACTTCTTCATCAGCGGCCCGCCGGAACACATCGCCGAACGGGCTCAAGCCCTCATCGACGCCGGCGCGCGGAACTTCTTCACGCCCTTCATGACCGGAGATCGCTACCAGCTCGCGCGCGAAACCGCCAAGATTCTCAATAGTTTACGCTAAACGAACCGACAAACGGCCGCACTCTACCATACGACCGTTTGTTGTTTCTCGACTAAACCGCCCCGAGCGGCGCCATCACCACAGCGTTCCAGGCCGCATAGGTCTCGCGCAGCTGGCTGTTGATGTCGCCATAGACTTCCAGCGGCGCTGTAATTTCCGCAACGTCGCCCATGCGGCCGAGCAGTTCGCCGACATTGCCGAGGTGGCTCAAAGCCGCCTCGGAATCCTTGTAAAGCTCAAGAAAAATGTATTCGCCGCCACCGGCCGGATAAACGCCGAACGCCAGCGTGCCCTTGTCGGTCGTGCGGATTTTCTCCACCAATTCAGAGGCCCACGCCTCGAACTTGCGGACATCCTTGGCCCGCGCGCGACCTTTCACCCAAACCTTGGACATCTCGCTTTTCCTCCCTGACCGCGCCGCTTGTGGGCATGCCAGCGCGCGCCGTCAAGCATATACCAACCTTTCGTTAGATTGCTATTGCAACGACCGTTTGGGAGTCATAGTGTCCGGCGCGACACGCACGCGCCAAGTTCGGGCGACAGAAAGCGGGAGGTTGCGCTATGGGACGTCTGGTTCTGACCAATGCACGCCTTTTGGACGGCGACAACGCCCCACAAGATGCGATGACCATCGTCGTCAATGGCGACCGGTTCGAATCGGTTGGCCGCGGCGCCTACCCCGACACCGACGGCGACGCCGAAGTCTACGATCTCGGCGGCCGCACGGTCATGCCGGGGATGGTGCACGGTCACTATCACGCGACCTACACGCGCTTCAGCGCCGCGGAAAAACTGCCGGTCGGCATGGAAGCGCCGCCCGCGCTGCAGACGCTGCGCGCCGCCGATCACCTGCGCAAAGCGCTCTATTCCGGCTTCACAGGCGTCGTCAGCGCCGGCGCGCCCTACGCCATCGACGCTGCCTGCAAGGTCGCCATCCAGCAGGGCCTGATCGAAGGCCCGCGGATCGTCGCCGGCAGTCGCGACGTCAGCACCACCGGCCACTCGCAAGACGGCTTCGAGTGGCATTGGGGCTCCGGCATGACGGCGCAAACCAATATCGCCGACGGCGTCGATTCCTTCCGCCGCGCCGTACGCGAAGAGCTGAAGCGCGGCGCCGAGATGATCAAGATTTTCGCGACGCCCGGTCACGGCGTCGTCGGCTTCTACAAAGACCTCGAAATGAGCCCCGAGGAGCTCAAGGTCGCGATCGACACCGCGCATTCGCGCGACGCCCGTATCCGCGCCCATATCGCCAACAAGAAAGGCATCATGGAGAGCGTGCGGCTTGGCATCGACATCGTCGATCACGGCGACGGCCTGGATCAGGAAGCCATCGATTTCATGCTGGAAAAGGACGTGTTCCTGGTGCCCAGCATCCGTTACCCGTACGAAGCCTGCAAGATCTGGTCGGGCGCACTGATCGACGAGATGCGCCGCGGCATGGATCACATGATCGAGATGCTGCCGATCGCCAATAAGGCCGGCCTGAAGATGACGCTCGGCGACGACTACGGCGCTCAGCCGCTCGATCACGGGACCTATGGCGAAGAGCTGGAGTTCTATGTCCGCGTCGCCGGCATCGCGCCGCTCGACGTGATCCGCTGGGCCACCAAGTTCGGCGGCGAGATGGTCACGGGCAACAAGGATCTCGGGACGATCGCCAAGGGCAAGCTGGCCGACTTCATCGTCGTCGACGGCGACCCCGTGGCCAATATCAGCCTCTTGGCCGACCCGTCGAACTTTCTGGCGATCGCCAAGGGCGGCCAATTGTACGCGTCCAGCCTGGGCGGCCACGCGCGCAAGTCGGCGACATCAAAGGCGGCGCGCCAACCCGCGCTGGCGAAATAGCCGGAGCGCCTGTGACTTATACGACGCTTGCGGTCGAACAATTCGGCGCGGTTCGCCGCATCTCGCACAATCGTCCAGAAGCTCGTAACGCCGAGAGCAAAGAGCTTCTGGACGAACTCCACCACGCGTTCGCCGAAGCCGCCGAGGATGACGCCGTGCGCGTCATCATCCTTGGCGGCAAGGGCGATCACTTCTCAGCCGGCCACGACCTGAAGCAGGCGCAGCGCGAGCGCGGCAACTTCACGGTCGAGGAGCGCTGGGAGTTCGAGGTGAAGCGTTACCTCGATTACAGCCTGCGCATCTTCCACACCCCAAAACCCGTTATCGCGCAGGTGCAGGGCGCCTGCATCGCCGCGGGCTTCATGGTCGCGAATATGTGCGACATCATCATTGCGTCAGACGATGCGTACTTCTCCGATCCGGTGGCGCACAGCTTGGGGGCCGCAGCCGTGGAGGTGCTGATACATCCGTGGGTGCTTGGGCAGCGCAAGGCGCGCGAGATGCTGTTTACCGGCGGCAAGATCACCGCCGCCGACGCCGAAAAGCTCGGCATGGTCAATCACGTCGTGCCGCGTGCAGCACTCGAAGAACGCACGATGGAGATGGCGCAGAAAATCGCCCAGGCTTCGCCGTTCGCGCTGCGCATCCTGAAGCGCTCGCTCAATCGCACGATGGACGCGCAGGGCTTCAGCGTCGCCATCGCCGCGCATTTCGACACGCATCAGCTTTCGCACGTCGCCGGCGCGTTCCAGAGCATACGCGACGGCGGCCTGGACAACGCCATCATCCGCGACAAGCGCTAGCGATTTGACACCGCCCCATCGGCGCCGATAGCATTATCAACCAAACGGGAGGTTGGTTCATGCGGGATGTCGGCGGCTGGCAAGTGCGCTTTGACGCCCGCAAGGCCGAAGACTTCGTTCGCGCCGGCTATTGGGTCAACAAGACCGTCGCGCAGCATCTGGCCGAACGGGTCGCGAAGGATCCCGACCACGTCTCCGTCATCGAGGGCGAACGCGCGTTCACGCTCCGCGACCTCGATGTCGAGTCCGAGCGTCTCGCCTGCGCGCTGGTGCGCCGCGGCTACCGGCCGGGCGACACCATCTCCTTCCAATTGCCGAACTGGCGCGAAGCCATCGTCATCGGGCTCGCGGCCGCCAAGGCCGGCCTGGTGCTTGGGCCGATCACGCCGATCTACCGCGATGCGGAACTCACGTTCATGCTGCAGGACAGCCGCAGCCGGATGCTGTTTGTCCCGGACCAATTCCGCAACGTCGACTATCTGGCGATGGCGCGTCGCGTGCGCGCGGCATCCGGCGCCGCATTCGAGATCGTCGTGGTGCGCGGCCGGGGCGAAGATTGCCTGAGCTATGACGGCCTGCTCGAAGAAGGCGCGGAAAGCGTCGCGCTTCCCGGCGCCGATCCGAACGCGGTTAAGCTGGTGATGTACACGTCCGGCACGACCGGCCGCGCTAAAGGCGTTCTACACAGCCACAACAGCCTGCAGGCCGAGAATTGGATGCGGCAACAGCATCTTGGCGTGAACCCGAAGGATATTCTCTACAACCCTTCGACCGTCACGCACGTCACGGGCGCGCTCTATTCTCTCTGCATGCCGTTCACGCTGGGCATCACCACCATCCTCGCCGACACCTGGGACCCCGCCGCCGCCGTCGCCGCCATGCGCCGCCATCGCGCCACGGCCATGATCGCCTCCACGATCTTCCTCGAAGGGCTACTGGCGGAGGCGAAACGCCAGGACGAACACCTGCCCGACATGCGCTTCTATCTGTGCGGCGGCGCGCAGGTGCGCCCGGAACTCGTCCGCGAAGCGACCGCGTTCTTTTACAACTGCGCCTTCTCGCGCATCTATGGCGCAACCGAGGTCCCGAATATCACAGGCGGGATCAATACGCGCGCGAAGGCCGAGTTCGGCGCCACAACCGACGGCCAGATCATCGGCTGCGAAGCGCGCGTCATCGATGCGGTGACGGGCGCGCCGCTCCCGCCGGGCGCCGAAGGCGAGATCATCGCGCGGGGGCCGCAAATGCTGATCGGCTACACGCGCCCGGAGGACGCCGCGGACGCCATCGACAACGAAGGCTTCTTCCACATGGGTGATCTCGGACGAATTGTCGAAGGCGACTTCATCGTCATCACCGGACGCAAGAAAGACATCATCATCCGCGCCGGAGAGAACATCAGCCCGAAGGAAGTCGAGGACGCGCTCGCCGGCCATCCGGCCATCGCCGAGATCGCCATTGTCGCGATGCCCAACCCGCGCACCGGCGAGATGGCGTGTGCGTTCATCGTGCCGACCGCGGGTCAGAACGTCACTCTGCCGCAGATCTCCGAATTCCTGATCGCCGCAGGCATCGCCAAGCAAAAAATCCCCGAGCACATTGAGCTTGTCGATGATTTGCCGCGCACCGCGATCGGCAAAGTACGCAAGGATGTGCTGCGCGAAAAGGCGCGTGCGATCGCCGCCGCGCGCGACGCCTGATGCGCCCGGCCTGGAGTTTTTGATGGACCTCAAATTTTCCGACGAAGACGAGCGCTTCCGGCTCGAGATTCGCCAAGCGCTCAAAGGCATGGTGCCGTCCGACATGGCGCGGCGCACGCGCCAGGGCGTGCATCCCACCAAGGCCGATCTCAAAGCCTGGAACCGCATCATGTATGAGCGCGGCTGGGCCGCCGCGCATTGGCCGAAAGAATATGGCGGCACGGGCTGGTCGCCGTTGCATGTGCACATCTTCGAAGAAGAATGCGCCGCAGCTGATGCGCCGTTTCTCTCCTATTTCGGCCTACGTCTGGTCGGGCCGCTCATCTTCACGTTCGGCACGGATGAGCAGAAGAAAACCTACATCCCCGACATCCTCACCGGCGATACGTTTTGGTGCCAGGGCTTCTCCGAACCCTCTTCCGGCTCCGACCTCGCTTCGCTGCGCACCACCGCCGTGCGCCAAGGCGAATACTACGTCATCAACGGCCAGAAAATCTGGACCACGGAAGCGCATTACGCCGACAAGATGTTCTGCCTGGTGCGCACCAATACCGAAGTGCCGCCGCAGAAAGGCGGTCTCTCCTTCCTGATGCTGCCGATGGACGATCCCGGCATTCACGTGCGCCCGATCATCACCATCGACGAAGGTCACAGCGTCAACGAAGTGTTCTTCGAGAATGTGCGCGTGCCGGCGACCAACATCATCGGCGAGGAAGGTCGCGGCTGGGACTATGCGAAATTCCTGCTCGGCAACGAACGCGTCACCAACGCGCACGTGCCGCGCGCCAAGCGCGATCTGGCCTTGCTCAAGCAGATGGCCGACGCCGGCGCGCATCCGGCTGACGCTGAAATCCGCCGCCGCCTCGCTCAGCTCGAAATCGATCTCGATGGTCTTGAATGGTCCGTGCTGCGCGAAGTCATCGGCGGCAGCCGCATCCCGGCCGTGGCCTCGGCGCTGAAGATCGTCGCCAGCGAATTGCAGCAGCGCATGGCCGATCTCGCGGTCGATCTGCTCGGCCCGCGCGGCCGCATCTTCTATGACGAAGGCGACCTGGAGCGGAACGACCTGCCCGCCTCGCCGCCGGACTATGCGCCGGGTCTCGCCGCCCGCCACCTCTTCCTGCGCGCCACGACGATCTACGCCGGCAGCAACGAAATTCAGCGCGGCATCATCGCCAAACAACAATTCGGTCTCTGAGAGGCGCACTTGGATTTTCGACTGAGCGACGAACAGGCGATGCTGAAGGAAAGCGTCGAGCGCTTCGTCAGCGGCGAAGCCGGCTTCGATCATGCGCGGCGCGGCTTCGCTCCGGCGCAATGGCGCACCATGGCCGAACTGGGCTGGTTGATGCTGCTGATCCCGGAAGAGCATGGCGGGCTTGGCGGCAGCGCGATCGATGCGGCGCTGATCGCCGAGGGGCTCGGGCGCGGGCCGGTGATCTCGCCTTACATCTCCACCGCCGTCATCGCCGCGCGCTTGCTGGCGCAGGCCGATGCGCCGCGCGCCGATCTCCTTGCAGCCATCGGCGCCGGCGAGGCGATCGTCGCGCTCGCTAGCGAGGAAAACGCATCGCATTACGATCTCGCCGCCGTCACCGCGAAAGCGAAGCCCGCCGGCGACGGCTTTGCGCTGCGCGGCGAGAAGATCGCCGTGCAGGACGGCGCCATCGCCAGCCATTTCCTCGTCACCGCCCTGCTCAACGGCAAGGTCGCGCTTTTCCTCGTCGAGGCCGACGCGCCGCAGGTGGGCATCCGCCGCTATCGCATGATCGATCACAGCCCCGCCTGCGATCTCGCGCTCAACGACTCGCCGGCCGCACTGGTCATCGCCGACGCGGAGGCAGCGCTGCAACGCGCCGTCGATGAAGCCCGCGTTCTGCTCGCCGCCGAAACGCTGGGCGGCATGGAGACCGCCGTCTCCATCACCGCGGACTATCTGAAGACGCGCAAGCAATTCGGGCGCACGCTGTCGAGCTTCCAGACGCTGACGCATCGCATCGCCGACATGTATGTGCGCTGCGAGCAATTGCGCTCGGTTCTGCTGCGGGCGCTTTCGCTGCTCGACGCCGAGCCGGCCGCCCGCGCCGCCGCGGCCTCCGCCGCCATGATCACGGCGATCGACGCCGGCGAATTCGTCTGCGGCCAGGCGATCCAGCTGCATGGCGGCATCGGCATGACCGAGGAATATATCGTCGGCCATTTCTACAAGCGCGTCCGCGCCATCGGCCGCCTGTAT
>DASZSK010000053.1:0-14031 GCA_035548735.1 Caulobacterales bacterium | reverse complement strand
TGGCCGAACCGTTCGCCCAGCCGTGCGGCGTCTTCCTTGCCGGCGCGCACGCGGCTGTCGAGCCAGAGTCCCGCGAATGGCCCGAGCGCGGCGACCGCGCCGCGATAGCCGGCAAGGACGGGCGAGAAGCTCACGTTGTTTGCGGCGCCGGTTGCTGCGCGCCGCGCTTGGTTTCGCGCGGCGGCGCCGGCTCGATCACCGGCGCGCCGGCCAGCCGGTCGGCTTCCGCTGAGATGCGGTTGAGTTCGTTTTCGAGCGCGAGGCGGGCGGCCTCCATTTGCTCGGCGTCGGCGTCGCGCGGGACATGAATCAACTCGCCCCAGACGCGCGCGCCGCGCCCGAACGGCAGCGGCAGAATGAAGCGGTCCCAGGAGCCCATGACGATCCGCCACTTGGTCGACCAGGCGAGCGGCAGGATTGGGGCGCCGGAGAGCTTGGCCACCTGGATGGGCCCAATCGAGGCGTGCATGCGGGGACCGCGCGGGCCGTCCGGCGTCATGCCGACGACGTCGTTCTGGGCAATGAGACGAAGTATCTCCCGCATCGCCTCGAATCCGCCCTTGCGTTTCGCGCCTTTGGCGGCGGAGCCGCGGATGACGTCGGCGCCCACCGTGCGGGAGGCATGCGTCACCACGCCCCCCTCGCGGGACTGCGAAATCAGGAACCAGGGCTTTTGCGTCCGCCGGTCGAAGCGCCACATCTTGTGGACGAGGAAGAAGCGCCCATGCCAGATGCAGGCGATGACGCCCTCGCGGCCGGCCCAGACCCGCTCGACGCCGGCGCGGTTGACCATACGCCACCGCGTGGTGACGCCGACCAGATGCATGTAAAGGCCGATGGCGCGGCCAATCAGGAACTGGACGATGGGTGAGGCGAGCAGCTGTTTCAACATGTCCGGATCAGGCCAACCTAATGTAAAGGCGAGCCGCGCGTCCTTATAGAGGGCGGCCCGCCCCGCGCCAGAACCGGTTCCAGATGGATCAGACGACCCAGCCCTCCCGTTTCAATCTCGCCACGCCTGAGGGGCGGCGGCGGGCCGAGCGCGACCTCATTTGGGGAGACCACGGCTTCTTGCGGGCCCGGTTTGGCAATTTCCACTGGGTCAGTCCGGAAATGGCGCGGGCCAACCAGCCTTCGCCCAGCCAGATCGCCCGCTATGCTGAGATGGGGTTCAAGACCATCATCAACCTCAGGGGCCCGAGCGACACCGGCTATTACGCCCTCGAACGGGAGGCCTGCGACGCGCATGGGATCAAGCTCGTAGACCTCAGGATGCACTCGCGCGAAGCGCCATCCAAGGAACAGGTGCTGGCCGCCAAACAAATCTTCGAGACCATCCAGTATCCCGCGCTGATGCACTGCAAGTCGGGCGCGGACCGCGCCGGCGTGATGGCGGTGCTCTATGAACATTTCCGACGCGGCAAGCCGATCTCCGAAGCGCTGCAGCAGATGTCGCTCAAATATCTGCACGTGAAGCACGGCAAAACCGGCGTCATCGATTTCTATTTCGAGACTTACCTTCGCGAGAGCGCCGAGAGCGGAAAGCCATTCCTGCAATGGGTCGAGGAGGACGCCGATCCGGTGAAGATCAAGGCGGCGTTCATCTCATCCTGGTGGGCCAATCTCTTGGTCGACAAGATCCTGCGCCGCGAGTGACGTTGCTGGAACCCGATTTTGCGTTCATTGATCGCTGCGGATGTGCGGACTGGGCGCGGAATGACGGTCAACGTACTTGGACGGCGGTTCCCGGCGGCGGCGACGTATGTAACGCTGCTCGGTGCGGGCCTTCTGCTGCTTCTGATCACGGTGGGCGCCGCGTTTTGGGTCGTGGATGTGCAACACCGCCACTATGAGGCGGTGCGCGCGTCCTACGAGTTGCGCTCGCAGGCGCGGCGCATCCTCATCATCATGCAGGACGCGGAGACGGGGCAGCGCGGCTATCTGCTCACCGGCAACAGCGACTATCTGGCGCCTTATTCGAGCGCGCGGGCGCAGGTGGAGGCCGAACTCGCGACTTTGGACCGCGCGGGCGCCGCTGAACCGGCGGTGCGAGACTTCGCGTCGCGGCTGCGGCGCTTGTGCGAAAGCAAGTTCGCCGAATTGGATGAGACGGTGCGTCTGCGCCGGAGCGGACACAACGCGCAGGCTTTGACGATCATGCGCACCGATCTCGGCCTGCATCTGATGGATGACCTCCGTGATCTGGTTGACGATTTTCTGTCCATGGACAGGCAGACGCTCAACAGCGAACTGACGGCTGCCGAGGGCGCAAGCGCGACCCTGCGCCTCATCGTCATCGCCGCCGCCGTATTGCTGCTCGCCATTGGCGCGCTTCTGGTGATCGCGGCGCGCAGCGCCATGGGCGAGTTGCGCGCCTCGCGCGACGCCGCCCAGGACGCGAACCAACGCCTCACGCGCGAGATGAACGCGCGTCAGCGCGCCGAGGCCAAGATCCTGCACATGCAGAAGATGGAGGCGATCGGCCAGCTCACGGGCGGCGTGGCCCACGACTTCAACAATATGCTGGCCGTGATCACCGGTGCGCTCACGCTGATGCAGCGACGTATCGAGCAGGGCGATTACGACATCAAGCGCTTCATCGACGGCGCCAACGACGCGGCCAGCCGCGCGGCGGTGCTGGTCGGACGCTTGCTCGCCTTCGCGCGCCGTCAACCTTTGTCGCCGAGCGTCATCAACGCCAACCAGCTCGTTGGCGGCATGTCGGAATTGCTGCGTCGCACCTTGGGCGAGCAGGTGCAGATCGAGACCGTGCTCGCCGGCGGACTATGGAATGTCCACGCCGATCTCAGCCAGCTCGAAAACGCGATCGTCAACATTTGCGTCAACGCCCGCGATGCGATGCAGGAACGGGGCGGCGGAAAGCTGACGATCGAGACCGCGAACGCATTCCTTGATGAGCAATACGCCGATCTCAATCCTGAAGTGACGCCCGGTCAGTACGTGATGATCGCGATCACGGATACGGGGGTTGGCATGCCGGCGGAAGTGATCGGCCGCGCATTCGAACCGTTCTTCACGACCAAGGAAATGGGCAAGGGCACCGGTCTTGGGTTGAGCCATGTGCATGGCTTCCTGAAGCAGAGCGGCGGGCACGTCTCGGTCTATTCCGAGGTCGGCGTGGGCACGACGGTGAAGCTTTATCTGCCGCGGTCGCAGCAGGCTGAGACTCAGAAGTTCGAAGAACCAAAGAATACGCCGCTGGGCGACGCCGACACGCTGATCCTCGCCGTAGAGGACGACGAGCGCGTGCGCCTAATGGCGGTGTCGTCGCTGCGTGAACTCGGCTACCGCGTCATCCATGCGGACAATGGCAAACGCGCGCTGGAAATTCTCGGTCAACAACCGGACATATCGTTGTTGTTCACCGACATTGTCATGCCGGACATGAACGGACGAATGCTCGCTGACGAGGCGCGCCGCCGCAAGCCCGACGTGAAGGTGCTCTTCACCACGGGCTACACGCAAAACGCCATCGTTCATAACGGCGTTGTCGACGCCGATGCGTCGCTGTTGATGAAGCCGTATTCGCTGGACCAGCTGGCGCGCAAAGTGCGCGCCGTGCTCGACGCAAAGTAGTTACAGCGCAACAAACACCGTCTCGCCGCGCTCGGCGAAGCGGCGCAGCCCTGTCGGGGCGGTGGTTTGGCTCACCGCCACGCGCATGGCGTCGTTCACGCAGCGCCCCCAAGCGCGGCGCTGCGCCACCGGATGCGGTTCAAGATCGACGCCGCATGCGCGCCGCGCCGCCGCTTCGATGCGATTGAGATAAAGATCGGCGTCGTAGTGGTTCGACAGGTCGAGACCGTCCGCGGACACCGATAATTCAGCCTGCTTCGGGGCGGGCGTTAGCGCCACGGCGCCAGCGGTGGCGGCGGCGCAGAGCGCGAGGGCGCCAGCGAGCGCGAAGAGCATTTTGCGTTTCATGATCGGTTGTCCGGGCTGGAAGCGGGGCGGCGGTTTATCGCCGCCGCCCCTGTTCGTGAAGCCTTAGCGAAGCCACGCCGTTTGCACATAATCGTGATGTCCGGTGTAGAGCGCCGTCACCACCGGGCTGTCGAGCTGCGCAATCGTGTGCGCCACGGTTTCGCGGCGGCAGTCGCGCTCCATCACCATGCGATCGAACGCGCCCAGGCCCATGTCGGAGAAATTGCAGACCTGACTTGCGCTCGCGCGGATGCGCGTGAGCATCGTCGCGGCATCCGTCGCGCTGGCGAGATTGAGGTCCGCATAGGAGACGGTGGTCGAACGGGTTTCGTGCGCGGAGGCCGGCGCGGCGAAGGCGAGCGCGGCAGCGGCGGCGAGGGCGATGAGGAGAGAGCGGTGCATGGAGATGCTCCTGCGATGGCGTCGCGAGTTGCGACCTGGGCAGGAAACGGCTTTTCGCGTTGTTGAGCTGTGACGCGTGTCACGGGCGCGGAAAGCAAATGGGAAACGGCGATGCGACTCGCGCGTTGCTCAGGCTTTTTGATCACCTTGAAACTGCAGCTTGCTCAGGCGTGCATAGAGGCCGCCCTTCGACATCAGATCGTCATGGGCGCCCATCTCGACGATGCGTCCGGCGTCGAAGGCGAGAATGCGATCGGCGTCGCGCACGGTCGACAGGCGATGCGCGATGACGAGCGTCGTGCGGCCTTTGGTGAGGCGTTTCAGCGCGTCCTGGATTTTCGCTTCGCTCTCGGCGTCAAGAGCGCTGGTGGCCTCGTCGAGCAACAGGATCGGCGCGTTGCGCAGGAAGGCGCGCGCCAGTGCGATGCGTTGACGTTCGCCGCCGGAGAGATTGGCGCCGCGATCGCCGACCGGCGTGTCGTAGCCCTTCGGCAGCGAGATGATGAAGTCATGCGCCGCAGCGGCGCGCGCCGCTTCGACAATGTCGACTTCGCTCGCTCCCGGACGGCCGAGCGCGATGTTGGCGCGGATCGTATCGTTCAGGAGCGCCGCTTCCTGCGCGACAAGCGCCATGGAATTCCTGAGGCTCGCCAGCGTTGCGTCGCGCACGTCGACGCCGTCGATGCGCACGGCCCCGCCGGTGACGTCATAGAGGCGGGGCAGCAGATTAAAGACCGTGCTTTTGCCCGCGCCGGAGGGGCCAACGAGTGCAACGGTTTCGCCCGGCTGCACGATGAAACTCACCTGCTCCAGGGCCGATGCTTCGCCATAGGAGAACCAGACGTCGTCGAACTCGATGCGTCCTTGCGTAATGGCGATGGCTTTCGCGTGGGGGCGGTCGACGATCTGCGCCGGCTCGTCGATCAGGCTGAAGATGCGGGTGAGCGCGGCCAGTGCTTCGTTGAACAGCGTGTTGAATTGGCCAAGCGCGCGTGCGGCGGGCGTGGCGACGCCGAACGCAGCCATGATGCCGGTCAGATCGCCCAACGTCATTTCGCCGCGCACGATCCGATAGCCGGCGACGAACAGCACGCCCGCGAGGGCGACGCCGCCGATAATCTCCAGCAGCGGCACGGTGTGGGCGCGGTTGCGCGCGAGCTTCATCGCCAGCTTGCGGCGCTGCTCGAACGCCGATTGCGCGCGGTCGATTTCGTGCTGTTCCAGGCCGTACGTTTTGACGAACCGGGCCGCGCCGAATGTTTCGGACAAGAGCGAGGTCAGCGAACCCAGTTGCACTTGCGCCGCTTCGGTTTGTTTGCGGGCGCGCTTGGCGATCGCCTCCATCGGCCAAGCCGAGAGCAGGAACACGGCGAGGATGAAGAGCGTGAGCACCCAATCGAGCGCCAGCATGGTGATGATGGCGCCAGCCAGGGTGAGCGTGTCTCGGATCGTGGCTTGCCCGCCGCGCACCAGAGCTTCGCTGACAACATTGATGTCGTTGGTGAAGCGCGAGACGAGGTTGCCCGGCGCCTCGCGCGTCAGCCGCGCGAAATCCGCCGTCATCAGCCGGCCGAACATCGTATTCTGCAGATCGCGCAGGATTTTGAGCGCCAGCCCCTGCGACTGCACCGCCTGCAGCCACATCGCCGCGGCGCGCACCGCGGTGGCGACGAACGCGGCAATGGGTCCAAGGATAATAACGTTCCAGTCATGCGCGGCGATGCCGTCGGTCGCGTATTTCAGAATGAAGGCGTAGGAGACGCCGGCCAGCGCCACGAGCGCCAGCGACGGGACAAGCGCCGCCATGTCCAGCACGTAGCGGGCCAGGTAGTCGCGCCAAAGCCGCGAGAGGATGCCGCCCGCCTTCATCAGCGCCTACAGTTCGTTTTCTGGGTCCGAGCCCGGATCGAGCAGGCGGTGCGCATGAATGATGAAATAGCGCATGCGCGCATTGTCGACGGTGCGCTGCGCTGCGCCTTGCCAGGCTTTGAATGCGGCGCGGTAGTTCGGATAGGCGCCGACGAAGTCGATCGCAGATAGGTCGATGAATTCCGGCCGGTCGAGATTGGTCAGCTCGCCGCCGATGACAAGATGCAGCAATTGCTTGTCGCTCATGGTCGCTCCTCCGCCCGGGGATCAGGGAGTGTGACGAGGCGTTCGATTAACAGAGCGTGCAGTTGGGGGCCAGCCGCGACCAGGCCAGGCGCCTTGGGTTCAGCCGCGTTGAACGAAAGCGGCGCGCCCCAGGGATCGGTGACGCGTCCGCCTGCTGCTTCCACCAGCGCCGCGCCGCCGGCGATGTCCCACTCGTTCTTGAAGCCGGGCAGGATGACGGCGTCGAAACGACCCGACGCCACCAGCGCGAGGCGCCGCGCGATCGACGGGCGAAAGCTCACTTGCATGTGCGGCCACGGCTCGGGCCATTGGTCTTCGGCGAAGAAGCCGCGCTTGGCCATCAAGGATGCGCCTTCAAGTTTCGCGGCGGCGCTCACATGGATCGGCGCGCCGTTCAGCGTCGCGCCTTCGCCGACGACGCCCAAGAACATCTCGTCTTTGATGGGATTGTACACCGCGCCCGTCACGGCGCGTCCGTCATCAACGACGCCGATCGAAATCGTGAATTGCGGCCGATGCGCGATGAAGGCTTGCGTGCCGTCGATGGGATCCACCACGAACACCCGTCGCTTCTCGAGGCGCGCTGAGGTGTCGGCGGTCTCCTCCGAGAGCCATCCGTAGTCCGGTCGTGCGCCGATGAGCTTTTCGTGCAGCAGCTTGTCGATGGCCAGATCGACTTCCGTCACCGGCCCAGCCGGGCCCTTGGACCAGATTTCGACTTTGCGCCCGAATGCGGTGCGCGCCACTTCGCCCGCTTCGCGCGCGGCGGCCTCGATGAGAGCGAGATCAGACGCCGCCGATGGCAAGGTCGTCCACAAACAGGCTGGGGGTTTCGAGCGCGCCGCGCTGATCAAGGTCGGCGCCCGGGACAAGCCGCGCATAAATGTCGTTGAGATTGCCGGCGACGGTGACTTCGCTGACCGGGTAGGCGATGACGCCGTTCTCAAACCAATAGCCGGAGACGCCCACCGACCAATCGCCGGTGTTCATATTGAGTGCGGGCGAGAACATCTCGGTGATGTAGAGCCCTTTGCCGGCATTCTTCATGAGCGCGCCGACGTCGTCCGGCCCCGGCTTAACGAACAGGTTGGAGGTCGAAACGCCCGGCGGCCCGCCGTGGCCGGCGGTGGCGTGACCAGTCGGCGTCATGCCGAGCTGGCGGGCTGTCGCAGCGTTCAGAAGCCACGTCGTGATGACGCCATTTTCGATCAGCGACCGGGCGCGCACGGCGCCGCCTTCGCCGTCGAAAGCGTGGCTCGCCATGCCGCGACGCACCAGCGGATCTTCCGTGATCTGAAATGTCTCGGCGAACACGCGCTTGCCGAGCTTGTCTTTCAGAAACGATGTGCCGCGCGCGACGGCCGGGCCGGCGATGCCGGAGAAGAAGGCCGAGAGGATGCGTCCGGCCAGCCGGTTTTCGAAGATCACCGGCGCTTTCTGGCTTTCGAGCTTGCGTGCGCCGAGCCTCGCGACTGTGCGCTGCCCTGCGGCGCGGCCGATATCTTCCGCCTTCGGCAGATCGGCCAGAAAGCGCTTCGAACGATATTCGTAGTCGCGCTCCATCTTGCCGTCGCGCGCCGCGATCGGCGTTGCGCCGACGCTGTAAGAGGTGTGGCGGTCCGAACCCTCGAAGCCGTCCGACGTTGCGTAGACGAAATAGCTCGATGAGCTCGACGCCCCGCCCCCCTCGGAATTGGTAATCCCCTCGACGGCCATGGACGCGTCCTCGCAGGCCAGCGCCAGCTCGCGCAGCGCCTCGGCTGAAGGGCGGGCGTCGTCGGCGAGTTCGAGATCGGGGAACGGGCCCTTGGCCCGGTATTGGGGATCGAGCAGGCCGCAATAGGGGTCTTCCGGCGCGGCCTTGGCCATCTCGGCCACGCGTTCCGCCAGCGCGGCGAGCGCCCGTTCGGAGAGATCGGTGGAGGAGGCGGCCGCCTGCTTCTTCCCGACGAAGGCCCGCAGCGCCACGGAGCGGGCCTCTTCCCGCTCCACGCCTTCCAATTCTCCCAGGCGCACGTCCACCGACATGCTCTCGCGGACGGCCAAACTCGCCTCGGCCGCATCGACGCCGTGCTTGCGGGCATGGGTGAGGAGGGCCTCGAGGGCCGCCTGGGAATCAGCGTCAAAAGCCATGGCCCCTACATGGGCCTTCGTGGCCAGACCGGCAATCTTGACGCGGTGCTAAAGCTGCTGGGCGAGCCCGGCGTAGATCAGCCCGCCGCCGATGAGGGCATAAGCTGCGAAGGTCAGCGCCATGCCGATCCGGCGGCCAAGATTGAGCACGCCGGTGTGCATGCCGACCCCGTGCAAAATTCTGCCGAGGGTCAAAGAAATTCCGCTCGCGTGCAGCAGCCAAGCCGGCGCCGCGGGGTCAAGGAGGGCGAGAATGAGCAGCCCGACCAGCGCCGCGGGGATGTATTCCGCCGCATTGGCATGGGCGCGCATCACCCGCAGCATGTCTTTGTGGCCGTCGTCGCCCAACGCGATCTTGTGGCCCATGCGTGCGCGCACCACTAGGGCTCCGAGGACGAGCAGGATGAGGATGTTCACGCCCGCGTAAAGCGCCGCGATCTCAAGTCTCACCATTCGCTCTCTCTCCCAACGTTCGTGGCCGCCCCACGCTAGCGGCTTCCAAAACTGCGCGCGAGATGCGTTTCAATCTTTTGTTTTGCTTTTGGAAACCGCGCGTTCACGGCGTTCTGACAAGGTGACAATCATAAGACACGCCTCGAAGGCGGTACGGGCATGGGTGGTTTGTCAGACGCTGGCGCTTGGGGCCTCGCATGGGCGATGCTCGCGGCGATCGCTTGTTCCGGACTTGCGATCGCCGCGGCTTTGCGCGCGCGACACATGCGGGCGCGTGAGCCTGATTGGGGCGAGGGCTACAATGCGCTCGCCACGCTTGACGTCTATCGCTAGCGTTTGAGTTTCCACACCGCGGTGCGCTGCACTTCCGCATCTTCCAGCGCGCGCGTCACCGGCACATCGTATTCGGCGACTTTCTCAAGCTTGTGTTTGGGCAGATAGGCTCTGCCGGGGTCGCCGATCAGCACCTGCTTGCCCTGTGCTTCGAGCTCGAGGAGCCAGTCGAACACGCGCGGCGCCAGATCGCGATCGTAAAAGAGATCGCCCACGAGGATCGTTTCCGCCATTGCCGGCGCGCCAATCGGATCCTCCGCGCTGGTCACGATCGCCACCGCATTCAGCGCCGCGTTGAGCCGTGCTGCGTGCGTGGCGAAGGCGTCGATGTCGACGGCCTTGGCCGTGGCCGCACCCGCCTTCATCGCCGCGATCGCGACCAGCCCAGAGCCGGATGCGACATCCAGCACCGTCCGTCCAACGACTGCATCGGGATGATCCAGGAGGTAGCGCGCCAGCGCTTGTCCGCCGGCCCAAGCGAAGGCCCAGAAAGGCGGCGGCAAACCGAGCTTGCCAAGCTCCTCTTCCGTCAACTCCCAGAGCGCCACGGCGTCGTCGGCCAGATGCAGCCGGAGTTCGGGCACATGCGGCGGCGCAAGCACGCGCGTGTTGGCGCGGATGAAAGCATCGATGTCGTCGATCACGCGTTTGCGCGCCTCGGCGGCGGCGGTTTCACCAGCGCCACCCAGGCGAACACGGTTCCTGCGAACAGCGACATGGGCAGCCCAAGCAGCAGCGCCAGCGGCGCCATCGCCAAGGGCGTGGACCTCGCCAATCCGCCCGCATGGGCCGCGTCGACATTGACCAAGAGAAAGGGCGCGGCCGCTGCGATCACGCCGCCGGTCCAGGCCACGTTGCGGATCACCGTCGTGCGCGTCCGAGGCGGCCGGCCCAGCGCCCAAGCGCCGCCAAGCGCGATCAGGGACATCGCCATACCCAGCGCGCCGGCGATCAAAGCGAGTTGCAAGAGTCCGGATTGCTCGCGCACGAGCAAGGCAGGCCAGCCGAGGGCGAGGAGAACGGCGACCGGCGTCCAGACAAAGAACGGCCGCCGCCAGCTGAGCGGATGAATCCGCTGCGGGATGGGCGGCAGGGTCGGGGGGCGCCGGACAGCGGTCACGCGAAGAGTTTAGACTAAACTCGGTGACGGCCGGGAGGCCTGTTCGAGAGAGGGCGCATGGACGATCCCCGGCAATATTCCCCTGCCGCCGCCCGAAACCGCGCGCCGATCCTGGATCTGTTGCGGCGTATCCTCCCGCAGGGCGCCAAGGTGCTCGAAATCGGCTCCGGGAGCGGCGAGCACGCGGTGTTCTTCGCCGCCGCCAGGCCCGACCTCGCCTGGTTTCCGAGCGACCCTGATCCGCGCGCCCGCGCCAGCATCGCCGCTTGGATCGCAACCGATGGCGTCGCCAATGTGCGGGCGCCGCGCGACATCGATGTGCGCGCCGCAAGGTGGAGCGTCGAAGACGAGGGGCCATTCGACGCGATCATCTCATGCAATATGGTCCACATCGCGCCGTGGTCGTGTGCGCTTGGCTTGATGGCGGGCGCGGAGCGCCTGATGCGAGGCGGCGGCGTTCTTTTCCTTTACGGACCATTCAAGCGAGAGGGCGCGCATACGGCGGCGTCGAACGAGGCGTTCGACGCTTCGCTCAAGGCCCGCAATGCGGAATGGGGCGTTCGCGACATGGAGGCGGTGGTCGACATCGCCAAGCAGCGCGGCTTTGCCTGTGAAGACGTCGTAGCGATGCCGGCGAACAACTTTTCACTCGTGTTCCGCAAAGAAGCGCAGTCGCGAGCAACTTCTCGTTAACTGCGTTTTGCCCTGAAAAGCGCTTCTTTCTCTAACCGAATGTTTGTGGATACCTGTCACATTCGTTCACGGCGAATGAACGAGAACATGGCCTCCGCTGACAACGCACGCCTCTACACGCGCGACCTGCGCCGGCTCATGCTTTGGGTCGGAGCGGGGGTGGCCGGCTTCGGCCTGCTGCTTCTGGGCATCATCGCGTACGCCGGCTGGTCGGCGAATGCGAGCGCGGTGGAGCGCGAGCAGCAATTGGTGGCCGATGCGCTCAATCGCTCCATCACCCGTTCGCTAGACGACCTGAAAAGTGTCGCTTGGTGGGACGAGTCGGTCATCAACATCACCGATCGCCATATCAATTACGCCTTCGTCGATGCGAACATGGGTCAGTTCCTGACCGACACTTATGCGCACGACGAAGTCTATGTGCTGAACGCGGCGGGCCGCCCGGTCTACGCCTATTTCAGCGACCAGCGCCAATCGCCGACGACTTTCGCGCTGCGCGCGGCGGATATCGCGCCCGTCCTCAGTGAATTGCAGGGCAGGCCGTCGCGACTGAGACATCGATCGGGCGTATTCACGCAAGGCGACTACAGCGTGCTCGCCGGCGGCGGCCGCTCGGCGCGCTGGTCGGGCCACATCATCTCGGTTGGCGGACGTCCCGCCATTGTTACGGCCATGACGATCGCGCCCAATGTCGACATGAGACTGACGCCAGCGCATCCGCACGTCCTGCTCTCCGTCACCTATGTCGACGACAACTTTCTCTCCGCTTTGGGGCAGCAATTGCTGTTGCCCGATCTGAAGCGCGAAGTGCGCGGCGCCGCAGACCCGGAACGCGCGTCACAAGCCTTCGTCAGCGACGACGGCGTCAGCCTTGGCGCGCTCACCTGGACGTCACGGCCGCCGGGCCAAGTGTTGTTCTTCGTCATTCTGCCGCTGGCGGCGATCGGCGTCATGCTGGCCGGCCTCTTCTCCATGAATTTGTTGCGGCGCTTGAAGAATGCGACCGCCGACCTCGCGCGGCGCGAGGAGGACATGCGCAGCCAAGCCCAGCACGACGCGCTTTCGGGCCTGCCCAATCGCGGCTTCTTCCTGCAGCAGCTTGATCAGGCCCTGGCGGAGGCGAAGTCCCGCGAGGGCGAAATCGCCATCGCCTATGTCGACATTGATCGTTTCAAGGACATCAACGACACGCTGGGCCACGAAGCCGGTGACCGGCTCGTTCAGGCGGTCGCGACGCGCTTGCGCAATCATCTGCGCGCGCAGGATTTCCTCGCCCGCTTCGGCGGCGACGAATTCGCTATTCTGAGCGCGCGCAGCTCAGCCGACGACGCCCTGACGCTTGGACGCATCGTCAGAAACGCTCTGATGGCGCCCTTCGTGGAGCGTGGCGGGCCGATCCGCGTCACCGCCTCCGTCGGCTTGGCGCTGTCGCCGGCGCATGGCGACAGCTCTGAGGCGTTGCTGCGCAGCGCCGACATCGCGCTTTACGAAGCCAAAGCGCGCGGCCGCGACTGCGCCGTGCTGTTCGACGTCAGCATGGCGGACGCGGTTGAGACCCGGCGCGCAATCGAACTCGAACTGCGTGCGGCCGTCGCCAATGAGATGCTGGAGACCGAGTACCAGCCGTTGGTGAACGCCGCTTCCGGCGCTGTCACGGCGGTGGAGGCGTTCGTGCGCTGGCCGCATCCGGTTCGCGGCGACATCGAGCCGGACCTGTTCCTGCCGATCGCGGAAGACCTGGGCCTCATGCCGGAGATCGGCGCGCAAGTCGTGCGGCGCGCGCTTGCCGACGCCGCGCGCTGGCCGGGCGTTGAAATTTCGCTGAACTTCTCTCGCGCGCAATTCCGCGACGGGCGTTTGCCGGAACTGCTCGATCAGGTCTGCGAAAGAAATGGCGTCGCGCCAGGCCGTGTCACGCTCGAGATTACCGAGGGCGTGCTGCTGGATTCCAGCCAGCAAACGCAAGAGCGTTTGGACGCCTGGCGCAACAAGGGCTTCAAGATCGCCCTCGATGATTTCGGCGCGGGCTATTCGAGCCTCGCGCATCTGTGCAATTTCAATCTCGACAAGATCAAGATCGACGGCGCTTTCGTGCGCGGGGCGGCCAAGCGCGAGAACGCACGCGCGATCGTGCAAGCGGTGGTGACGCTCGGGCGCGGCCTCGGCATGGAGATCATCGCCGAAGGCGTCGAAGCCGAGAGCGATGCGCTGGCGATGCGTCAGCTCGGCGTCACGACGCTGCAGGGCTTCAACCTGGCCCGGCCGATGCCGGCGGCCAAGGTCGACGCCTTGCTGGCGCAAGAGGCCTTGCGCACGGCCCTCACGTCGGTCCGCGCGGCGGCCGGCGGCGAGTAGCGGAAAGGCTTGCCAAGCGCGTCGGTTTGACCAAGGAGTGCGGCGCCTCTTGGGGAGCGCCTGCCTTGTCCGACGAAACGCCCGCCAGCAACGCCGCGTACGATTGGTCGAAGTTCGACTCCGAAGCATATTTCCAGCACTATTACGGCGATCCACACCCCGATGACGATCACGTCGTGCGGCTCACGGTGGAGGCGTTCAAGGCGCTGCCCGCGCCGATCGAACGCAGCATTGATATCGGCACCGGACCCAATCTGTTTCCGCTGTTTTCGGTGATGCCGCGCGCTGCGTCGCTGACGGCTTGGGAATACGCTGAGAGCAACGTCGCGTGGTTGAAGCGCGAATTGGATTCCACGACCTTGCGCCCGCAATGGCGCCATTGGTGGGGCGTCGCACGCGCCGCCTATGGCGAAGGTTATGATCTGCCGGACAATCCGATCCCGACATTGAAGCAGCGCACCGATGTGCGCCAAGGCTCGATC
>DASZSK010000052.1:0-7563 GCA_035548735.1 Caulobacterales bacterium | reverse complement strand
GTGACGTTGCCGAGATCGCGACGGAAGCGATCCTTGTCCATCTTCTCGTTCGTCTGCATGTCCCACAGACGCGCGCTGTCGGGGCTGATCTCATCGGCGATCACGGTGCGCACCATGTCGCCTTCATAAAGCCGGCCGAATTCGAGCTTGAAGTCGATCAGCTTGATGCCGACGGCGCCGAACATCCCAAACAAATAGTCGTTGACGCGGAGCGTCAGCGCCATGATGTCGTCGATCTCCTGGGTCGAGGCCCAGTTGAACGCCGTGATGTGCTCTTCGGCCACCATCGGATCCTGCAGCGCGTCGTTCTTGTAATAGAATTCGATGATCGAGCGCGGCAGCGGCGTGCCCTCCTCGATCCCCAGACGCTGCGACAGCGAGCCAGCCGCCACGTTGCGGCACACCACCTCCAGCGGGATGATCTCGACTTCGCGAACCAGTTGCTCGCGCATGTTCATGGTCTTGATGTAGTGCGTAGGCACGCCAATGGCGTTCAGGTTTTGCATAATAAAACCTGAGATTTGGTTGTTGACGACGCCCTTGCCCTCAAGGATCGCCTTCTTTTGAGCATTAAAAGCCGTCGCTTCATCTTTGAAATACTGGATCAGAGTGCCCGGTTCGGGCCCCTCGAACATGATCTTGGCCTTGCCTTCATAGATTTTCTTGCGACGGGACATGAATATTGCCCTCCTTGAGGGGGCTGGGCTGCAACAATCCGGCGACCTTGCCGAGATTCGCGCTTCGAGCCTTGCGCAGAAACTTAGTGGAAGCGGCGGTTCGCCACAATGTGGCCTGTCGCAGGACGCTGTTTCGCAATTGCAGTAGGTTGATCGGGGCCGGAACCCTCTTTAAGTGTCGCCGGCAATCCGGAACATGAGGCCGAGGAAATGAGCCAATTCGACGATCGTGAACGCGCCGAAGAGGCGAAATACACGATGGAACAACAGCTTGAGTTCAAGGCGCAGGCGCGCCGGGCCAAGCTCGTGGGGCTCTGGGCCGCCGGCCTGATTGGCCTCGCCGATGGTCCGGCCGAGGATTACGCTAAGTCCGTCGTGATAGCCGACCTGGAAGAGGCCGGCAGCGAGGACCTGTTCAAGAAGATCCGCGCCGATTTGGACATGCACGCCGTCCAGCTCTCGGACCATCAGATCCGGGCCAAGATGGAGGAGTGCCTCGCGGAAGCCCGCGCTCAGGTGAAGGCGGGAAGCTGAATCAGGAGGCGGGGATGCGCGCACGTCTGGTCGCGATCTTGGCGGTCGGCGTGCTCGTGGGCGCCTGCGCGGCCTGGACCACGGATCCGCAATACGGCTCGCACTCGTGCAGCGATGCGCCCGATCCAGCGCAATGTGTACATGCGTCACGCGAGCGGGCGGAGCGTGCTGACGATCGCGAAGCGCGCCGTCAGCTCGAACATCGCACCAAGCGGCAGGATCGCATTTTGCATGAGCATGATGCGCCGGACGACGGCCCGCCAATGCACTGAAAAAGAAGGGCGAGGCGTGAAGCCTCGCCCTTTGTCGGCGTCAGGCGATGCGACGCAGGCTCTCAGGCTTGGGCGTGAGACGTGGAATGAGCATCGGCGTGGTGCGCTTGTACTCGGCGTATTCCGGATGCATCGCCTTCAGATCGCGCTCTTCAAGTTGGATGGCGATCAGGATGTAGGCCGTCGTCGCCACGGCGAAGAAGAGATGCGCGAAGCCCATCGTCGGCGTCGCCCAGAAGATGATGAGCCAGCCGACATAGAGTGGATGGCGAACCAATCGGTAGAGCATCGGCGTGCGGAATTGCGGCGGCTGATACGCCTTGCCGGTGAAGAAGCGCCACACCTGCTTCAGCCCGAACAGATCGAAATGATCGATCAGGAACGTGCAATAGAGCAGGAGCGCCCAGCCGAAGCCATAGAGCGCGTACAGCGCCACGCGCGCATTCGGATCGGTGACGTCCCACACCATGCCGCCGAACGGTTGCCAGAACGCGAACAGCGCAATGAGCGCGACGCAGGTCATCAGCACATAGGTCGGCCGCTCCGCGGCTTCGGGCATGAAGCGCGTCAGCCAGCGCTTAAACGCCGGACGCGCCATGCCGCTGTGCTGGACGGCGAAGCCGCCCAGCAGCGCGAAATCGACCATGATGACGTGCCCGAACGGCGCGCGCTGCGCCCCGTCAAGCAAGGTTGGCGCGCCGAAGCCGCCGATGAAGCCGACGGCGTACAAGAAAACGCCGAGAAAGACGCCGTAACTGACGACGCCGTAGAGGACGACAAGAACGCGAGACACCTCAGTCTCTCCTTCAAATGATAGGGTGGATTCAGGCCGCCGCGTTACGGGCGGCCATGGCGTGGACGTCGGCGGCGGTCAGCGTTTTTCCGCCAATGCCCCAATCGCCCTGTTGGATTTCCTGGATGCGCACCCAAGTGACAGGGCGCATGGCCTCGCCTTCGACGGCGATCATCGCGTCCGTGACGCGCTCGATCAGGTCCTGTTTCTGGCGGGGGGAAAACACATCTTTGATGACTTCGATCGTGACCAGGGGCATAGCCAAACTCCTTCGAACAACCGCCTAAGGCTCTCATCGGCGTGGCTTTGGGATAGCCGCCGCCGGCGCGCCTCGCTTGCAGAGCGCGTGGAGCTTTTCTGGAGATTTCGCCGGTCTATGCTGGGGAAACGATGATCTATCGGTTCGACACGTTCGAACTTGACACCGCGAAAGTCGAGCTGCGCGCCGGCGGCGACGTGGTCGCAATCGAGCCGCAGGTCTTTGCGTTGCTCGCTTTCCTGATCGAAAACCGCGAGCGCATGGTCTCGAAGGACGATCTGATCGAGGTCATATGGGAGGGGCGCATCGTTTCCGACGCTGCGGTGGCCAGCCGCATCAAATCCGCGCGCCAGGCCATCGGCGATGACGGCAAGGCGCAGCGCTTCATCCGCACCATCCACGGCGCAGGTTTTCGTTTCGTCGGCGACGTGGCGGCTGCGGGCCCAGCCTCGATTATCGTCCACGAACCGGCGCCCGCCTTGATCTTGCCGCAAGCGCCTTCGTCGCGCCCCAGCATCGCGGTGCTGCCGTTTCGGCTGGTCGGCGTCGCCGGGCCTGCCTCGGGCATCGCTGATGCGCTGCCGGATGATCTCATCACCGAGCTTTCGCGGCTGCGCTGGTTATTTGTGATCGCCCGCGGCTCCACCTTCCAGCTTCGCGGCGCCGACGCCGCGCTGGAGAACGTCCGCGCCACGCTGAACGTGCGCTATTGCCTCTCGGGGGTCGTCGAAGTTCTCGGACGAACGATGACGGTGGCGGTGGAGCTTGCTGACACGCAGGATAGCGGCGTCGTCTGGGGTGATCGTTTCCGCGGCGAAATCGACGCCGTGCACGAGATACGCGAGGAGATCGTGCGCGCGGTCACCAGCGCGCTCGAACTGCGCATACCTCTGAACGAAGCGCGTCTGGCGCGGCTGAAGTCGCCGGATCATCTCGACGCGTGGTCGGCCTATCATCTGGGTCTTCACCACATGTACCGCTTCACCAAGGACGATAACGCACTGGCGACGGCCTATTTTGAACGCGCGGCGAAGCTCGAAGCGGGCTTCGCCCGCGCTTACGCTGGCCTGTCATTCACGCACTTCCAGGACGCATTCCTGCGTTATTCCGGCGACATCTCGGAATCGGCGAAGCTCGCGCAAGCATTCGCCGAGCGCGCGCTCGAAAACGATCCGATGGATCCATTCAGCAATTTCACCAAGGGTCGCTCCATCATGCTGCAGGGCGATCTCGACGGCGCCATCCCCTGGCTCGAACGCGCCAACACGCTGTCTCCGAACTACGCGCAGGCGAAGTATTCGCGCGCCTGGGTCGGCGCGATGTTGGGCACGTCGGTGCAGAGCCGCAGTGATTTGGATGAAGCGATGGCGTTGAGCCCGCTCGATCCATTCCGCTACGCGATGCTCGGCGTTCGTGCGTTCCTGCACATCGTGCAAACGGATTACGCTGCCGCGGCGGAGTGGGGTGAGCGCGCGGCACAGCAGCCCAACGCGCACGTGCTGATCGATCTGATCGCGGTGGTTGGGCACGGTCTGAACGGAGATGATGCAAGCGCGCGGGCCCGTGCCGAAAGTGCACGCGCCCGCGTCCCGGACATCGCCTCCGCGGACTTCTTCCGCGCGTTTCGATTCAAGAACGAACCCGCGCGGGTGGCGATCACCAACGTGCTGCGCAAGTACGGCTTTTAGCCGAACACGCGCGCGAAAATCTCGTCCACGCGGCGGAAATGGTGCGCGTCGTCGAAGCAGCCGGCTAGCGTCTTGGCGTCGAGCTTGCCGGTGACGTCCGGGTCAGCGCGTAAACGATCATAGAGCGCGGTGTCCACACGCGGCGGCGGGCTTTGCCACACCTCCATGGCGTGCTTCTGCACCAGGCGATAAGCGTCTTCGCGACTGACGCCCGCTTGCGTCAGCGCCAGCATCACGCGCTGCGAATTGTGCAGCCCGCCCAGCATCGCCAGATTGCGCGCCATGTTCTCGGGATAAACCACGAGCTTCTCGACGACATTCGCCAGCCGGTGCAGCGCGAAATCGAGATGGATGGTGGCGTCGGGGCCGATGCCGCGTTCGACGCTCGAATGCGAGATGTCACGCTCGTGCCAGAGCGCCACGTTCTCCAGCGCCGGCGTCGCCGCGCTACGCACCAGACGCGAAAGGCCCGTGAGATTTTCCGTCAGCACCGGATTGCGCTTGTGGGGCATGGCCGATGAGCCTTTTTGCCCCGGCTCGAAATATTCCTCCGCCTCGCGCACTTCCGTGCGCTGCAGGTGGCGGATTTCCGTCGCCAGCCGCTCGACGCCGGCGGCCACTACCGCAAGCGCGGAGAAGAAGGCGGCGTGGCGATCCCGAGGGATCACTTGTGTCGAAATCGGCTCAACCGCGAGCCCGAGTTTCTCCGCGACATAGGCTTCCACGCGTGGATCGATCTGCGCGAAGGTTCCTACGGCGCCGGAGATCGCGCAGGTCGCGACTTCGGCTTTGGCCGCACGCAGACGCGCGAGATTGCGGTCGAACTCGGCATAATGCCCGGCGAGCTTGAGGCCGAACGTCGTGGGTTCGGCATGGATGCCGTGGCTGCGTCCGATCGTCGGGGTCATCCTGTATTCAAGCGCGCGCTTCTTGAGCGCCGCCATCACCCGCTCGACGCCGGCGATCAAGAGATCGGAGGCTTGCGCTAGCTGCACGGCGAGGCAGGTGTCGAGCACGTCCGACGACGTCATGCCCTGGTGCGCGAAGCGCGACTCCGGCCCGACATGCTCGGCGACATTGGTGAGGAAGGCGATGACGTCGTGCTTCACTTCGCGCTCGATCGCGTCGATGCGCTCGACCTCGAACTTTCCCTTGGCGCGATAGGCTTCCGCCGCGGACTTTGGGATCGTTCCCAGTTCGGCCATCGCCTCCATCGCCAACGTCTCGATTTCGAGCCAGATGGCGAAGCGGTTTTCCGGCGACCAGATGGCCGTCATTTCAGGGCGTGCGTAGCGCGGAATCATGAGCGCTTGATGCGACTAGGCTGGAGCGCCGTCAACGTCAGAACGCCTTGCGGCAGCTGGGCGCGGCTCACAGCAGCCCCAGCGTCTTGAAGCTCGAAGCGCCGTTGCGGCCGACCACGAGATGATCATGCACCCTGACCCCGATGGCGCTCGCTGCGGCGACAATCTCGCGCGTGATTTGCACATCGGCGGCGGAGGGCGAGGGGTCGCCGCTCGGATGGTTGTGCACGAGGATCACCGCCGCCGCCGATAGTTCGAGCGCGCGTCGCGCCACTTCGCGCGGATAGACGGGCGCGTGATCGACCGTGCCTTCGTTGAGGATTTCGTCGGCGATCAATTGGTTTTTGACATCGAGGAACAGCACGCGGAATTGCTCCCGCGGCGCGTGCGCCATCGAGGTTCGGCAATAGCTGACGAGCTGGGACCACGAGCCGATAATCGTGCGCTGTTTCAGTTCGGCGCGGCCCGCGCGCTCGATCACCGCCTGGATCACTTTGAGGTCGGCCGCCACCGCGGGGCCCGCGCCGTCGACTTCCGCGATCAGATGCGCGGGCGCGCCGAGCACGGCGGAAAGATCGCCGAAGCGCTGGATCAGCGCCTTCGCCAAGGGTTTGGTGTCGCGACGCGGAATGATGCGGAACAGGAGCAATTCCAGCACTTCATAATCCGCCAGCGCCTCGGCGCCGGCTTGCTCGAAGCGCTCGCGGAGGCGCGAGCGATGATCGTGATAGTGGGGTTTCGCGGCCTCCGGCTTGGCCTTCGCCAGCTTTTCCGGCTTCAGCGCGACGGGAATGGGCGTCGACGCATCGATCTCGAACAGGAAGCGCGACGCATCCTCGACGGCGCTCGCCAGCGCCTTGCGATCCTTCGGAGGTCGCCCGTCGTCGGAACGCGCGGCCATGGCGGGCGTCAGGCGGCGTCGATCAGCGTATGCGGCGTGTCGAGGCCGGCGGGCGAACGTGTGAAGATCTCCACGCCTGTCTCGGTGACGCCCACGGAATGCTCGTACTGCGCCGAGAGGTTCTTGTCCTTGGTGACGGCAGTCCAGCCGTCATTGAGGATTTTCACGCCGGGCGCGCCCAGATTGAGCATGGGCTCGACGGTGAACATCATGCCTGGCTTCAGTTCGTCGCCGTCGCCGGGGCGGCCGTAGTGAAGGATGTTCGGCGCGTCGTGGAAGACCAGCCCGACGCCATGGCCGCAGAACTCGCGCACGACCGAGGTGCGTTCGGCTTCGGCGAAGGCCTGCACCGCATGGCCGAGATCGCCCAGCGTCGCGCCGGGTTTCACCGCAGCGATGCCGCGCATCATCGCATCGTACGTCACGTCCATCAGCCGTCGCGCTTTACGCGCCACCGGGCCGATCGCGTACATGCGGCTCGTGTCGCCGTGCCAGCCGTCGACGATGACGGTCACGTCGATGTTGACGATGTCGCCCTCCCGGAGCGCCTTCTCGCCCGGGATGCCGTGGCAGACGACGTGATTTAGGGAGGTGCAGAGCGTGTGGCGGTAGCCGCGATAGCCAAGGCATGCCGGGATCGCGCCATGGTCCAGAATGAATTCGCGGGCGAGATCGTCCAAATGGCGCGTCGAGACACCTTCCTTGGCCTCGGGCACGAGCATGTCCAGGCATTCGGCGGCCAGCCGGCCGGCGCGGCGCATGCCAGCGAACGCCTCGGGCCCGTAAAGCTTGATCTGGCCGGTATTGCGCAGGGGCGCTTCGTCGGCCGCGACGAAATTCATGAGATTCTCCAGTTGGGGAGTTTCCTAGCATATGGGGCCGGGGAAGGCATCCGGGCAGGGGCGCCCGATAGATGACGGCCGGGGCCGAAGCGCGCATAAAGGCGCCCATGCCGGCGCCCCTCGTCACCGCAGCGGTCCTCCTCATTGGAGATGAAATCCTCTCAGGCCGCACGCAGGACGTGAACCTGCAGACCATCGCCAAGTTTTTGGCCCCGCTCGGCGTGCAGGTGGCGGAGGCGCGCGTCGTGGCCGATGTGCCGACGGCGATCATCGAGGCCGTCAACGCGCTCCGC
>DASZSK010000051.1:0-1978 GCA_035548735.1 Caulobacterales bacterium | reverse complement strand
TGCGCCTGCCGATCGCGATCGGCGCCGTTCTGCTCGCCAGCCTGCTGGGTCTGGCCGCTGCGCTTGGACGCGGCCTGCTGCGACGGAGCTTTCCGACGCCCGCAAGCGCTGCGAAAACGCTGGGCGCGCCCGTGCTTGCCGTGCTTCCGCGGACGCGGAAGGCGAAGAAGGCCGCGGCGCTCAAGCCGCTGCGCGGCAAACCCGATCTCCGCATCGTGGAGAATCCGTGAGCGCGGACGATTTCCAGCTCGATGCGGTGCTCGCCGCCGCGCAGGCCCGCCCGGCGAAGAGCCCGGGCGGGCGCGCGATCATGTTCATAGCGGCGCGTCGCGGCGAAGGCGTTACCACCGTGGCGCACGCCGCGGCCATGGCGGCTGCGGCGAAGGATACGGTCTATGCGATCGATCTCGATTTGCGGCGCAACGCGTTGGCGCGGCTGTTCAACGAGGACAATCCCCCGCTCGGGCCTCGCATCGACGCAAAGCTCAACGGCTACTATTTCCACCAGATCCGCGCGTCGGACGGTCGATCGTGGCTGCCCATGAAGCCAGCGTTCAATTTTCACCGCGTCGGACGTTCGCGTGTTTATGTGAGCGTGTTCGATGGGCGGGAGCTGCCGCAAGGCGGCAAGCTCTCGATTTCAGGTGAACCGCATTATTGGAACGCCGCGCGCGCGGGCGGCGCGACGGTGATCGTCGATGCGCCGGCGCTGGAGCGCAGCCGCGTCGGCCTGAAGATCGCCAAGCACATGGACGGTGTCGTGCTGGTGGTCGGCCCGGACGAAGGCGCAGCGCCAGCGGCGATGGCGGCGAAAACGGAAATCCTGGCGGCAGGCGGGACATTGCTCGGCATCGTCTACACGCAGGCGAGCGCGCCGGTGATGGCGATGCATAAGCTTTTGCCTCAGGCGGTCTGACGCTTGGCGAGGCTCGCGCCGTAAAAGCGCTGTTCGAAGAACCACAGCACCTTGCCGGCGCCCCGCGCCGCGCGATCCAGACATCGCACCGCAGTTGGCCGTCCGAACAACCAAGCGAGACCCGCCAGGAAGCCAAAAGCGAGCGCTTGGCCCGCGCCGACACTCATATGGCGGAACAGTGCGGCGAAGTCCCGTTCGATCCACGCCGTTTCGCACGGACCCTGACCATAGGCGAAGGCGCGTTTCAGCGCATAAGAAATCCGCGTGCGCCGTGCATCGACATGCTCGAGCACCCAGCCATGCGCAGCCCAGGCGAAGCGTTTCCCTTCCGCGCGCGCGGCGGCGAACAAGCGATCGTCTTCGCCTCCGGTTTGATCCGCACGGAGATCGAACGGCGCAGTGCTGGCGAAGAAATCGCGCCGCTGCATCGAATTGCCGATCCCGTAGGCATGCTGCGAGTGGCCGCTCTTGCTCGGTCCCGTGCGCGAATAAAGCGCTTCGAGATAAGTGCGGTGGCGGCTCTGCGGCGCCAGCGCTTTGACTGCGCCGAACACGCAATCGGCGTGCGTAGACTCCAGCGTTTCGAGCATGGCGGCGAGCCAGTGCGCGGGCGCCTCCTCGTCGTCGTCCAACCAAGCCACGTATTGCCCTTGCGCCAGCGCAAGAGCGGCGTTGCGCGCTTGCGCGACGCCGGGCGTCGGCGCGTGCGTCCAGCGGAACGGAATCGGCGCTTCCGCTTCCAAGCGACGGAAGACATCGATCGCCGAGCCTTCCGGCGAATTGTCGACCGCGATCAGTTCGATGTCCGCGCAGGTCTGCGCGAACACGCTCTGTGCGGCGCGCAGAAAGCCAAGCGAGCGCCGGAACGTCGGGATGAGAACGCTAATGCGCGGCATGGCGGGCCTGCTCCAGAACTGTGCCGACCGGGACGAGCGCCACGCCTGCGTCACGAGCGGCGACGACGAAACGTTCGAAGGCTTCGATCGATGTGCCCCATGGCGACGGCGCATCGTCGACATCGTGCGTGAAAGCGATCATCCAAGCCTTGGCGTGCGCGGCGCG
>DASZSK010000050.1:0-8817 GCA_035548735.1 Caulobacterales bacterium | reverse complement strand
ATGATGTCGTAGGCCTTTTCCTTGTCGACCGGCGGAAAGTCGAACGCCACGCGGCGCGAACCGGCTTCCGGCGCGCTGCTGCGGGTATATTTGCCGGAGAGGAAGCCGCCCGCGAGCGGGCTCCAGGGCAGGATCGAGAGCCCCTCCTCCTTGCAGAGCGGCACGACTTCGCGTTCGAGATCGCGCCCGGCGATCGAATAATACATCTGCGCTGACTGGAAGCGCGAAAGACCATTGGCGTCGGAGATCCCAAGCGCCTTGGCGATCTGCCACGCGGCGTTGTTGCAGAGCCCGATGTAGCGCGCGCGGCCGGAGCGGACGACTTCGTCCAACGCCTCCAGCGTCTCTTCGATCGGCGTTAGCGGGTCGAAGGCGTGCGTCTGGTAGAGATCGACATAGTCAAGGCCAAGGCGCTCCAGGCTTGCATCGATGCCGTCGAGAATGTGCTTGCGCGAGAGACCCCAGAGGTTGGCGTTCTTCGAGCGCCGCGCTTCTTCCGCGGTTCCAGCCTGCGTGTAAGCGCCGTAGCGGCCAAACACTTTGGTGGCGATGACGAGCTCATCGCGCGGCAAACCCAGTTCGCGGATAGCGCCGCCGAGGAGCTGCTCCGAGAGGCCGTTGGAATAGACGTCCGCCGTGTCGATGAAGGTGACGCCCTTGTCGAAGGCGCCCTTGATGAGATTTGAGACCTCTTGTTGGTCCTGCCCGCCGATGACTTTCCAGAAGCCGTCGCCGCCGAACGTCATGGCGCCAAGGCAAATTTCCGAAACGACGAGGCCGCTGCGGCCGAGCTTTCTGTAACGCATGAAGCAAATCCTTGGCTTGAGAAATCAGACGCCGTGCGCGGTGAACCAGGCGAGCATCCGCCGCCAACCGTCTTGTGCATCGGCTTCGTTGTAGCTGTCGCGATAATCGGCGTGAAACCCGTGTCCGGCATCCGGATAAACGACGAGTTCGGAATGCGTGTGGTCGTGCGCGGCGGCGAGCGCGGCGCGCATCTGCTCGACGCTCGCCGGCGTAATGCCTTGATCTTGTCCGCCATAGAGCCCCAGCACCGGCGCGCGCAGCGATCCGGCGATATCGATCGGCCACGGCCGCCCGACTTCGTAGCCGAAATCGCCCTGCGCCGGCGGCGTCAGCCGCCCGTACCAGGCAACAGCCGCCTTCAGTTGCGGAAAGCGCCCGGCCGCCATCCACACGACATTACCGCCCCAGCAAAAGCCGGTGATGGCGAGCTTATGCGCATCGACATGCGCATTGTGTTCCAGGTAGCGGAGCGCGCCTTCGGTATCGCCCATCACCTGCTCGTAGTGCGTGGCGGCGATGATCGGGCGAATCTGGTTGAAGTCGCTGATCTGCGCGGGATCGCCGGCGCGATCGAAGTAATCCGGGGCGAGCGCGACATAGCCTGCATGCGCCAGGCGCCGGCAGATGTCCTTGATGTATTCGTGGATGCCGAACACCTCGTTGACGACGATGATCGCCGGATGCCGACCGGGCGTCGCCGGACGCGCGAGGAAAGCCGGCAATTGGTAGGCGTTCGCGCCGGGGAAAGTCGGTTCCTCGATCACCAAACCCTCGGCCGAGGTTGTGATCGCAGCGGCCGCGGGCGGCGACAGCGAAAGCGCATAGCCCGCGGTGAAGAAGGACGCCGCGATGGCGCGACGCGACGGCGCAAGATTTCCTTCGGGCGTATCCAGACGCATCTGTCCCTCCCCTATTCCGTCCCCTAAGCTCGTCTCAAACATAGAAACCGCCGCAGGGGGAAACCATGGCGCGTCTCGTAATTTTCGCGTTGGCTTGGCTTGGGCTGACGGTCGTCGCCGCGTCCGCCGCGCCGGCTTTCGATCCCGACGCCGCGACGCGCGCCTGGATCGCCACCATGGGCCCGCAAGCGATCGCCCGCTCCAACGCCTATTTTGAGGGTGGTTACTGGCTGCAATTCGCCGGCGCCGCGCTCAGCATCATCATCGCCATGGCGCTGATGATCCTCGGCTGGGCCAAGGGCGTGCGGGCCTGGCTGGAAGCCAAGGTGAAGATCTATTTCTTCGTCTGCCTGCTGATGGCGCTCTTCTATGTCGTTGTCGCGCAGGTGATCACGTTCCCGTTCGATTGGTATGTCGGCTTCGTGCGCCAACACCAATACGGACTGTCGAACCAGAATTTCGGCGCATGGTTTGGTGAGTACGCGATCAGCGCAGTAATAAGCGCGGTGCTGACCGCCTTTTTCATCGCCGTGCTTTATCTGATCGTGCGCGCCGCGAAAAACGCATGGTGGATTTGGGGCGCGGCGGTCACCGCGCTCTTCCTCGCCGCGCAGGTTGCGCTCTTCCCTGTCTATGTCGCGCCGATCTTCAACACTTACACGGAAATGCCGGCGAGCCCACTCAAGGACGACATCCTCACCATGGCGGAAGCCAACGGCGTGCCCGCGCACAACGTCTATGTTTACGATCGCTCGCGCCAGACCAACAGCATCAGCGCCAACGTCTCCGGCCTGTTCAGCACGACGCGGGTTTCACTCGCCGACACGCTGCTGAAGCGCTGCGATTCCGGCTGCGTGCGCGCCGTGATGGGGCACGAACTCGGGCACTACGTGCTGAACCACGTGGCTTCGCTGATCTTGATGTTCACGGTGTTCGTCGCGGTCATTTTCGCGTTGATCCATGTGAGTTTCCTGCGGCTCACGCGAAACGAGCGCTGGGGCGTGCGCGCCTTGTGGGATCCCGCGGGCCTGCCTCTGGTGGTGGCTCTCGCCACCTTCTTCGGGGTCATCGCCACGCCGATCAGCAACAACATCGTGCGCTTCCACGAATCCCAAGCCGACTATTTCGGCATCAACGCCGCGCGCGAACCGGACGGCTTCGCCGAGGCTTCTCTGCTGCTCTCCGAGTACCGCAAGATGGAGCCTTCGCCGTTCGAAGAATGGTTCTTCTACGACCACCCGTCGGGCTATGCGCGCATCCACATGGCGATGGTGTGGAAGGCCAACCAGATCGCCGCGGGACGCTTGCCGGCCAGCGCCGGCGGCCCGCCTCCCGGCTGGCGTCCGGATTTCGTCGTAATGCATCAGGGCGCCGAAAATGCACCGCGCGCTACGGCGGCGTCACCCGACGCACCGTGAGATTGATGCGCCCGCCCTTGGGCAGCAGACGCGACGTGCCCGGGAGGATGCGGTCGACGCCGTGATAGGCGCGCCGCGCCCCGCCGCCCAGCAGACACACATCGCCTGAGGCCAGGCGCACGCTGCGGGTCGGATCGCTGCGCACGTGTCCGCCAATGCGGAACAGCGCGGTGTCGCCGAGCGAAATCGAAAGCACCGGCGCGTCCCACGCCTCCTCGTCGGCGTCGACATGGAGGCCCATGCGCGCATCGCTCTCATAGAGATTAACGAGGCAGGCCTCCGGCGGCGCCGGATAGTCGGCGAGCCGCGCCCAGAGCGCGAGCACCTCTTCCGGCATGTCGGCCCAGGGCCGCCCCGTCTCCGGGTGCGTCACTTGATAGCGATAGCCCTGCTCCTTGTCCGTCACCCAGCCGAGCGGGCCGAAATTGGTCATCCGCACGCTCATCGGCGCGCCCGACTTGGGCATGCGCGGCACATAGAGCGGCCCCTCCCCCAGTCGGGCGAAGACCGCATCGCGCAGCCGCTCCTGGGCCGCCCGGTCCAGAAGGCCGGGCAGCAGCCGGAAGCCGTCGAGATCGCTGGCGGCGCTCATGGGATCAGGGAAGAACGCAATTCGGTTTCTTTTTTGTTCTAGCGGAATTGAGCCTGCTCAACGCCCAACGACTATTCCCCTGCCTCGAATGCGGTTAGCAGCGATGGAGCGCTTGCATTGATTGGGGAATACACCACATGAACCGACAACGACCGGTTCGGATGCGCGGGGGCGGCTGGACCGGTAATCTGGTTTGTTGGAAGGCAAGGGACGCGCGCTATCGGGACGCCAACCGGGTCCAAAGAAGCGAGGCCGCGCCGCCGGCTGGGAAATGAGGACGGACGAATGAGCAAAGTCATCGGCATCGATCTGGGAACGACCAATTCCTGCGTCGCGATCATGGAGGGGCAGACCCCAAAGGTGATCGTCAATTCCGAAGGCTCGAACACGACGCCCTCCGTCGTCGCCTTCACCGAGAGCGGCGAGCGCTTGCTGGGCATGCCCGCGCGCCGTCAAGCCGTGACCAATCCCGAATATACGTTCTTCGCGATCAAACGCCTGATCGGGCGCCAATTCGATGATCCGATCGTCAAGAAGGACGTCGACATCGTCCCTTACAAGATCGCCAAGGGCCCGAACGGCGACGCCTGGGTGAAGGGCCGCGACAAGACCTATTCGCCGTCGGAAATCTCCGCCTTCATCCTGCAGAAGATGAAGGAAACCGCCGAAGCCTATCTCGGCGAGAAGGTCGACAAGGCCGTCATCACCGTTCCCGCTTACTTCAACGACGCGCAGCGCCAGGCGACCAAGGACGCCGGCCGCATCGCCGGACTTGAAGTGCTGCGCATCATCAACGAGCCGACGGCGGCCGCGCTCGCCTACGGCCTCGACAAGACCGAGAAGAACAAGACCATCGCCGTCTATGACTTGGGCGGCGGCACGTTCGACATCTCCATCCTTGAGATCGGCGACGGCGTGTTCGAAGTGCGCTCCACGAACGGCGATACGTTCCTCGGCGGCGAAGACTTCGACAACCGCATCGTCAATTATCTCGCCGACGAGTTCAAAAAGCAGAACGGCATCGATCTGCGCGGCGACAAGCTGGCGCTGCAGCGCCTCAAGGAAGTGGCCGAGCAAGCGAAGAAGGAATTGTCGTCCGTCGCCGATTACGACGTGAACATTCCCTTCATCAGCATGGACCCGAACACGCGTCTGCCGCTGCACCTCAATCTCAAGCTGACGCGCGCCAAGCTCGAAAGCCTGGTGGAAGACCTGGTGAAGAAGACGCTTGGCCCCTGCCAGGCCGCGCTCAAGGACGCCGGCCTCACCGCCGCGCAAATCCAGGAAGTGGTGCTGGTCGGCGGCATGACGCGCATGCCGAAGATCCAGCAGGTGGTGAAGGAATTCTTCGGCCGCGAGCCGCACAAGGGCGTCAACCCGGACGAAGTCGTCGCCGTGGGCGCCGCGATCCAGGCCGGCGTGCTGCAAGGCGACGTGAAGAACGTCGTGCTGCTTGACGTCACCCCGCTCTCGCTCGGCATCGAAACTTTGGGCGGCGTGTTCACGCGCCTGATCGAGCGCAACACCACGATCCCCACGAAGAAGAGCCAGATCTTCTCGACCGCGGAAGACAATCAAAGCGCGGTGACCATCCGCGTCTTCCAGGGCGAGCGCGAGATGGCGGCGGACAACCGCCCGCTGGGGCAGTTCGACCTCGTCGGCATCCCCCCTTCTCCGCGCGGCATGCCGCAGATCGAAGTCACGTTCGACATCGACGCCAACGGCATCGTCTCCGTCTCGGCCAAGGACAAGGCGACCAACAAAGAACAATCGATGCGCATCCAGCCGTCGGGCGGCCTCTCCGAGTCCGACATCCAGCGCATGGTCAAGGAAGCGCAAGAGCACGCCAGCGACGACAAGGCGCGGCGTGAGCTGGCGGAAGCCAAGAACCAGGGCGAAGCCTTGGCGCACGCGACCGAGCGCCAGCTTGCCGAAAACGGCGACAAGCTCGCCGCCGGCGACAAGCAGGCGATCGAAAGCGCCATCGCGGCGCTGAAGAGCGCGCTCGAAACCGACAACGCCAGCGACATCGCCGCCAAGACACAGGCGCTGGTGCAGGCGTCGATGAAGATCGGCGAAGCGCTCTATGCCCAACCCGGCGCCGCCGCCGGCGGCAGCACCGAGCCTGGCCAGGAAGGCGTAGTTGACGCCGAGTTCGAGGAAGTGGACGGTCAGAACAAGAAGAGCGCGTAACGCTATGCGCCAGCTGGGTGGCCTGATGCTTGTCTCGGAGTCCGTGCTGTGAGCACCGGGCGCGACTATTACGAAATATTGGGCGTGGAACGCGGTGCGGACGCGGACGCGCTCAAGAGCGCCTATCGCAAGAAGGCGAAGGAGCTGCACCCCGATTGCGCAGGCGGTTGCGAGGAGAGCTTCAAGGAATTGAACGAGGCTTACGCCGTCCTCGCCGATCCTGAACGCCGCGCCCAGTACGATCGCTTCGGCAAGGCCGCGTTCCAGAACGGCGGCGGCTTCGGCGCCGGCGGCGCGGGCTTCACCGACTTCAGCGACCTGTTCAACGAAATCTTCGGCGAGTTCGAGGACGTGTTCGGCCGGCGCGGCGGCATGCGCAGCGGCCCGGAGCGCGGCGCCGATCTCCGCTACGACATCGAGATCACGCTCGAGCAAGCCTTCAAGGGCATGGAGCGCGAGATCGTCGTGCCGCGCGCGGCCGCGTGCGAACCGTGCGGCGGTTCGGGCTCGGAAGGCAACGCCCCGCTCGAAACCTGCCGCACCTGCGGCGGCGCCGGCCAAGTGCGCGCAAGCCAAGGCATGTTCCGGGTCGTGCGCACCTGCCCCGGCTGCCACGGTCGCGGCCAATCGATCAAATCGCCCTGCAAGAGCTGCAACGGGCGCGGGCTCGTGCAGAAGGAACGCACGCTCGCGGTGAAAATCCCGGCCGGCGTCGAAGACGGCACGCGCATCCGCCTCGCCGGCGAAGGCGACGCGGGCCCGCGCAGCGGCCCGCCCGGCGATCTTTATCTCTTCCTCTCGGTGAAGCCGCACACGCTGTTCGAGCGCGACGGCGCCGATCTCTATTGCCGCGCGCCAGCGCCGATGTGCAAAGCAGCACTTGGCGGGGAAATGGAAATCCCCACCATCGACGGCGACCGCGCCAAGGTGACGATTCCGGCCGGCGCGCAAACCGGTCGCCGTTTCCGCCTCAAAGGCAAAGGCATGACACAGCTTCGCTCACGCGAGCGCGGCGATCTGCATGTCGAGCTGGTGGTGGAGACGCCGGTGAACCTCTCCGCCAAGCAGCGGAAACTGCTGGAGGAATTCGCCAAGGAATGCGGCGTCGATGCGCATCCGCAGACGCAAGGCTTCTTCGACAGCGTGAAGAAGTTCTTCGACGCGAACGCCGAGCCGCCGACGCGATAGCTCGCTTGCCGGTTAGCCGCCGGAGGTTCAAGAACAATTCATGACGCTTTCCATCGCCATTGCCGGCGCGGGCGGCCGCATGGGCCGCGCTTTGATCGCCGCCGTCGCGCAGCGCAAGGACATGAGCATCGTCGGCGGCACGGAGCGCGAGGGCGCCGCCGCCGAAGCCGCGTTTCCGATCGCGCAAGACGCAAGCGCCGCCGCCAAAAACGCCGATGTCTGGATTGATTTCAGCACGCCAGACGCAACCATCGCCGCGCTCGATGCGCTCGCCTCCACCAAAGTCCGCGCCGCCATCATCGGCACGACCGGCCTGACCGCCGAGCAAGAAGCCAAGATCGCCGAGGCGGCCAGGCGCATCGCCATCGTCCACTCCGGCAATTTCAGCCTGGGCGTGAACCTGCTGGCCTATCTCGCGCGCGAAGCGGCGAAACGTCTCGGCAGCGATTGGGACGTGGAGATCGTCGAAGCGCATCATCGCCGCAAGGTCGATGCGCCGTCCGGCACCGCCCTCCTCCTCGGCGAAGCGGTCGCGGAAGGCCGCAATGTCGCGCTCTTGGATACGCGTCTCGCCCCGCATGACGGCCTGACGGGCGCGCGCCCCGAAGGCGGCATCGGCTTCGCCTCGGTGCGCGGCGGCGGCATTGTCGGCGAGCACGACGTGATGTTCGCCGGCGAGCGCGAGCTGATCACGCTCTCGCATCAGGCGCTCGATCGCGCGGTCTTCGCCGACGGCGCACTGGTCGCGGCCAACTGGGCGCAGGACAAGCCGCCGGGACTCTATTCCATGAAGGACGTGCTGGGGATCTAAACGGTCCCGCCGCGTTTCGCCCGCCACAGCGCGTCATCGAGCTTGCGTGCAAAGCGCAGACGTTCGTCCGGCGACAGAAACGCCGCCACGCGCAGCATCCCGCCGGCGGAGCGTATCGTCACGCCGCGCGCATCCTGCGCGACCTTGGCCCAGAGCGGGCTGACCACCCAATGCGTCTCGGCGCCCTTCGGATCCCGCTGCGTCACCGCCAGCATCTCGCGCGCGAGGACCACATGCTCCTCGGCTTTCGCCGCGCGATAATTCACACGGAACGCCCACCAGAGCGCGAACACGTCGAGCCCCAGGAAGCCCGCGACCGGAAAAGCCTTGTGCGCGATGAAATAAGCCGACACGGCGACATTGACGGCGATGACCCAAATCAGCATCAGCCGAAACGCCTTCTGGCTCAGGCTCCGATGCGGCTTCAGAACAAGGTCGAGATAGTGCGGCGCCTCGACGTGCGGCGGTTCGTCCGTGCGTTCCCAATGCGGGCCCATGGCGTATAAACTGGCGCAGCAAACGCGCTTCGCCAAGGGATAAGCTGATGCCGCGCCGCCTCACCAAGGCCGAAGCCGAGGAATTGTTCGCACGTCTCGCCAAGGTGCGCCCGAATCCGAAGACCGAGCTCGAATACACCAACCCGTTCACGCTGCTGGTCGCCGTCGTTTTGTCGGCGCAGGCGACCGATAAAGGCGTCAACCGCGCCACGGCGGAACTGTTCAAGACATACGATACGCCGAAGAAGATGGCGGCGCTCGGCGAAGAGGGTCTTGCGCCTTATGTCAAGACCATCGGCCTCTGGCGCAACAAGACCAAGAACGTCATCGCGCTGTCGAAAGCGTTGATCGAACAGCACAGCGGCGAAGTTCCGCATGATCGCGAGGCGCTCGAAGCGCTGCCGGGCGTCGG
>DASZSK010000049.1:0-2271 GCA_035548735.1 Caulobacterales bacterium | reverse complement strand
GAGAAGACCGCGTGATCGAACAGCGTGACGCCGCGTTTCCAAAGGAAAAGCAGCGAAATGAACGGCAGCGAAATCGGAATGAGCAGGAAGGCGAACTTATAGGCCGCCTGTTCGATCTTGTAGAAGAGCAGCTCCGGATTGTGCAGGCGCTCATTGATTTTGGCGTCGCGCGCGGCATCGCCAGTTTGCGCATGAGCCCGCTGCAGCTGATGTTCAAGAAACCCGCCTTGCCCGGCCGTCGCATTGATCAGGGCGATCGTGTCGTCGAGCTCTTTGACATCGTCCTGATTGTGCTGCGCCGCCGCTTCGGCGCGCTGACGCTGAAGATCGGCCAAGGTCGCCGCGCGCGCCTGCGGATCGCGCATATCGCGCCCATTGACCTGCACGTTCGCAAAGTCGCCAAGCGAAAGATGCCCTACCGTCGCCATCACCGCGAAGACGAGAAAGATGGTGAACAGAAAAAGTGCGAGCGGCGAGACGTACCGCGCGCGTTTGCCGTCAATGTATTCGCGCGTCAGCGTGCCGGGGCGAAAGGCGAGCTTCGGCAGCGTGCGCCATGTCTTGGTGTCGAAATGGAAGAGCCCGTGCAGCGCCTCTTCGCCCATATGCAACAGCGAACGGTGCACGTGCGCGGGCTGCCCGCAGGCGTGGCAGTACGCGCCTTTGAGTTCGGCGCCGCAATTGGCGCACGGACCTTCGGCCGCGCCATGCGCTTCGCCGCGCTCGATCGCGGCGGCGACCAGGCCCGCGGTCGCGGCGCCGCCAACGGCTTCGATTTCCCCGCTCATCGCCCTCTCCAGCGTGAATGCTGACGCGACCGCTTCAGGCGATCAAGCCCGCGCGCCCGGGCGGGGCGGCGGCGCGCTGCGTTCTTGGTCGCGCACGCGCGCGATAAAACCGAGTTCCGTACGCGCCACGGCTGCGGGGGAGCGGCGTGGCCGCGCGGCAGGCGGGCACTTCACGGCGTCGGCCGTCATCGTGTCGAGGCCCTCTTCGTCGAGCGCCAAGGCGGCAAGCCCTTCGGCCTCCTCGATCGTGCGCGCCCACACGAACACGGCCGTCACCGCGCCGTCGAGATTGCGCGCCCAAGCGCGAGCGCGGCGGTTGAGTTTCGCCTCGACGACGACGCGCCAGAACGGCATCGGCGGGCGCAACAGCTTCGCGCGATAAAGCGCCGCCCAGAAGCGGCTCGGTCCGCGGCCGAGTTTCAAGCCTTCCACTCCGGCGCGCGCTTTTCCGCGAGAGCCGCAACGCCTTCGCGCGCTTCGCCCGAGACGGCGCTCGCACCAGCGCGTTTGGCGGCCTCTTTCAACAATTTGTCGTCGATCTCATGCTGCGCGGCGTGGCGCGCGAGCGCCTTGGCTTCGGCCACGGCGCCGGGCGCGTTTTCGATCGCCAGACCTGCGAGGCGCTTCATGGCCGCTTCCAAACCCTCCGCGTTGGGTACGATTTCATCGATCAGGCCATAACGCAACGCCGCATCCGCATTGAATGGCAGCGCCGACACGGTCAGCGCCCGCGCCGCGCGCGGACCCATCGCTTCGGCCAGGAACGGCGTGACAGCGCCGGGCGCCAGGCCGTGACGGACATCGGGAACCCGGAAGTGCGCGCCGATCGTGGCCACGCCCCAATCGCATGCGGCCACGAGCCCAATCGCTTCGCCGAACGCCGCGCCTTCGACCAGCGCCACGGTGAATTGCGGCAGATCATGAAGATGCTTCAACATCCGCGCCACGCCCCAGGCGTCAGTCTCATTGTCCTCGCGCGTACGCTCCAAGCGGCGCTGCAGCCAAGCCGCATCGGCGCCCTCGCTGAAAACATCGCCGGCGCCGCGCACGAACACGACGCGCACATGATCGGCGCCCTTCAACGTCTCGAACGTATCGGCCAGACCGGTGACGGTGAGTTCGTCGATGCGGTTGCGATGCGCGTGGCGATTGATAGTCACAACGGCGACGCCTTCCGGCGACACGTCCAACACGACAGGATCGGGAGCAAGCGACATCAGGCGGCCTCCAACAGACGCAGAACGGCGGCCGGCCGCTCCGGTTCAGGCGTTTCAAACAGTTTCAGCCATTGCACGCCGGCGAAGAAATATTCGAAATCTTCCGGCGGCTTGGCGTCTTCAATGAAGACCGGCACGAGCGGCTTCTTGTAGCGATCGGCAAGATAGACTTCACGCTTCACGTGATCGCTTTCGAAGGCGGCGCTCGAGCACATGACGATGACGCCCTTGGCGCCGCGTATGGCGCGGACGATCTCGCCGGCCCA
>DASZSK010000048.1:0-18741 GCA_035548735.1 Caulobacterales bacterium | reverse complement strand
CGCTGAACGCCGGCCGCTTCCAGCGCCTCGCACGCCATTGCGATCAGTTCAGCGTCGGCCGCGGGCGACGCGCTGCCGACGGTGTCGGCGTCGCATTGCCAGAACTCGCGGAAGCGCCCAGGCCCGGGCTTCTCGTTGCGCCACACCGGCCCGGCCGCCCAACGGCGATAGGGCTTCGGCAGCGCGTCGAAATTCTCCGCCACGAAGCGCGCAAGCGGCGCCGTCAAATCGTAACGAAGCGCCATCCATTGTTCGTCGTCGTCCTGCAGCGCGAACACGCCTTCGTTCGGACGATCCTGGTCGGGCAGAAACTTGCCGAGGCAATCGGCGTATTCGAGCGCCGGCGTCTCCAAGGGCTCGAAGCCCCACGCCTCGTAAACTTTGGACACGCGCGCGACCAGTTGCGCTTCGAGCGCGAGCGCGGGGCCGCGTCGGTCTTGCAGGCCGCGCGGACGGCGCGCTTTGGGACGGAAATCTTCGGTGCGATCGGACATGGGGCAAACAGCCGTGCAAGGGCGGTAGAGGAAAGGCGGGTGCGCGGCAACAGGCGCCCGCGCGGGCGCGCTTCGCTTAGCGGCGGTGTCGCGCGTGGGCGCGGCGGCTCGGCTGCATGTCCGGACGGAGGGAGGCGCGCGTCATGGGCCGCTTGTTACACCAATCGCCGCCTCTTTGCACGCTTCGCGATTGCGGTAATATCATACCACTAACGCGCGCCGATGGCGTTCAGCACCGCGCCCTCGGTCAGCGTCTGCGGCAGCACCACCGGGTCGGCGGCGCCCGGCGCGTAATAGAGATAGAGCGGCACGCCGGCGCGGCCGTGACGCGCCAGCTCCGCGGCGATCGCCGCATCGCGGTTGGTCCAGTCGCCTTCGAGATAGACGATGTTCTTCGCCGCGAAAGCCTGATGCACGCGGGGCGTGAAGGCGAGCGCTTCATTGACCTTGCAGGTCGCGCACCAGGCGGCGGTGAAATTCACGAACACGCCGCGCCCCTCGCTTTGCGCGGCGGCGACGCGCTCGGCGCTCCACGCCTCTTCCGTCGCGCGCGGGTGGTTGGCTGGCGGATCGGTCAGCGGACGCCAAGCGAGCCCAATGCCGAGCGCCAGCACAGCGAGCCCGACGATCGCCCCGACGCGACCCCAGCGGCCGACGAACACTGCGAAAGCGAGCGCCAGCGCGAGCATCGCCAGCGCCGCCATGCCATTGGCGCCGGCCTGTTGCGTCAGCACCCAGGCGAGCCAATTGGCGGCGGCGAACATCGGAAACGCGAGCACGTTCCTGACGCGCTCCATCCACGGGCCGGGCTTGGGGATGAGCCGTTGCAAGGCCGGCGCAAACGAAAGCACGGTCAGCGGCGCGGCGAAACCGAGGCCGAGGCCCGCAAACACGGCAAGCGTCGCCGGCGGCGACTGCGTCACCGCGAAACCAACGGCGCTCGCCATGAAGGGCGCCGTGCACGGCGTCGCCGCCACCACCGCGAGCGCGCCCGTGAAGAACGCCCCGATATCGCCGTTGCGCGCGGCGAGGCCCGCGCCGGCATTCTGCACGCTTCCGCCGATCTCGAAGGCGCCGATGAGATTGAGCGCGATGGCGAAGAAGAGCAGCGCCAGGCCCGCCGTCACCCACGGCGTTTGTAGCTGGAAGCCCCAGCCAATCGCCTGTCCCGCTTCGCGCAATGCGATGAGCAAAGCGGCGAGCGCGAGGAATGTCGCCATCACGCCGATCAAATAGAAGACGCCATGCCGCTTGGCTTCGCCGGCGTGCAAACCGCCCGCGAGCCCCAGCGCCTTGATCGACAGAACTGGCAGAACGCAGGGCATGATGTTGAGGATGAGCCCGCCGAGCACGGCGAACACAAGCGCGCTGAGGAGCGAACCGCGCGCTTCAACGGGCGCCGACGGCGCGGCAGGCGGTGCGCCGCCTGTCGCTTGGCTTGGCGCCTCGGCGACGAAGTCCGGGCTCATCGTTGCGGCTTGCGCATCGGTGTTGGGCAAGGCCGCGCCGGGCTGAGCCGACAATTCCACCGCATGACGCGTCCAGCCTTGCGGCGCGCGCACCTCGTACGTCAGCACGCCGGTGAGCGGCTCGCTCGAAACCTTTGCGTCCGCGCTTGCGGGAACGAGCGTAAAACTCAAGCCGCCCGCGCCGACGCGCGGATGCTGCGGCTTGGTCGCGTCCACTTTGTCGGCGTCATCGCTGAAGAAGTACGGATTGCGGATATGGAGCGCGTCGGGAACGGTGGCGGTGAGAAGCGCGGGCGCGCTCACATGCGCAGTGAACGGCGCGGGCTGCGGCAGAGCCGCGCGCGCGGCGGCGATGCGCGGCGCCCAGGTGGGATCATCCGCGCCTTGCGCTGTGACCGGCAGCGTCAGCGTAACGACGCCCTGCTCGGGAATGCATTGATCGGCGCAGACCAGCCACGAGACGTTGGCGGAGAGTGTCGCCGCGCCGGGCGCAGCGTTGCGCGGCGCCGTGATCTCGATGGGATAAAGGACTTCGCCGGAATACGCGTAGTTGACGAGGATGGTGTAGGCGACGGTTTCCGGCGCAGGCCAGTTGATCGGGCCGGCGGAAAACCCGCGCGGCAGGGTCCAGCTGATTTCAGTCGGTTGGCCGGCGACGCCGGGATTGCGCCAATAGGTGTGCCAGCCCGGCTGCATCTTCTGCCGCAGCACGATCCAGAAGCGCTCGCCCGGCGCGACGGCCGCGCGCGCGGCGTGCAGTTCGATCTCGACGTGGGGGGTGCGAAACGGTTCGGCCGCGGCGACGCCCGCGAAGAGCGCGGCCGCGGCCGATAGAAACGCTGCAAAGAGAAGCCCCACGCGCATGATCAATCCTACGCGCGAGAGCCGTCCCCGGTTGCTTAGCTGAGCGGGGTTGACGCCTGAATGCGCGCCGCGCGGCTCAAAATCTTCGGCCACAGGCCGAGCGACAAGAGGTGCGCGTGCATCACCGCCGACACGCCCCGATCGCGCAGATCGATATACGTGTCCTTCGGCAGCGCGTTCAGCTTCTGCTCGGAGATGCGCAGATACTCGCCGATCTTGCGCGGCTCGCCCGGCGTGCCGTCCGGCTTGGCGCTTGGCAGCGCCAGCGGCGTCAACTCAAACAGGTCGTGTTCTTCCATCAGCTTGACGAATTCCTGCGTGCGGCGGCCGAGCATGTCGAACTCGCGGCAGAACTGGATCGCTTCCTGCGTGTAACGCGACGGCTGATCGCCTTCGAAGAACGGCAGTTCCGGCGAGGACGACAGCATCTTCGCCGCGCGGTCGATGCAGACCAGCACGCGGTCGCCATCCTGGGCAGGAGGCTGCGGCTCCTGCGGCCCGTTCCCCGTGATGATCGGCAGGAACGGATAGCGGCGCGCGAAGGCCGGCAAATACACTTCCGGATCAAGCGTGCCGTCCGCGCTCAAGAACACGTTCATGCCCGGGCGAAGACCCATCACCGCGAGCGGCGTCTTCGACTGCGTGTCGAAAATAATCGGATAGCAGACCGCAGCGAGGCCGAATTCATCGACCGTCAGCGGCACCAAATGCGTCTCAGCCAGGAACGAAAATGGATTGGAAACCTGGCTTACCCCCAGCTGGCGGTGCTTCTCGGCCGAAAGCGGCTCAAGCTGGCGATAAAACAGGATTTGCCCGAGCGTCTGAGAGTCGCCCGCGCTTGCGCTGGTCATGTTGTACTCCGCGAGTTCCCTGCCACAGTGGGCTCTCAACCACGAAAGCGCGCCCGCCGCAACAGTCCAGCGCAAATCGACACTGAACCCACTGGTTTTTATGGGCGCGACGCATGCTATGCCACCGCCGCCGGGTCCCCATGGAACCCGCGCATGGAGGGGCCATGAGACCTTTGGTGTGGGCTTTCGCACTGGCGCTGGGCGCACTTTCGCTGAGCGGTTGCGGTCGGCGCGAACCAGAGCCGCTGACGGCGTTCGAAGGCCGCATCGAGGACTGGACGCACGAGGTCTTGGCCGACAGTCCAGAGCTCGCGTCGCGCGCCAATGTCTCGCCTGACCTCGCCGGCGGCCCATACGCCAACAAACTGGATGACCGTTCCGCCGTTGCGGTGGATTCACGCCGCAGCGCAGCATTGCGCCGTCTGGCCGAAGTGCGCGAGTTCGCCAACACGCAGCTTTCGCCACACGAAACGCTGACCTACGCCGTGCTCAGCGAGCAATTCGAAGAGGCCGCCGCCGGCGCGGCTTATGATTACGGCGACTTTTCGCAGTTCGGCGGCATGGCGCCCTACGTGCTCAACCCGCTCGACAGCGCCTTCGTCACCTTGCCCGACTTTCTCGACCGCGTGCACGTGATCAACACTTTCGCGGATGCGGAAAATTATCTGGCGCGCCTTCGAGCCGTCTCCGACGCCATCGATCAGGAGACGCAGCACGCCCGCCAGGACGCCGCGGCAGGCGTGACGCCGCCCGGCTTCATCATTGACGACACGCTGAAGGAACTGGACGACGTCATCGCCGTACCGGCCGAAGCGCAAACCTACGTGACCAGTTTCAAGCGCAAGCTGGACAACCTCGTCGCGCACACGCCCGCCAACGCGCAGGCGCAAGCTGCGCAGCGGGCGCAGAGCATGCTTGGTCAGGCCGTGGCTGTGGTTCGCGACCGCATCATCCCGGCGCACCAGCGCGCCGCCGCTTTCCTTCGCGGCATCCGCGCCGGCGCCGGCGACGACGCGGGCGTCTGGCGGCTGCCGCACGGCGACGCCTATTATCGCGACGTGCTGCGCATGCAGACGACGACGGCGCTGACGCCGGCGCAAATTCACCGCATCGGCCTCGACCGCGTGCGCGAACTCACCAACGAACTCGACGTCGCGCTGCGCCGGCTTGGGCGCACTGAAGGCACGGTCGGCCAGCGTTTGGCGCAAATGACCGCCGATCCGCAGTTCCGCTACCCCGATTCAGACGAGGGCCGCGCCCAATTGCTGAACGACATCCGCGCGCGCCTGCAGCGTGTGATGCAGCGTGCGCCCAGTTGGTTCGGGCGGTTGCCGCGGCAACGGCTCGAAGTGCAGCGCGTGCCGCTGTTCGCGGAATCGAGTTCTTCCGGCGCCTATTACGAACCGGGCTCGATCGACGGCCGTTCGCCGGGCGTCTACTTCGTCAATCTGCGCAACCTGGGCGAAATGACCAAGATCGACGTGCCGACCCAGGATTATCACGAGGGCATTCCTGGCCATCACTTCCAGATCGCGCTGGCGCGCGAGCAGACCGACCTGCCGCTGATCCGCAAGCTCGTGTCGTTCAACGCCTTCGAAGAAGGCTGGGCGGTCTATGCGGAATCGCTGGCCGACGAGGAAGGGCTTTACGACAGCGATCCGATCGGACGCATCGGCTATCTGCGCTGGCAGCTCTGGCGCGCGGCGCGTCCTGTCGTCGACACGGGCATCCACGCCATGCATTGGACGCGCCAGCAGGCGATCGATTATCTCGCCCAAACCACCGGCGATGCGCCCGGCGTCATTCAGACCGAAGTCGATCGCTACATCGTCTGGCCAGGCCAGGCCTGTTCCTATGAGATTGGCCGTCGCGAGATCGCGCAACTGCGCGAGCAGGCGCGCAACGAATTGGGCCCTGACTTCGATCTCCGCGCCTTCCACGATGCGGTGTTGTCGAATGGGGCCGTGCCGCTCGGCGTACTCGACACGATCGTGCATGACTGGATCCCGCAGCAACGCGCCGCCGCGCGTCACTAGGCGCCCGCGCGCCACACAAGCGCGTGATCAAGCGCGTTTGCGTCCGCTTCTCGAAAACCGCCGCCGACGCGCCGCATTGAGGCCGCGATCGGCGCGCTGCCTCGTCTGCGCTTAGGGAGCGGAGGACGGAGTCCATGAGGAAGCACTTGTTGCAGCGCGCCAGTCTGGCGCTGCTGGCGCTCGCGCTCATCAGCTGCGCGCAGAGCCAAGTCACGGGAGAGAAGACGCACGACGAGATCGTCGTCACGGCTCAGCGCAGCGACGCAAACGCGCCGCCCCCGCCGCCCTCTCCACCGCCGCCGCCGATGCCAGTGATGGAGGCGCGCACGGCCAATGGCGTGATCGGCGGCGCCTATGCGCAATTCGCGCCGCAGCCCATGCCGGGCGATGTGGACCGCGATCAGTATCAGCACGCCAGCGACAATCCCGTGCATCAAGTCGCGACCGATCCGGTCTCGACCTTCTCCATCGATGTCGACAGCGCGTCCTATTCCAACACGCGTCGTTTCCTGAACGAAGGCCGGCTGCCGCCGCGCGACGCCGTGCGCATCGAAGAACTGATCAATTATTTCGACTACGACTACCCGCTGCCGCGCGACCGTCAGACGCCGTTCTCGACGACGGTGGCGATGGCGCCGGCGCCGTGGGCTGAAGGCCACACGCTGCTGCACATCGGCCTTCAGGGCTACGACATCCGCCGCGCCGAGCGCCCGCCGCTCAATCTCGTCTTGCTGCTCGACGTCTCAGGCTCGATGTCGCCGCAAGACCGCTTGCCGCTGGCGATCCAGGGCTTCCGCATGCTGGTGGATCAGCTGACGGCGCGCGACCACGTTTCCATCGTCGTCTATGCCGGCGCCGCCGGCGCGGTGCTCGAACCCACCTCCGGCGCCGATCACGCGCGCATCAACGCCGCGCTCGATCAGCTGCACGCGGGCGGTTCGACGGCGGGCGGCGAAGGGTTGCGCCTCGCCTATACGCTCGCCCAGCGCAATTTCGATCGCAACGCCATCAACCGCGTCATGATCGCCACCGACGGCGACTTCAATGTCGGCATCAACGATCCGCAACAATTGCAGGACTTCATCAGCCACGAACGCGAAAGCGGCATTTATCTTTCGGTGCTGGGCTTCGGGCACGGCAACTACAATGACGCGCTGATGCAGCGCCTGGCGCAGAACGGCAACGGCGTCGCCGCCTATATCGACACGCTGAACGAAGCGCGCCGCGTGCTGCATGATGAAATCAACGGCGCCCTGTTCCCGATCGCCAATGACGTGAAGATCCAGATCGAGTTCAATCCGCAACAAGTCGCGGAGTATCGCCTGATCGGTTACGAGACGCGCATGTTGAACCGCGAAGATTTCAACAATGACCGTGTCGACGCCGGCGAGATCGGCGCGGGAACGGCGGTGACGGCGATCTATGAACTGACGCCGGTCGGCGGGCGCACGCTGGTCGATCCGCTACGCTATCAGCAGCAACGCGCCGCTTCCTCCGCCGCGAGCGGGAGCGAAGTCGCCTTCCTCCGCATCCGCTACAAGCTGCCGGGCCAAAACCAAAGCCGTCTGATCGAACGTCCGGTCACGCAAGCCGACAGCTTCGCCGACATCGCCCACGCGCCGGAATCAACGCGCTGGGCGAGCGCGGTCGCGGGCTTCGGGCAATTGCTGCGCGGCGAGCCCTATCTCGATCACGGCTATGGCTGGAGCAACGTCATCGACCTGGCGCAAGGCGCGCGCGGACGTGACGAGTTCGGCTGGCGCGCGGAGTTCGTGCAATTGGCCCGCACCGCCGCTACGCTCGGGCCTCTGCCGACCGCCGAGAACGGACGCAAGGAATAACCCCGCAAACGAAACCGCCCGCGCTTGATCCGGGGAGCCAGCCGGAAAAGCGCGGGCGGTCGCCGAGACGCTAGCGGGCGCGGGATCAACTCCCGCGCCCTCATTTTTGCGTCGTCGATCTCAAACGATTTGCGCTGCCTGGTGCAGAGTGGCGAACGCAACCGGGGCGAACATCATGGCGGCGATGGCGATGCAGGCGATGCGGGAGAACATGGTCATTGGCTTGGCTCCGTCTGGGTTCTGAACTCGTGTCGCCGTGAAGCGATGAGTTGAACCTACGGCCGCCCTCACCCGACCGCTGTGACCTGGGGCACACTCCGCGCTGGGCGGTTGCTCACGCCCCGATAGAGCTCCAGATCGAGCGCGATCCGCGCCTTCAGTTCCGGGGCCCGCAGGAACTCCACGCGGGACATGAGCGGCGCATCGCCGCCGACCGTGCTGTTGACGTGGGTCTTGCCGGGCACGACGCGCGTGCCGGTGCGCCGCGCGATGCAAGGAAACGCCGCGCTCAGACGATGCAGATCGAGCACGAAATCGAGCGCCTCCATGTTGCGGCGCGCCGCGCGCAATGTCTGATCCGGATCGCGTTCGCGATAGGGATAGTAGGCGCCCGCGAGCGCTCGCGCCTGCGCGTTGTCGAGCATCGCCCGCGCTTCGGGATCGTCATTCAGGCAGAAATCCACGAAGTCCAGGCGCTTCGCGGCGCGCGCCAAGCAGGCAAACCCCGGATGATCGGTCTGCGTTATGGTTCTCGAATAGAGGTAAAGCGAGCGCATGCGGCTGAACGGCTCGCGCACGATGGTGAAGCGGATGGCGTCATCGCCCACGGCCTCGATCGTCTCGAAGCCCACGTGACCGCCCACATAGAGCGCCCGTCGCGCGCGCGTGAGGGCGTCGGCGTCGAACGCCGATCCCTTCATTGAATCCAGCAGAATCGAACGGCCGGATCGCTGGCTGCCGAAATTCGACTTGAAGTGATAATTGATCGAAGAGCCGCCGCATTTCGGAATGTGCAAGAACACCACGCGTTGCGCGCGACGCCCTGCTAATCGCTCAAGACAAAACAAGACGCGCGGCCACGAGCGCTCAAGCACGCGAACCTCCTCGGCGCGTTTTGCACGCGCTCCGCTCAACCCAACATGAAGATGCGGAAGAGATTTGCCGTCGCTTTGCCGCGCACGTGTCGCCGCGATGACAAAGTGTGTCGCCGCCGTTAGGCGCCTTGTTCCCACTTGCCGAGGAACGCAGCGTTCAAACGCCGCGCCGGCTCCTCCATAAGACCGAGTTCCACCGTAATCCCCGCATCGCGCAAACGCACGAGCCCGGCGCCGGCCGCCAAGGGATGCGGATCGCCTGTCGCAATCACCGCACGCGCCACGCCTGCGGCGATCAGCAGATCGGTGCACGAAGCCGCGCCCGAGCTCCGTTCAGCGCACGGCTCCAGCGTGACGTAAGCTGTCGCGCCGCGCGCTTCCGCGCCTGCGTGCAAGAGCGCGACCTCTTCCGCATGCGGACGCCCGCCCTGCGCCGTCGCGCCTTCGCTGATAACGGCGTCATCCTTGACGATGACGCAGCCTACGGCCGGATTGTCGCCCGTGCGCCCCTGCATAGCGCTCGCCAGCGCAAGCGCCCGCGCCATGTGCTGAGCGTCGCTCATGGGCTCGATGGGTGCTCCGCGCAGAATTGCGGCCTCTGCGCCTCGGAAAGCATCGAACAGCCGCGCTTAATTTCGTCCTCGATCATCGCGCAAGCATTGTCGACATTGCAGGGCGGGTGCGTCGCAGGCGAGACCTCGGTGCATTGCACCACCAAGGCCTCCGCCGCTTGCGCGCCCCGTTCTTCTTTGCATGAAGCCGGCGTTTGATTGAGCTCATCGTGGATGGCCGCGCGCAAATTGTAGCCGTCCGGACTCGTGATGTTATCGACGCGCCAGCCTTGCGGCGTCTCGATCATCGCCCAATCAATCACGCGCGGTTCGCCATAGATCTTGAACGTCGCCTCGACCACAGCGCGTCCGCTCGCAGGCGGCGTCTTCGTCGCGATGGCGAGATCCGTGAGCTGACCGCAATCCTGGCAGGACATGACGAGATCGCCGTCGATGAACGGCTCGTCACGCCGCTCGGCTTCGTCGACGGCGTGCTGGAATTGTTGGCGCAGATCATCACTCATCGGAATGGCGTCGAGCGGCGTTGCGTCCTTACCCAGATGCGCAATCGCCACCGCATACATCGTGCGCACCGCCGCATCGGGACCGGGCTTGGGCTGACACGCCGCCAGCGCCGCAACGCACAACAACGCAACTAGAATTCGCTTTCCACCCATAGACCGCCCCGCTCCTTCTGCACGGCGAATGCTAGGGCGCGTGGCGCGGCGTGGCAATGTGAGCGCTATTGGCCGACGAAGACGTCGCCAGAGCCGAACACGTGGCGATTGACCTGGCCGGTGACGCGGCGCACGCGCACGTCGCCGGAGCCGACAATGGCGGCGTCCAGACGCTGGGCCTCGCCATTGTGCGTGACGTCGCCGGAGCCGGCGATGGCGATGGAGAGCGTGGTGGCGCGGCCGTCGCGGATATCGACATCGCCAGAGCCTTGCACGGCGATGTTGGTTGGCCCGTCGGCGCGGATCACGGTGACGTCGCCGGAACCCGCGACGGAAAGCTCAAGTCCTGAGCGCACGGCGCCGATCGTCACGTCGTTCGAGCCCGCGAGCCTGAGCGACGCTGATCCCGTATCGATCAAATGAAACTGCATGTCGCCGCCCGCAACCGACGCTTCGGTCTGCCCGATGACGCGCTCGACATCCGTCATCCCGCAGCCGGCGAGCGCGAGATGCGCGTTCTGCGCGGGCCCGATGTGCAAACGCACGGCGCCGCCATTGGCCAGCGTCACATTTTGCGGCGTGCGGATTTCGATCACCGGCAGCGCGCCCTCGCGCACCCAGCCGCGTCCACGCACCTGAACGCCGAACGGTCCGTTGGCGCCACAAGCTTGGATGCGGCGGTCGAGCGCACCGTCAATGATGAGCTTGCGGCCAGCGGTGCGGATTTGCGGATTCGGCAGCACGTTGAAATTGGTGACCGTGACCTGCATGTCGGCGCGATCCTGCGGCGAGATGACGACGATCGCCGCCAGATTGCGCAATTCGATTTCGCTCGCGGCCACGCGGCTCGTGTACGCCTGCGGCGGCAATCCCGGCGCAGGAGCGGCGGGATGCGCAGGCGGCGCAGGGATCGGAGAAACCGGCGCTACTGGATGCCCGGCGCCCCGGCTCTGTTCGGCCCAGACAGGACCCGCCAGCCCCAGCCCAAAGGCCAGCGCCACAATCCCAATCCGCAATGCGGCGTGCACGGTCACGTGGACATTCTCCTGCCTTCGCTAGGAAAGGATGCGTCGTGGACAGGCCTCGGATGCAGGCGTCGCTGTATGAGCCGTGGAGACAAAAATTCCCCTATTTGGCGAACACTTAGCTCGGAAGCGACTCAACCTGTGCCTTTGGCGCCGCGAAATCGAATTTATCGTTAATGCCCCGCCCATGCTTATTGCCGCAAGTGCGAAGACCTCTCATATCCGCCTTCCCCACAACGGGTGAATAAGGGGAAGAATCCAATGCGGAAGTTTATTCTGGCCGCCGCCGCGGCGGCGTTGCTTTGCGGCGCGCCTGCGGTCGCGTCGGCGCAAACCGGCTATGTCGGCCTCAGCTATACCCATGACAGCATCGATCCCGGCAGCTTCGACGTCGACGTCGGCGCTATTGACGGCGTTGCTGCGTTCGATCTGGGCGGCCCCGGCCTCCAAGTCGGCGCCGGCTATGCGAATATCAGCCCGGACGGCGGCGATGACGCCGACGATTGGCACGTCGATGCGCACCTCTTCGCGCGCAACGATCAATGGCAATGGGGCGGCGCGGTCGCCTACGAAAACGTCGACTTCGGCGGCGGCGACAACACCGATGTCTGGACCGGCGCGGCCGAAATGCTGTTCTTCCAGCCGGACGTGACCTGGGGCGCCACGCTCTCCTATTCCGACGCGAGCGACATCGACGCGAGCGCGTGGAATCTGAACGGCGAAGCGCGTTACTTCTTCAACGACAACTTCCGCGTCGACGGCAATGTCGGCCTCGGCACCGCCGACCTCGGCGGCGCTGACGACAGCGACAACACCTGGCAAGCCGGCATCGGCGCCGAGTATCAGTTCGCCTCGATGCCGATCAGCATCTATGGCGGCTACGAGCACTACAACATCGATACCTCAGGCGATAACGTCGACAACGACGCTCTGACCATCGGCGCGCGTTGGAACTTCGGCGGCACGCTGCGTGATCGCGATCGCTCCGGCGCCAACCTGCATTCGGGCAGCTGGATCCAAAGCGTCCTGGGCGCTCTCTAAGCGCTTCTTAGAGTGCTGAAATGGAAAGCCCCGGCCTCACGGCCGGGGCTTTTTTTCGTCGTTCGCCGCTGTTTTCGCGGGTTTCAGACTTGGCCGGCCGCTGCGCCCGGCCCCATCGCGCCGCCCTCGACCGGCGGCTGAGCGAGCGGGAGTTCCGCCACCCCGTTCGGCGTGCGCCCGCCATGGAACGCGCCGTCGACATAGCCTTTCGCGGTCTTGGCGATCTGCTCGGAGAAGAAGCCGGCGCCCACCGCGGCCAGCGCCTGCTTGCCGGGCACGCTCAAGCTCAATGCATTGATCGCCCCTTGCACAGACTCGAGCCCAGGCACGGTCGTGCCGGTGAGCAGCACCAATTGCACGAGGATAGCAACGACGCCGCCGGTGAACATGCGCAGGAAGAAGTCGCTGCCGCCGCCGAAGGTTAGCGGCAGATAGTTCGGGAACGTCATCATGATGAAGAGCAGCGCCGCCGAGCCCAGCAAGCCGGCGAGAAACGCCATCAGAATGCCGCTCATCATGATCGGCAGCGTGAAGAACAGATCGATGATCGGCTTCGACCAGGGCGCCATCTGCACCAGCGCGTCGCGTTCGGCGAGCGGCGCCAGCACGGGCGCGAGCGCCGCGCCGGGCTGACGGCTGGCCACTTCATAATCGAACGTGCGCTTCTGCACGTCGGCTTGGTTGGTCTGAAACTTTTCCAGCTCCGCGAGATAGGTCTCCTTGTAGTGCGTGAGCTCGCTTTGCAGCGCGGGGTCCGTGGACGTGCAGCGCTCGGCCTCATCGATGGATGGCGCCGGCGAGCAGCCCGCGCGCTGGGCGCGCTGACGCAAATCGAGCGAGGCCTGATCCAGCCGCGCCTGCTGCTGCTGCAATTGCGTGTTCAACACCTGCAGCGCGTCAGCCTGGCTTTTTGCTTCGGCGGCGGCGGCCAAAAACGTGGCGCTGTCGGGCGAGCCGGCCAGGAGCGCCTGATAGTGCGCGGCCTCCCCGGGGGGCGCTGCGGCGTCGGCGTCGTAGCGCAGATCGATGGTCGCCAGCGCCACCAGGAACACGACGCCGATCGCCAGCGTGAGCCCCAGGCGCGCCAGCGCCAACAGAAGCCACGAGACCTTCCCCCAGCCTTTGGCGTCGACAAAATCGTCAGCAACGGCCGTTGTCATGCGCGTGTCCCCCCGCGAGCGAAAATGGTTAACGAGAGGGTAACGCAGATCAGCCCCGCCTCCAAGCCGGGACGAGCGCAATGGAACCCGGCTTCCGAACGCGACAGCTTGATGAAAGCGAGGCGGTAAGAAAAAGGCCGCCCCTTGCGGAGCGGCCTTCTATTTTTGCTGAAGGGAGCCGTTAGGCCCGCAGCTTCGCCAGCACTTCCGTCGCGACCGCGCGCGGCACTTCTTCGTAATGGTCGAACTCCATCACGTACGAAGCGCGGCCCTGCGAGAAGGAGCGCAACGTGTTGACGTAGCCGAACATGTTGGCGAGCGGCACCATCGCTTGAATGATGGTTGCGTTGCCGCGCATGTCCTGGCCTTGGATCATGCCGCGCCGCGAGTTCAGGTCGCCGATCACGGAGCCGACATATTCTTCCGGGCTCGTGACTTCGACCTTCATGATCGGTTCGAGCAGACGCGGATCGCCCTTTTCCTTCAGTTCGCGGAACGCCGCTTGCGCGGCGATCTGGAAGGTCAGGACGTTGGAGTCCACTTCGTGATACTTGCCGTCCACGAGACGCGCGGTGACGTCGATCACCGGGAAGCCGGCGAGCAGGCCGTTTTCCTTGGCCATGTTGAGGCCCTTCTCGACGCCCGGCACGTATTCCTTCGGCACATTGCCGCCGACGATCTTGTTCTCGAACTTGAAGCCCGAGCCGGGTTCGCCCGGCTCGAACTCGATCTTCACTTCAGCGAACTGGCCTGAACCGCCGGTTTGCTTCTTGTGCGTGTAGAGAATGGTCGTCGCCTTGCCGAGCTTTTCGCGATACGCCACCTGCGGCGCGCCGACATTGGCCTCGACCTTGTAGGTGCGGCGCAGAATGTCGACCTTGATGTCCAGGTGCAGTTCGCCCATGCCCTTGAGGATGGTCTGACCGCTCTCGGCGTCAGTGGAGACGCGGAAAGACGGATCTTCCGCGGCCAGCTTTGCGAGCGCGACGCCCAGCTTTTCCTGGTCCGCCTTCGACTTCGGCTCGATCGCGACTTCGATGACGGGCTCAGGGAATTCCATACGCTCAAGGATCACCGGCTTCTGCGGATCGCAGAGCGTGTCGCCGGTGCGCACTTCCTTGAGCCCCGCCAGCGCGACGATGTCGCCGGCATAGGCTTCCTTGATGTCTTCGCGGTTGTTGGCGTGCATCAGCAGCATGCGCCCGCAGCGCTCTTTCTTGTCACGCGTCGAGTTCAGCAGATTGTCGCCGGTGTTCAGGACGCCGGAATAGATGCGGCAGAAGGTGATGGTGCCAACGAACGGATCGTCCATGATCTTGAACGCCAGAACCGACAACGGATCGGTGTCGGTGGAGTTCCGCACCAATTCCTTTTCCGGATCGTCCATGTCGACGCCCTTGATCGCCGGGCGATCAACCGGGCTCGGCAGATAGTCGACGACCGCGTCGAGCAAGGGCTGAACGCCCTTATTCTTGAACGCCGAGCCGCACAGCATCGGATACCAGGCGCCTTTTTGCACGGCGAGACGGATGAGACGCTTCAGCGTCGCCATGTCCGGCTCTTCGCCCTCGAGGAATTTTTCCAGCGCCGCGTCGTCCATCTCAACGGCCGCTTCAATGAGGCCGTTGCGATACTCGAGCGCCTTGTCCTTCAGGTCGTCGGGAATTTCGACGATGTCGAACTTCGCGCCAAGGCTTTCGTCGCGCCAGATGATCGCCTTCATTTCCAGCAGGTCGACGACGCCCTTGAAGCCGGACTCGATGCCGATCGGCAGCTGCAGCGGCACCGGCCGCGCGCCCAGGCGCTTCTTGATGTCTTCCACGCACATGTAGAAGTCGGCGCCGGTCTTATCCATCTTGTTGGCGAAGATGATGCGCGGAACGCTGTACTTGTCGCCTTGGCGCCAGACCGTTTCCGTTTGCGGCTCGACGCCTTGATTGCCGTCAAGCACGACCACCGCGCCGTCCAGCACGCGCAGCGAGCGCTCCACTTCGATGGTGAAATCGACGTGGCCGGGGGTGTCGATGATGTTGAGGCGCTTGCCGTTCCAGAACGTCGTCGTCGCCGCCGACGTGATGGTGATGCCGCGCTCCTGTTCCTGCTCCATCCAGTCCATGGTGGCCGCGCCATCATGGACTTCGCCGATCTTGTGGCTCTTCCCGCTGTAGAACAGAATCCGCTCGGTCGTCGTCGTCTTGCCCGCATCGATGTGGGCCATGATGCCGAAGTTGCGGTAGTCTTCGATTTTGTACTGACGAGGCATGGATATTCTGTCCGTAGCTTGATCACCGGGCTTTGCGGCGGCCGGCGTCAAGCCGGCCCCGTTCAGCGCCGGCAATCGATGTGATTACCAGCGGTAATGCGAAAATGCGCGATTGGCTTCCGCCATGCGGTGCGTGTCTTCACGCTTCTTCACCGCGTTGCCGCGGTTGTTGGATGCATCGATCAGCTCGGCTGCGAGCCGCTCCTGCATCGTGTTCTCGTTGCGCGCGCGCGCAGCGCCCACGAGCCAACGGATCGCCAGCGCCTGACGGCGCTCGGGGCGAACTTCAACCGGCACCTGATAGGTGGCGCCGCCGACCCGGCGCGAACGCACTTCGATCGCCGGCGCGACATTGCCGAGCGCGTCGTGGAAGGCCTCGATCGACGGGCGCTTCAGCTTCTTCTCGACCGTTTCCAGCGCGCCATAGACGATTTGCTCGGCGGCGGATTTTTTGCCCTCGTACATGACGTAGTTCATGAACTTCGTGAGCACGAGATCGCCATAAACGGGATCGGGCAGAACTTCGCGCGGCTCGGCGCGGTGACGGCGAGACATGAGAGCTTTCCTTACTTCGGTCGTTTAGCGCCGTAGAGCGAGCGGCGTTGTTTGCGGTCTTTGACGCCCTGGGTGTCCAGCACGCCGCGGAGGATGTGATAGCGGACGCCCGGCAAGTCCTTCACGCGGCCGCCGCGGATCAGCACCACCGAGTGCTCCTGCAGGTTATGGCCTTCGCCCGGGATGTAGCAGACCGCCTCGATACCCGTGGTCAGGCGCACCTTGGCGACCTTGCGGAGCGCCGAGTTCGGCTTCTTCGGCGTCGTCGTATAGACGCGGGTGCAGACGCCGCGGCGCTGCGGGCAGGCCTTCAGCGCCGGCGCCTTGTTGCGGGTCGGCTTGGGATGCCGGGGCTTCCGGATCAGCTGGTTAATCGTCGGCATGCGCCTCTAAAGTCCTGCTCTTGTTCCAACGCTAAGCGGCGCGCCAGCCTATTCCCGAGCCGGCGCCCTTCGAGCGGCCAGATTGGAAAAAAGCGGTCAGCGCGCCAGTTTCGGCTTCAATCGGCGGCGACGCGAGGCCCGCAAGGCGGTCAGCCGTCCCCGAATGAGGCGCGGAAAATACGGATGGGCCCTTCCCCCGTCAAGCGCGGGAACGGGTTTGTTTTCGGCCTTTCGCCATCCTACCAGCGCGAGCCGGCCGGAGGATCGGCGATCTTATCCACCGAGGTGACGAGGCAGCGCTGGCCGCCGACGATGGCGAAGGAGCCGCGGTCGACCAGATCCCCGGTCTGAGTCTCGAAGCCGATGCCCCGAAGCAGGTCCCCGGCGTGGGTGCAACCGCCGCTGATAACGGCCCGATACCATTGCCGCCGGTTGGTCTGCAGAAGGATGGAATCGTCCTTTCCCCAGCTGCGCACCTCCACATCGTGCAGCGAAACCGACGCGTTCGGCTCCAGCACGGTGAATTGCGGCGGGGGCCCCGAAGGTTCGGTGGCGCAGCTCGCCAGCGCGACCGCGCCGACGGCAGCAGCCAAAAACAGCGTCAGGGACCGCATGGGGACCTCCTATCAAATATCGCCGCTGAGGCTGGCCGCCGCCGCGGACTTGTTTTCCATGCGCACGACCTTGACCAAGGCCAGGATCGGGCAGCGCCGTCCGTTGATGATGAGGTTCGAAAACCGGTCCACGCCGCCATCGCCACGGCCTTCGACGCCGATCGCCGGGCGGTAGCGCGCTTCGCGGACGCAATCACCGTAAAACTGCGCCATGTAGAGATCGCGCGCGCCGGCGCGGATCAACAAATGGTCGTCGTCGACCATATCGAACCCGGTGAGGCTTTGGCTTTCGGGAATATGCGCATCCGGATCGACGATCACATAGCCGGCGGGCGCCGTGTCCGTCGCCCGATCCCCCCCGGCCTTGGCCACGCCGAACGCCAACAGGGCCGCACCAGCCATCCCGAAGGTCAGCGCGCGCATCAGCAGAGTTCCCAAAGCGCCCGATGCGGCGCTCCCAAAGGCAATGCGGCCGTGCGAACTCATGTTCCGCTTATGCGCCCAAACGCACCGCTCCGCACATCAAAGGCGCTTGATTATGATGACATGAGTAAAGAGGAAGGCCGGCCCTTTCGGACCGACCTTCCCAGCTCGCCAGGGGCTTCGCTCAATACTGAGCGACGAGGCCCAGATAGACGGCTTCCTGGTTCGGATCGCCCAGATAGACGCCGGTGCCTGGCTTCACGTCGTAGCCGATATTGTTGACCCCGCCGTAGATCTGCATGTGCTGATCGATGTCGTACCGCACCTGGATGGTCGAGGAGCGCAGCCCGTCGATGTATTTGTACTGCGGCGCGACCCGCATCGGATCGGCGGCGTACTGGTCGTTCTCGTAACGCAGCAGATCGTTGGTGAAGTTGAAGCCGTAGTGCACCGTCCACGGTCCCTTGTTCCAGGTCAGGTCGAAATTCGCCTGCCATTCCGGCGCCGAGGTGATGCTGCCGTCGGACGCAGCGCTCTCACCAAGATCGTCGTCGGTCGCCGAACCCGGCAGCGGCACGAAGGAAAGTTCGAGCGTGTTGTTGCCGACCAGGCGCGCGTCGAACGAACCCAGATCGCCCCAACCCCAATCCTGTGGCTCGAAGCGATATTCTATGGTGAAATCGATGCCGCGCGTGGCGAATTGCGCGACGTTCTGCGGGCCGCGCAGGAAGTCGACAATGCCGCCGGCGCCGGCGCCGCCGACCTGGCGCGTCAGCGAAGCGCAGAACACGTTGTTGATAGTCGGCGCATCGACGCAATGGTCCGCGAGGTCTTGCGCGCCGACCAGTTGGATCGCGTTGTCGATGGTGATGTCATAATAGTCGAACGACATCGAGAAGCCCGATACGTAGGTCGGCCGATAGATGAGGCCGATCGTGCTCGTCTCCGCCGTTTCCACGTCGAGATTTGGGTTGCCGCCCGTGCGGCCCACTTTGGTAAAGGCGGCGAACGGATCAGACCAAGTCGACGGGTTGGCCACGCCCGCCGCCGTCAGCAACGCGGCGCAATTGGATTGCCGCAACGCCGGGTCCGCGCCGAGCGCCCATTGGTCTGGACGGCATGGATCGACGATGAATTGGAAGTCGGTCGCCACCGGCGAATAAAGTTCGCCGATATTCGGCGCGCGCACCGCTTCCGCGCGGGTGGCGCGGAAGGTGATGTCGTTGATCGGCGTCCAGGAGAGGCCGAACTTCCACGTGTTCGCCGAACCGAGGCTCGAATATTCCGCGTAACGATGCGCCCAATCGAGCGAGAGATCCTTGGCGAGGAAGCTGTCGTGCAGGATCGGCAGGCTCAACTCCGCGAACAATTCGGTGACTTCATAGCCGCCGCGCGTGATC
>DASZSK010000047.1:0-7319 GCA_035548735.1 Caulobacterales bacterium | reverse complement strand
TCTTTTGGAATGTTGGCGTTGGTTTCGCCGTCTGTGACGTACGGGCCGTATCGTCCGCTCATCACATTCACTGGCTTGCCGGTGACGGGGCTATCGCCCAGCACCTTGAGCGGCGCAGGCGCACCGCGCTGGAAGCGGCTCTTCGGATTGGCTTTCTTTTCGTCGATCAGCGCCACCGCGCGGTTCATCTGGATTTCGAACACGTCGTCGGCGCTCGGCAAGTTCACGTAGAGCTTGCCCATCTGAATGTAGGGGCCGAAGCGGCCGATATTGGCCGTGATCGTCTCGTGCTCGCTCGGGTGTTCGCCCACCGTACGCGGCAGCGAGAGCAGCTTCAGCGCCGTCGCGAGATCGATGTCGTCCGCGCTTTTACCCTTCGGGATGCCGGCGCGCTTGGGTTTATCGTCGCCGTTCGGCATTTCCACGTAAGGCCCGAAGCGGCCGACCTTCAGCGTCACCTCCTGGCCTTGTGCATTCTTGCCGAGCACCTTGCCTTCGGCGGGCACTTGTTCTGCGCCATCCTCGGCCGGCGCAAGCTGGCGGGTGAATTTGCATTCGGGATAGTTCGAGCAGCCGATGAAGGCGCCGAACTTACCGAGCCGCAGCGAAAGCTGGCCCTGGCCGCAATTGGGGCAGAGGCGCGGATCGCTTCCGTCGTCCTTCGGCGGGAAGATGTGCGGTCCAAGCGCTTCGTTCAAAGCTTCGAGCACGTCGCCGATGCGCAGATCGGCGATCTCGTCAAGCGCGCCGCTGAAGTCGACCCAGAAATCGCGCATCAGCTTCTTCCACGGCAGATCGCCGGCGGAGACGAGATCGAGGCGCTCTTCGAGGTCGGCCGTGAAATCGTATTCGACATAGCGCGCGAAGAAATTCTCCATGAACGCCGTGACGAGACGGCCGCGATCATCCGGAATGAAGCGGTTCTTATCCATCGTCACGTAATTGCGTTCCCGGAGCTTCTCGAGGATCGCCGCGTAGGTCGAGGGGCGGCCGATGCCGAGCTCTTCCAGTTTCTTCACGAGACTGGCTTCGGAATAGCGCGGCGGCGGCTCGGTGAAGTGCTGATCAGCCTTCGCGCTCACCACCTTCACGCTTTCGTTCTGCTTCAAAAGCGGCAGCCGGCGGTTCTCTTCGTCCTCTTCGTCGTCGCGGCCTTCCTGATAGAGCGCGAGGAAGCCGTCGAACAGAATGACTTGGCCCGTGGCGCGAAGTTCGACCTTGCCCGTGGGTTCGGTGAAATCGACGGTGGTGCGCTCGATCGAGGCCGCCTCCATTTGCGAAGCCATAGCGCGCTTCCAGATGAGATCGTAAAGCCGCGCCTGATCGCCTTCGAGCCGCAGCCGGTCCGGCATGCGATGCGGATCGGTCGGACGGATCGCTTCGTGCGCTTCCTGCGCGTTCTTGATCTTCGACGCATAACGGCGCGGCGCATCGGGCACGTATTCGTTGCCGAAGCGCGAGCCGATGACGCCGCGCAGATCCCGGATCGCGGTTTCGTCAAGGGTGACGCCGTCGGTCCGCATATAGGTGATGAGGCCGACCGTCTCGCCGCCGACGTCGACGCCTTCATAGAGGCGCTGCGCGACTTGCATGGTGCGGGTCGCCGAGAAGCCGAGCTTTCGCGCCGCTTCCTGTTGCAGCGTCGAGGTGGTGAAGGGCGGCGGCGGATTGCGCCGCGTCGGCTTGGCTTCAACCGCATCGACCTTGAACTGGCCGGCCTTCACCGCGGCAAGCGCGCGGTCGGCCATCTCTTTGTTGCCGATGTCGAGCCGCTTCAGCTTCTTGCCTTCGAAGGCGGAGATGCGCGCGAGGAAGTTTTCGTTGCGCGGCGAGGCCATGATCGCATCGACCGACCAGTATTCCTGTGGCCGGAACTTCTCGATTTCGACTTCGCGGTCGACGATCAGGCGAAGCGCCACCGATTGCACGCGGCCTGCCGAGCGCGCGCCCGGCAGCTTGCGCCACAGGATCGGCGAGAGCCGGAAGCCGACGAGATAATCGAGCGCGCGGCGCGCCAGATAGGCGTCCACCAACTCCATGTCGATGTCGCGCGGCTGCGCCATCGCGGCTTTGACGGAATCCTTGGTGATGGCGTTGAACGTGACGCGCTGGACTTCCTTGTCCTTCAACGCTTTGCGCTGCTTCAGCGCTTCCAGGACGTGCCAGGAAATGGCCTCGCCCTCGCGGTCGGGGTCGGTGGCGAGGATGAGCGTGCTCGCGCCCTTGAGCGCGTCGGCGATCTCCTTCACCCGCTTGTTGGAGGCCCCGTCCATTTCCCAGTCGAGCGCGAAGTCTTCGTCCGGGCGAACCGAGCCATCTTTCGAGGGCAGATCGCGGATGTGCCCGTAGCTCGCCAGCACTTTATAGCCGGGGCCCAGATACTTATTGATGGTCTTGGCTTTGGCCGGGGATTCAACGACGACGACGTTCATGAGGGGTTCGGCTTCTCCGGTAGTCCGGCGCGCAAAAGCGGCCGGGAAACTGGGGGGCGAGGCGGTCGCTGTCAACGCGCCGGCGGCGGAGATTCGCCCGAACGGACCGTTTTCGGACCCGCTTCTTGCTTGTTAGCCGCCTGATACGAAAGCACTTTGTGTGAGCGAGCGCGGTTTGGGATTTCGCTATGGCGAATACATCCTTAAGCTGTTATGTCCAACTATAGATTGTATTGCTGCGGGAGCCGACATGCCGGAGACAGCCGAAAACGCTGACAATATATCTGCGTTTGACGCCGCCAATTACGCTTTCCAGATGACGGCGGAGCTCTCCCGGATGGCGCGCGATGGCGGGCTTGAGCCGTTGGCGAAAGCGCTGGAGCAGGCCCACGCCTTGGCGGCGCAAAGCATGCTCGCGCTGCGCCAGCCGCAGGGCCAATCTAGCTGAGGAAACTCGCGCTGGCCGCCGCCGCATAACCGCCAGGTAGCGAGGCGGCGCTCCCTTCCAGTTCAAGCTCCATCAAGGCGGCGGCGACGGCGCCCGCGGGCGCATCGGCGAGGCGGGCGAGGTCGTTGACGTGAATGGGCGTCGGCGAAAGCAGCGCGGCGATCTTTTGCGCAAGACCGGGCGGCGGCGGCGGCGCCTCGATGTCCGCAAATAGCGGTCCGGCCGGGCGCGGGCGTGGCGCGCTCTCGCCCAGCGCCTCGATGATGTCGGCCGCGCTTTCCACCAAAGTCGCGCCCGAGCGGATCAAGGCATTGCAGCCGCGCGCGCGCGGATCGAGCGGCGAGCCTGGCACGGCGAGCACGTCGCGTCCCTGTTCGGCTGCCGCGCGCGCGGTGATCAGCGTGCCCGAACGCAAAGCGGCTTCGATCACCACCACGCCGTGCGACAGGCCAGAGATGATGTGATTGCGGCGCGGGAAGTCGCGCGCGCGAGCGACGAACCCGAGCGGCGCCTCGCTCACCACCGCGCCGCGTTCGACGATCTCCTGGTAGAGTTTTACGTTCTGCGGCGGATAGGGCCGGTCCAAGCCGCCCGCGAGTACGGCGACCGTGCCCGTGCGCAACGCGCCGCGATGCGCGGCGGCGTCGATGCCTCGCGCCAGTCCGGACACGATGATGAAATCGGCCGCGCCGAGATCGGCGGCGATGCGCTCGGCCAGCATCAAGCCGGCCGCTGAGCCTTCGCGTGCGCCGACCATCGCGACGGCGCGTCGCGTCAGCAAGCGCGCGTCGCCGGCGACGGCGATCATCGGCGGCGGCGCGTCGAGTACGGAGAGAAGCGGCGGATATTCCGGCTCACAAGCAGCGATCAGCCGCGCGCCCATCCGCTCCAGCACATCGAGTTCACGTTCAATGCGATCGGCCGCCGGCGGCGTGAGCGGCGCCGCGCGGGCGATGCGCGGCAGCGCCTCAAGTGCGGCGGCGGCGCTGCGATGGCGCGCGATCAAACGATGAAAGGTGATGGGACCGATGCGCGGCGTGCGTGCGAGTCGCGCCCATGCGACGCGCTCTGGACGCGACAGCGTGCGTCCGCTCATCCCGTCGCGGCGGGTGGTTCAGAGGCAGGCGGCGCTGGCGGTTGTTCGACGGGCGCCGCAGCGGCGGGCGCAGCCGCCTTCTGGCCAATCTTCGGCTCCGTGCCGTTGAGCAGGCGCTGGATGTTGGCGCGGTGGCGCCAGAAGATCAGCACCGACAGGACGAGGCAGAAGATGACGCCGGATGTGTCGGGTGCGCCGCCGGCAAACGCAAAGAGCGGCGCCACGGCAGCAGCCGCCAGCGCGGCAAGCGATGAGTAACGGAAGATCGCCGCCGCTGCGAGCCAGGTCGCGCCCGCGACAACGGCGATCGGCCAGAGCCCGGCGAACAACAGGCCGAAAAAGGTCGCGACGCCCTTGCCGCCCTTGAAGCCGAGCCACACCGGGTAGCAATGGCCGAGGAAGGCCATCCCGCCCGCGACGTAAGACACTTCGGCCCAATAAGGCTGCGAGCCCCACACCGCGCGCGCCAGCAACAGCGCAATGCCGGCCTTGCCGGCGTCGAGCAGCAATGTCGCCAGCGCCAGATCCTTGCGGCCCGTGCGCAGCACGTTGGTCGCGCCGATATTGCCGGAGCCGATCTTGCGGATGTCGCCCAGCCCCGCGAGGCGCGTCAGCACCAGGCCGAACGGGATCGAGCCAAGAAGATAGCCGCCGAGAGCGGCAAGCGCATACGCCCACATCATCGCTTCGACCTGTAGCAGCGGGTGGGGCTAGAGGGGAAGAGCGTGCGTTAGACGCCGCGCTTCTGACCGAACAAATGGATGTGCAGCCGGTCCGAGTAACAAAAGCCGTGCGCGCGGACCGGCTCGGCGAGCGCGCGCCCGCGCGCGGTGACGGCGTCGCTCGCCGTGCCCTCCGGCATCACATAGATGCGCCCCGGCGCGATGCGGAACTGCTGGGTCAGTTCGGCGATGCGGTCGACGTCCGCCGTTTCGCGGGCGACGAATTTGAACACGGCCTCGTCCATCGCCGCGAAGGCCGAGAGCACGTCGGACTTCAAAGCGACGGCCGGGTCGTTTCCCGAGTGCCGCAGCTTCGGCGAGACGACGAAAAGATCGATCCGCGCGCGCAGCGCTTCATTTGGCGCAATCGAGCCGTTGGTCTCGATCTCCCGGCTGATGGTGAGGTCGCGGGCATTCAGCGCATCGATCAGCGCGACGAGCGCGTCTTGCTGCATCAGCGGTTCGCCGCCGGTGATGACGAGCCCTTCGCTGGGCGCCAGCGCGATCAGATCGGCGATCGTCTCGACATCGCGCTTCAGCATCTCCTTCGTTGGATCGTATTTCGTCCCGCTCTCATGCGCGAAGGGCGAGCCGATCCAGTTCCAGGTATAAGCCGTGTCGCACCAGACGCAGTGCAGATTGCAGCCGGACAGGCGCACGAACGTGCGCGGCCGCCCGACACGCGGACCTTCGCCCTGGATCGAGCGGAAGATTTCCGGCTCGCCCGCATCGTTGCGTGCGAGGCGCAGCTCCATCGTCAACTGCCGCGACACGATACCGGCGCGCGCCGTCCGACTTCCCAATTGGCTTCCGCGCCGCCGCCGACGAGCCCGTAGCGGCCGTTGCTGTAATGCGGCGCGTCCGGCGTGCCGATGTTCGGGAGCACCATCGAATAGCCGCCGATCACCGCGACTTGCGCCTGATTGTTTTCGAACGTCACCGAGAGCTGCGTGCCGTCGGCGCAGGAATAAATGATCGGGCCGCTCGTCGGCAGCGGCGGCGCGGGGCCGCGTTCGCCCATCTCGTTGGTTTCGCACGCCGCAAGCAGCAGCAAACTCGCGAACAGCAAAGCGCGCATCGGTCCGCCTCCTAGCTTGGAAACACCAGCTTGCCGCCAACATAGGTGCGCTGCACCACGCCTTGCAGCAGCTTATCGTCGAATGGCGAATTCTTCGACTTGGATAAGAGCTTGTCGGAATCGAGCCGGAACGGCTTGTCGAGATCGACAAGGATGAGATCGGCCGGCGCGCCCTTGGCGATCCGGCCCTGCGGCAGGCCGAGAATTTCGGCGGGGCGCAAGGTCATGGCCTTGATCAGCGAGAGCAGTGGAACGTCGCCATTGTGGTGCAGCGTCAGCGCGCCGGGCAGCAGCGTCTCGAGCGCCGCCGCGCCGAAGGCGGCTTCATCGAATGGCAGGCGCTTGTCTTCGGCCGGACGCGGATCGTGCCCGGAGACAATCACGTCGATCAGCCCTTCGCGCACGGCCGCGGCGAGCGCCACGCGATCGGTTTCCGCGCGCAGCGGCGGCGAAAGTTTGGCGAAGGTGCGATAGCCGTCGACGTCGATTTCGTTGAGCGCGAGATGATGCACGCTGACGCTGGCGACGGCGTTGACGCCGCGCTCCTTCGCCCGCTTGAGCGGCGCGAGCGTCAGCGCCGACGAGAGCATATCGAGGAGCAAGCGTCCGCCGGTCAGCTCCGCGAGCGCGAGATCGCGCTCGGCCATGATCACTTCGGCAATCGCCGGAATGCCGGGGAGGCCAAGCCGCGCCGCGAGTTCGCCCTCGTGCATCACGCCGCCCATGGCCAGATACGGATCTTCCGGACGGTGCGCGACGAGCGCGCCGAACGCCGTGGCGTAGGAAAGCGCGCGGCGCAGCACGCGGCTGTCGGCGATTTGGCGATCGCCGTTGGTGAACATCACCGCGCCGGCTTCGGCGAGCAGACCGATCTCGGTCATGGTCTCGCCTTCGAGCCCCTTGGTCAGCGCCGCCGCTGGCAGAATGTGCACGCCCGTGCGCGCGGGCCCGCGCCGCAGCACGAAATCGACCAGGCTTTGATCATCGATCACCGGCGTGGTGTTCGGCATTTGCACCAGCGTCGTCACGCCGCCCGCCGCCGCCGCGCGCCCAGCGGATTTGAACGTCTCTTTATGTTCGGCGCCCGGTTCGCCGATGACGACGCGCATATCGATGAGGCCGGGCGTCAGCGTCAGCCCTTCGCCATCGATCACATCCGCATCGCTTGCATCGAGGCGCGGGCCGACGTCGAGGATCGTCTCGGCGAACAGCACCGAGCTTGTCGCGTCATGCCCGCTCGCCGGATCGACCACGCGCGCATTGCGGATGAGGATGGGCTTCATCAAAGGCTCAGCGTCTGGGGCCGGAGATCGACACCGTGGTCGAGAACGCGAAGGCGATGATCGCCGGCACCCAGATCGGCAGGTGCCCCAGCCCCGGCGCATTGAGCGCCGCCGCCAGATGATCGTCCACGCACCACCAGAGCAGGAACATCCACATGATGCACTCTCCTCATGCTTCGGCGCTCGCGTTCGCGCCGCTTTCCGCCAACGCTTCGAGCACGGCCATCCGCATCGCCACGCCCATGCGCACCTGCGTTTCG
>DASZSK010000046.1:0-19249 GCA_035548735.1 Caulobacterales bacterium | reverse complement strand
CGCGCCGTTCAGCGCATTGTTGGCGGCGTTGCCGGTGATCTTGTTGTCGAGCCCGTTGCCATTGCCGGTGGCGACCGCATTCAGCAGTTCGAGATTTTCCACATTGGCGGCGAGCGCGGCGATGCCGATGGTGGAGCGGATGGTGTCGGTTCCTTCGTTCAGATTCTCCGTGACCACATCGCCCGCATTGTCGACGTAATAGACATCATCGCCCAATACGCCGAGCATCGTGTCCGCGCCGCCGCCGCCGTCTAGGCTGTCGTCGCCACCGCCGCCGACCAGCCTGTTGTCGAGCGCATTGCCCGTGGCCATACGTCCAGCGGGCGCGATGATTTCGAGGTTTTCGACATTGTCGGCGAGCATATAGTCGACGCCGCTATAGACGGTGTCGACGCCTTCGCTTGCGGCTTCCATCACCACGTCGTTGACGTCGGTGACGATGTAGCTGTCGTCGCCCACACCGCCGATCAAGGTGTCGGCGCCGACGCCGCCATCCAACCGGTTGGCGCCGTTGTCGCCCGTGAGGATGTCGGCGTAATCCGAGCCGGTCAGTCCTTCGATCGAGGCATAGGTGTCGCCGGTTGCGTCGCCGGTGTTTGCGGCGGGAGAGGATAGGCTTGCGTGAACGCCTGCGTTTGCTGTCGCGTAGCTTGCGGTGTCTGCGCCATCGCCGCCATCGAGGCTGTCGGCGCCGGCGCCGCCGATCAGATAGTCATCGCCAACACCGCCGATCAGCGTGTCCGCGCCGGTGCGGCCATCCAGATAGTCGGCGCCCGCCAATCCTTCGAACACGTTATCGGCGAGATTGCCGGTGATGGTGTCGTTGACGTCGGCGCCGCGCACATTTTCGATATTGGTCAGCGTGTCCGAACCAACGCCGGCGCCGGTCGCGCTGCTGCTCTGGAGGTTGACGGTCACACCGCCTGTAGCCGTAGAGAAATCGGCCGTGTCCGTTCCGTCGCCGCCGTCGAGCGAGTCGCTGCCGGACGAGGAGTAAAGAACATCGTTGCCGACGCCGCCGTAAATTGTGCTGCCGCCAGTCCCGTATCTGCTTTCGACCGCGTGGATCTGGTCATCGCCCGCGTCGCCGTAGACGTTGCTGTAATAATAACTGGAGATCAGCATGATGACGTCGTCGCCTTCGCCGCCATGCGTCTCGCCGTGCGAATAGATCGTGTCGTTTCCGGCGCCGCCATAGGCCACGGCGAATGTGTTGAAGTTCGTGTAAAGCGTATCGTCGCCGGCGCCGCCGTCCACCACACTCAGATATTGGCTAAAACGCCCATCGACGACATCGTCGCCGTCGCCACCATACATGTGATCGGCGTAATAGTCGCCGACCAGCGTATCATTGCCGCCAAGGCCAAAGATTTGCTCCGAGGTCGTGTAAGACGAAGTCGCGTTCAGCGTGATGGCGTCGTCGAAATTGCTGCCTTCGATCCAGGCGACGCTTTCGAACCCGGTGATGACGCCGCCGCCAATGTTGAGCGTCGACTGATGGAAGTCGGCGATGACGCCCTGGGTTGCGCCTTGGAAGCTGATGTAGAGGACATCGCCGAAGCTGGCGTTGGCGCCGCCGTCGAGATTGTCGCCATAGCCGCCGAAAATGCGATCGTCGCCGTCGCCGCCGCTCAGCGTGTCGACTTCGGCGCCGGTGTCCAGCACCGGCGGCAGCAAGATGTTGTAGCCGCCGTTCAGGCTAGGCGACTCGGCGCCTGAAAAGAGAAGGTCGTTGCCCGCGCCGGCATTGAGGGAATCGGCGCCGCCGCCGCCGATGATGAAGTCGTTGCCGTCATTGGCGACAAATTCGTCATGCCCGGCGGCGCCGCGCAGCGTGTCGGAGCCGGCGCCGGTGGTGAGTTGATACCCCTCGACCAACGCCGTCAGATCGGCGCCGCCAAAGGAGATCTTTCCGGATTCATCCATCGTTACGGCGGTGCTGATCGAGGAGAGATCGGCGATGAGACGATCCGTCCCGCCGCCGCCGTCGAAGATGTTTGAACCGCTGAGCGCGGTGTTGAGGGTCAGCGTGTCGTCGCCGCCGCCCGCGGTGAGATCGAATTGCTCGAAATTGTGCAACTCAACGCCGCCCAGCGTGACGACGCCGCTCGAAAGAAAATTCGAGGTCAGGTAGTCCGTCGACACATTGGAAACGAGGACGACGTGAAAGCGGTCGAGACCATCGCCGCCGTCGAGCGTGTCCTGGCCGCCGCCGCCGTCGAGCGTATCGGCGCCGTCGCCGCCCTGGAGGCTGTTGTTGAGCGCGTTGCCGAGGATGAAGTTGGCGTCGGCATTGCCGACGCCGTTGAGCGCGGAGCCGGCGAGCGTGAGGTTTTCAACATTGACGGGGAGCGTGTAGTCGATCGTTGCGATCGCGGTGTCGACGCCGGCGCCGGCCGCTTCGCTGATGGTCACGCTGGCATTGTTGACTTTGAACGTATCGTTGCCGGCGCCGCCGTCCAGCGTGTCGGCCCCCGCGCCGCCGTCCAGCGTGTCGTCGCCGTTGAAGCCGTAAAGTTTGTTGGCGCCGGCGTCGCCGGTCAGCGTGTCGTTGGCGCCCGAGCCTTCAAGCTGTTCGAAATTGGTGAGAACATCCGCGCCGCCGCCGCCTGTGTTTTGCGAAGCGCCCTGCAGCGCGAGCGACACCGTGACCGATACGTTGAGATCGGCGTAGGAGATGAGATCGACGCCGGTTCCGCCATCGACGCTGTCATTGCCGGCGCCGCCGGAAACGGAATCGTCGCCGTCGCCTGCGGAGATCGTGTCCGCGCCGTCTTCGCCGAACATGACGTCGGCGCCGTCCTCGCCGAACATGGTGTCATTGCCGAGATAGCCGAACATGAGGTCGCCGCCGGCCTCGCCATGCAGCGTGTCGTTGCCGGCGTCGCCATCGACATAATCGGCGCCGGCCCCGGCATAGAGCACATCGCCGCCGGTCGATCCGAACACCACGTCATCGCCCGCGGTGATCAGATTGGTCGTGCTTATGATGGAGGAAGCGCTGAAGTGGTTCGACACGTCGAATGTGACCGAGCCGATCGTGTTCAGGTTCGCATCGAGCCACGCCACGGCGGCCACGTCGCCAAGCGGAGGTGATTTTCCAGCGCCAGGAGCGAACGACGTGGTCGGCAGAAAGCCGATATAGATCGCGCCTTGGTTCGGCGTGTTGAGCTGGACGATCCACGCGTCCGAGTCATTCTCAAGGACCGTGTAGTTTCCGGTATTCCGCAACACCGCCAGGATGTTGTCGCTGGTGGACGACGAATTGGCGTTGAATCGAGACGGCGCGTCGAATTCGAAATACGGCATGTGTCCCCCCGGCCGATCGCGTCGGCGTCCCCGCGCAGGCCGGGCTTCTGGCGTCCCCGCGTCTCCCGCGGTTTCAACCTAAGCGAGCCTCGGCTAAAGCTCAATCGAAAGGCGACCGAACGATTCCGCCTGTACGCCTTGACGGTTTGAGGTCGCCGAAGGATTTGTGAAGCCAATGCGAAAACAGCGTTTCACATCTGCGTCGCGGGGTTGGGCGGCTGCGCTTGCTTGCGTGATCGGCTTAGGCATGGCCGCGCCGTTGGCGCAGGCGCAATCGCGGCTTCCGAGCGCGGGCTATGCCGATCTGGCCGAGCGGCTGACGCCCGCCGTCGTGAATATCGCCACCAGCCAGCGTGTCGAAGGCGTCGACGAACTGCCGCGCTTCCCGCCGGGCTCGCCGCTGGAGCGGTTCAATGACGGCCTGAACCAGGGCGCCAGCCAAGTGACTTCACTCGGCTCCGGCTTCATCATTTCGCCGGACGGCGTGATCGTCACCAACAACCACGTGATCGAGGACGCCGATCAGGTCGATGTGATCCTGCAAGACGGCGGCCAATATCGCGCCACGATCGTCGGTCGCGATCCGGCGACCGACATCGCCGTGCTGCGCGTGCATGCGCGCGGCGCGCTGCCTTATGTGAATTTCGGCGACAGCGATCGCGCGCGCGTGGGGGACATCGTCCTGGCCATCGGCAATCCGTTCGGCCTGGGCGGATCGCTGAGCGTCGGCGTCGTCTCGGCGCGCAACCGCAACATCGACGCGGGACGCTATGACGATTTCATCCAGACCGACGCCGCCATCAATCGCGGCAATTCGGGCGGGCCGCTGTTCAATATCGATGGGGAAGTGATCGGCGTGAACACGGCGATCGTCTCGCCCACGGGCGGTTCGGTCGGCGTTGGCTTCGCCACGCCGACCGCGATCGTGAAGCCCGTCGTCGATCAATTGCTGCGCTATGGCGAGACGCGGCGCGGCTGGCTGGGCGTGCGGCTCTCCAATGTCGACGCGGCTTTGGCCGACAGGCTGGGCATGCCCCATCCGCAAGGCGCGGTGGTGACGCGCGTGACCCCAGGCGGGCCGGCGGCGCTCGCGGGCGTGCGTCCCGGCGACATCGTCATGAAGTTCGCGGGGCGCGACGTCAGCGACAGCCGCGCGTTGACGCGCTTCGTCGGCGAAGCCGACATCGGCGCGCGCGTGCCGGTGGAAGTGCTGCGCGCAGGGCGGCGCACGACGATTGCCGTGACGATTCAGCGCTTGGAGGAGACCGCGGCGGAGGGATCGCCGCGGGAAGAAAGCGACGATGGCTCGGGCGCAACGCGGCGCGATGGCGGACCGCGCGGCGCGCGCATCCTCGGTGTCGCGGTGTCGGAGCTTGATGCAAGCCTTCGCGAGGAATTCCAAATCGAGCCGCGCGTGCATGGCTTGGTGGTGCTCTCGGTCGACCCGAGCGACAACGATGCGGCATCGCTGAAGCCCGGCGACGTGATCGAGCAGATCGCGTTTCAGCCGGTCGATACCATCAGCGCGGCGCGGGCGGCGGCCGCGCGTGCGGGACCGGGCAATCGCGCCGTTATTGTGAAGGTGAACCGCGACGGGGCCGTCACGTATCGACGGTTAAGCCCAAGCTAGGCGCGCGCGACACGCACGCCGACCATGAGTTACGCCGCCGCGCGTTCGCTCACAGTTCGAACAATTGCGCTTTTTCCATTTCCTCCGCGTAGCGGCGCGTGGCGTAGGCTTCCTTGAGCGTTCCGACCAGCTTGCGGTCGACCATGTTGTTGACGACGGCGAGGGTGTCGCTCTCGGTGGTGTCGAACGCGGCCATCGCTTCCTTGATCGTCATATGCGGCAAAAGCGCCGCGTCTGACGTGTGGGCGATGGTGAGCGCGGGGACGTCGTCGCTCAGCCCTTCGGTGTGCGCTTCCGCGACCACGACGATGCCTTGGAAGCGCCCGCTTTGGTCCACGAGCGCGACGCGCTGGCGCGCCCCGAGCGGGAAACGGGTCTGGAATTCGCCGATGGTGATGTCGTCCGGCGCGGTGGCGGGATCGGTGCGCATCAGGCGGCCGACATTGAATTCGCGCACCCAGCCGACATCGCGTGCGCTGCGCACGGTTTCTCCGCGGAGATGGAAGCGCCACGTCGAGAAGGAATAGCCGAACCATTCGCGCGCGATCAGGTTGCTGGTGATCGAGGCGGCGAGCACCGCGCCAGTCAAGCCGTAGTCGGATGTCGTCTCAAGCACGAGGAACGACATGGTCAGCGGCGTGCCGATCACGGCGGCGGCGAGCGCGCCCATGCCCACCAGCGAGAACGCGGCGATGCTCGGCGTCGCCTGCGGCCAGTAAATGGCGAGTTCGATGGCGACGACGCGTCCGACCAGCATGCCGACCAGCAGGGAAGAGAAGAACAGGCCGCCGCGAAAGCCTGCGCCCAGCGAGATGGTCGAGGCGATCATCTTGAGCGCGGCCAGCGTGATGAGCGCGCCGACGGTCATGTCGGCGAACAATTCGAGTTCGAGCGCGCCGTGCCCGGCGCCCAGCACTTGCGGCGCGAACGTCGCCATCTCGCCGACGATGAGCCCGCCAATGATCGGATGCGTCATGCGCGGCGCTTTGGTGAAGGCGAGCAGACGCTCGACCAGAGGCAGCGCGCGCATCCAGATGATGCCGATCACGCCGCACACCAGCCCGAGCAAGATGAACCAGGGAAAATCCCACGCCGTCACCGGGCGGCCGGAATCCACGTGCAGCGAGAAAGGCGCGCCGCCCAGCGCATGAATGGTGACAGTGGCGGCGATCGCCGCGGCCATCACCGGCGCGACGTAACCGATCGCATATTGCGCCAGCACCAGTTCGAACGCGTAGAAGGCGCCCGTGAGCGTGCCGTTGAACGCCGCGGCGATGGCGCCGGCGGCGCCGGCGGCGACGATGACGCGCATGTCCTCGCGTCGGAGCCGCATCCACGAGCCGAGACGCGAGGCTGAGCCGGAGGCGATCTGCGTATAGCCGGCTTCAAGCCCGACAGAGGCGCCGAAGCCGTTGGACACCAACGTCTGCAACGCCAACAACAGGCTGTCGCGAAACGACATGCGTCCGCCGTACAGCGCATTGGCCTCGATCGGGTCGGCGACGTTGGTGCGCCCGACGCGCGCGCCCAGCCACGTCATGCCGCAAAGCAGCACGCCCCCGATCATCGGCACGAACGGATTGTCGATGTGCTGCAGCACGCTGAGGCGCACGCCGGGCTGCAGGCCGAAGAGCACGCCGTGCGCGAACGTCGCGATATCGCTCATCAGCGCGACGAAGCCGGCCGCCAATACGCCGACCAGCCCCGCAAAGAAGGTCAGACCGATTTCGCGCGAGCGCACGAAGCGGCGGATGAAGGCCGGCATGAGCGCGCCGCCGCGCCAGATCCAGCTGATCGAGTCGAGCGGCGTGCGCGGCGTTTCAGCCGAGGAGGTCATGCGGGAGATGAAACCCAATGGGCCGGCCTATTCAAGCCGGCTCAATGCTTTGGCTCGAAGAACGATACGATCTCGTTAAGCGAGCCGAGCACGCGCAGCGCCTTGGCCCGCATTTCGTCGGTCGCCGGCAGCAGGTCTGGCACCATGACCGTCATCAGCCCCGCCGCGTGCGCGGAGGCGACGCCGGCGTGGGAATCCTCCACCGCGAGCGTGAATTCCGGCGCCGCGCCCAGCGCGGCGGCGGCCTTGATGTAGGGCTCGGGGTGCGGCTTGCCGTGTTCGACATCGCCGCGGGCGATGATGGCGCGGAAGCGGCGCGCGAGATCGTAATGCTCGAAATGACGGTCGACCCAGGGCCGCTGCGACGAGGTGGCGAGCGCGTAGGGGACGGCGAGCGTGTCGAGGCGATTGAGCACGTCGAGCGCGCCGGGCTTCAAGGGCGCCGGCGCGTCGCCGATATGCGCGCGCACCTGCGCGTAGAAATCGTCGAGCGGAAAATCCTTGCCGTAGAGCGTGCGCAGGCGCGCATCATTGGCGTCGCGGTGCAGGCCCACGAAAGAAAGGAAGTGTTCGTCCGTCATCTCGATGCCGAAGCGCGGCGCCGCCGCAAGATAGCCGCCGCGCACCAAGGCTTCGGAATCGATCAGCGTGCCGTCGAGATCGAAGACGGCCGCTACAGGTTTGCGCGGCAGGCTCACGGAGACAGGTAGTCCGAGCAATCCGGCAACGGCTGGTCGGGCATGTAGATGCCTTGCGCGTTGGCCGTGAACACGCGGCGGTAGGAACAGCGTTCGTCGCGCACGGTTTTGAGATCGTCGGGACCGAGCGGCGGCGCGGCGCTGGAATCTTCCGAGCGGCTGCGGCGGCCGGGATAGGTCGTGGCTTCGGTGGTGAGCACGAGGCGCGGCGGCGCGCTCGGGGTTGACGTATCGAGCGCGAGGTCGCCGGTGAAATTGTACTGATCCGAGCAGGCGTCGCGGCGCGCCTGCGCGTCGTCTTCGCTGAAACAGGCGCGGATATCGAGCGCGGCGGATAATGGGAATGTGAGCACCGCGCGCGGCGGCGTGTGGGCCGGCGCGGAAGAGGAGAGCGCGTAGAGCGTGACGTGCGTCGCCGATCCGCCGCCGCCGGAATATGCAGCGTGTTCCGTATTCGTGTCGCCGACGAGCGCGTCCTCCGCTCCGTCCGCCCGCGGCATTCGAACGATCTTCCAGAGACTATGTTCGCCCTCTTCATCGCGGATAGTCGCGACGTCGCGGCCGTGGAAAGAATAGATGAAGCCGTCAACGTCGTCGGTCTTCTTAACGCACCATGCTGCGTCCGAGGTGCAGAGGGCGAACGTGCTGTGTTGAGGCGGAGTTACAAACTCCTCAATCCGCGGTGCAGGCGCTTGTGGCGGCGCGCACGCGGCGAGCGCGAGCGCAAGGGCGACGACGATGCGTTTCACGACGCGAACTCCGCGCGGGCATAGCCTTGGAAGAAGAGCACGGTTTCAAGGCTCGTATAATTGATCTGCGCGTCGGCTTCGGCGGCGACGATCGGCTTGGCCCGATAAGCGATGCCGAGGCCGGCGGCCTTGATCATGGCGAGATCGTTGGCGCCGTCGCCGATGGCGAGCGCATCGGCGGGCGCGACGCCGAGCCCGGCGGATTCCTGCTGCAACGCTTCGAGTTTGGCGGCGCGCCCGAGGATCGGGCGCTGCACATCGCCCAGCAGCGCCTTGCCGTCGTCGAGCAGTACATTGGCGCGGTTGGCGTGAAAGCCGGCCAGTTCCGCGACACGCTCGGTGAAAAAGGTGAAGCCGCCCGAGACCAGCACGCAGCGCGCGCCATGCTCGGACATGGTGCGCACCATGGTGCGCGCGCCGGGATTGAGCCGCACACGCTCATCATAGCAACGCTGCAGCGCATCAATGGCGAGGCCCTTCAATTTCGAAACGCGTTCGATCAAAGCCGGCTCGAACGCGAGTTCGCCCTTCATCGCGCGCTCCGTGATGGCCGCGATCTCCGCCTTGATGCCGGCGAAGTCGGCGAGTTCATCGAGGCATTCGACATTGATGATGGTGGAATCCATATCCGCCACCAGCAGGCGCTTGCGGCGCGTCTCCTGCGGCAAGAGCGCCCAGTCGACCGGAAGCTCGGCGACGGCGGCGGCGGCTTCCTGGCGCAGTTCGTCGTCAAGTTCGGGATAGATCCATTGCGCCGCCTCCCAGCCCGACAGCACCTCTGGCGGGGGCAGCTTGCGCGACAGCGCCACGCGCCCCAGCATGAGCAAAGCTTCGCGGTAAGCCGGCTTGTCCTCCGGCGGCGCGACGAAAACGAGAGCGTGAGCTGTCATGACGGCGCTGCTTATCATGGGGCCAACGGCCAGCGGCAAGTCGGCTTTGGCGCTGGAACTGGCGCGCCATGTGGATGGCGAGATCGTCAACGCGGATTCGATGCAGGTGTATGGCGATTTGCGCGTTTTGACGGCGCGGCCGACGCCGGAGGAAGAGGCGCAAATACCGCACCACCTCTACGGGCATGTCGACGCGGCCGAGCGCTATTCCGCAGGGCGCTGGGTCGACGATGCGACGGCGGCGATCACGGCGATCGAAGCGCGCGGCAGGACGCCGATCGTGGTCGGCGGTACGGGGCTCTATTTCAAGGCGCTGACCGAAGGGCTGGCGCCGGCGCCGGCCGCGCCCGCGGAGGTGCGCGCGCGCCTGGCCGCAGAGCTCGCGCAAGAGGGCGCGGAAGCCTTGCATGAGCGCCTCGCGCTGATCGATCCGGATGCGGCGCGGCGCATCGGTATCGCGGATGCGCCGCGCATTCTGCGCGCGCTCGAAGTCGCGGAAAGCGGTGAAAAGCTTTCAGAACTGCAGCAAAAGGCCGAAGCGCCGCTGAAGCGCTGGCGCGGCTTCGCTTTGTGGCCGGAGCGCGAAGCGCTCTACGCCGTGATCGAGCGGCGCTTCGATGCGATGATGGCCGCGGGGGCGCTCGATGAAGTGCGGGCGCTCGCCGCGCGCGGGCTCGACCCCACGCTGCCGGCGATGAAGGCGCATGGCGCGCCGGCGCTGATGGCGCATCTGCGCGGCGAGATCGCGCTGGCGGAGGCGATCGAGATCGCCAAACGCGACACGCGCCGCTACGCCAAGCGCCAGTTCACCTGGATGGCCCACCAGATGCCGGACTGGCCCCGCATCGCCGACGCCGATCTCCATGCGCGTTTGGTCGCGATCAGAGCAGGTTTTGTTCAATAGGGACCCTATCCGGCGAAGAAATTTCCTCAGAGGGCCAGTTGACGCCGTTCTCGGGGTAAATTAATCTGTTGCGGTTAGGTGAGCCGAAACGCCCCATATGCAAAAAACCCTGATGAACCTCGTACACAAAGCGCGCGCCGTCTCCGGCTAACCCCCCGGAGCGGAAGACGCGCATGCGAACCCCAGGGGCCGAAAGGCCCCTTTTTCTTTTGTCGAAAACCTGGAGTACGGACCTCCCCATGGCCGCCAAACGTGACACCACCCGCACCGCCGAACCCGAGATCATGACGGGCGCGGAGATGGTCGTTCGCGCGCTGAAGGACCAGGGCGTCGACGTTTTGTTTGGGTATCCGGGCGGCGCTGTGCTGCCGATCTATGACGCGCTCTATTCGAGCGACGGCTTACGTCACATCCTGGTGCGCCACGAGCAGGGCGCGGGGCACGCGGCCGAAGGCTACGCACGTTCGACCGGCAAAGTTGGCGTGGCGCTGGTCACGTCCGGGCCAGGCGCCACCAATGTGGTGACGCCGCTGGCGGATGCATTGCTGGATTCCATTCCGATCGTGGTGCTGACCGGACAAGTGGCGACGCATCTGATCGGCTCGGACGCATTCCAGGAATGCGATACGGTCGGCATCACGCGCTCATGCACCAAGCACAATTGGCTGGTGAAGAGCGTCGACGATCTGCCGCGCATACTGCACGAGGCGTTCGATGTTGCGCGTAGCGGCCGGCCGGGGCCGGTGGTCGTGGATATTCCCAAGGACGTGCAGTTCGCGAAGGGCGTTTATGTCGGACCGGAGGCGGCGGTGAAGCCGCGTCCGCGTTTGCGCGGCAAAGGGCCCGACGAAGCGAAAATCCAAGCCGCGCTCGATCTGATGGCGAGCGCCAAACGCCCGATCTTTTATACTGGCGGCGGCGTCATCAATTCCGGTCCGCATGCGAGTTCAGCGTTGCGCGCGCTGGTGACCGAGACGGGTTTTCCCGTCACCTCCACCCTGATGGGCTTGGGCGCGTTCGCGGCGAGCGACCCGAAATGGCTGGGCATGGTTGGGATGCATGGCTCCTGGGAAGCCAATCACGCCATGCACGATTGCGACGTGATGATTTGCGTCGGCGCGCGCTTCGACGATCGCGTCACCGGCCGCCTCGACGCATTCAGCCCGAATTCGAAGAAAATCCACATCGACGTCGATCCAAGCTCCATCAACAAGAACGTGCTCGTGGATATCGGCATCGTCGCCGATGCGGGCGCGGCGCTTGAGGCGCTGCTCGACGGTTGGAAGAAGCGCAACGCACGCGCGGATTCCGCGGCGCTGCGCGCTTGGTGGGATCAGATCGAAACTTGGCGCGGCAAGCGCTGCTTCAGCTATCGCGGCGATTTGAAAGTGATCAAACCGCAATACGCGATCGAGCGGCTCTATCGCGCGGTGAAGGATAAGGACGTCTACATCACCACGGAAGTCGGCCAGCACCAGATGTGGGCCGCGCAATATTTCCATTTCGAAGAGCCCAATCGCTGGATGACGTCAGGCGGCTTGGGCACGATGGGCTATGGCCTGCCGGCGGCGGTCGGCGTGCAGGCGGCGCACCCCAATGCGCTCGTCATCGATATCGCCGGCGAAGCCAGCGTGCAGATGACCATGCAGGAGATGTCGACGGCGGTTCAACACGAACTGCCGATCAAGATATTCATCCTCAACAACGAATGGATGGGCATGGTGCGCCAGTGGCAGCAATTGCTGCACGGCGAACGCTATTCGCATTCCTATTCGGAGGCGCTGCCGGATTTCGTGAAGTTGGCGGAAGCCTATGGCTGCGTCGGCTTGCGCGCCGAGCATCCGGGCGAACTCGACGACAAGATCGCCGAGATGATCGCCGTGAAGCGGCCGGTGATCTTCGATTGCCGCGTCACAAAGGACGAAAATTGCTTCCCGATGATCCCGTCGGGCAAGGCGCACAACGAGATGATCCTGGCGGAGAGCTTCACCGGCGACGAGATCGACGAAGAGGGTAAGATTTTGGTGTGAGCCGGAACATGCGCTAACCTCCTCGTGGGGGTAGGCGCATGCGCGGCTGGGGATTGAACGAGTGGGTGGCGGTCGCTTCGGCGCTCATCGCCATTGCATCCTTCGTGTTCAACTGGATCGTGGTGCGGCGGCAGACGGCGCTGCAGACCGAGGCGCTGAAGGCGCAGATGGATTCCGACGTGATGGCCTGGGGCTCGGAATGCATCCAGGCGTTCACGCGCGCGGCGTGGCTCTCGAAGAGCTACGGGAAGATGAGCGCTGAGGATTTCGAGCGGCATCGCACCGTTACGCTGAGCGAGATATCGGGTCTGGCGGACAAAGGCCGCTTGTTCTTTCCAAACAATTTGCGCAAGGGCGGACGCGGCGACGGCGTCTCGCGCGCGTTTCGCGGCGGACGCCCCTTCGTGCTCAATCCGCTCGTGTTCTGCTGCCACGCGCTCGAACAGATGAAGCCCGAGGATGAAGAGGATGCGGGCGAAGTGCAGTTCTTCGTCGATTGCCGCCGCGAGTTCGTGTCGGAGTTGCAGCACTATCTCGATCCGCGCCGGCGCCAGGAGGAATTGCGGCGGCTCGGGCTGGCTTCCTCGCAATCCAAGGAAGAGAGCTTCGCCGACAGTCTGAAATTGGCCGTGGCGTTGGAAAGCCTTTATCCCGGCGTGCTGAAGCAGAACGGCGACGAAGGCTGGGCGCGCAATGTCACGCGCGCGCAATCGGGTGAACGCCGGAAAGCGTGAAGGTCAGTCGCGGGCGATGAAAATGGTGAAGGGCTGGCCTTCTTCCTCCTGCTTGCCGTCGACCATGTGCATCGAGCCGATCGCGACGACCGTGCCGTGCTTCTTGTTCTTGATGGCGCCGTTCAGTTCGTAGACGACGTGACCGCGTTCGAAGATTTCGCGGTCGGCGTAATCGAAGAAGGCGGCGACGACGTCGTCGGCGGGGCGCTTCATCAGGTCTTCGCGATGCTCGAACGTATAGGCGCCTTCCGCTCCGGTGACGGAATCGAGCATGCGCACTTGGTAGCGGACCATCGTAAGCCTCCCGCAGCGATGGCGCTCGATGGCACATTTGTGCGACAGTGACGCGACGCTTTTGTTACGGCGTCGCCCAGCTTTGGCCTTTTCACTCTGTGAAAGCTGGCCGAAATCTGATCCGACGGAGGATGGCGTGAAGGCGATCGTGTGTGGAATGCTCCTGGCGATGGCGGCGGCGTGCACGCCGACCATGGCGCAAGCGCCGGCGCGGGAGCCGGTGACGATCACGCTCGCGCGCACGCCATGCTTCGGCTTTTGTCCGGACTACACGGTGACGATCACCAGCGACGGCGCTGTCACCTATCACGGCCAGCGCTTCGTCCGCGTCACCGGCGAGCAGCACGCCACCGCCTCACGGGAGGATGTGGCGCACCTGATCGACATGATCCACCGCGCCGACTTCTTCAATCTGCGCGACGCCTATCGCGCACAGGTGACCGACCTGCCGTCGACGACCATCACGGTGGTGGAGGGCGCCCGCACCAAGACCGTCGTCGACTATGCCGGCGAGCACGTGGGCATGCCGCACGCCGTGACCGAGATCGAGCAGGAGATCGACCGCGTCGCCGGGACCGAGCGCTGGGTCCCCGGCGGGGGACGGCCGAAATTGGATTAGGCGGCGCTTCCCGGTCCGTGAAGCTTTCGCTACAAGCATCCCATGCCGCCCCGCACCGACCAGCCCGTTGAATCCCGCACGCTTGCTGTTCTCGTCGAGAACGAGCCTGGCGTGCTGGCGCGCGTGGTCGGGCTGTTCTCCGCGCGCGGCTACAATATTGAAAGCCTGACGGTGGCCGAGACCGACAAGGCTGCGCATACCTCGCGCGTCACCATCGTCACCTCGGGCCAGCCGATCATTATCGATCAGATCAAGGCGCAGCTGGAACGCATCGTGTCGGTGCGTCAGGTGATCGACGTCACGCTCGATCCCGCCGGCGTCGAGCGCGAGCTGGCGCTGATCAAGGTGCGCGGCGCCGGCGCCGATCGCATCGAGGCGCTGCGGCTTGCGGACATTTTTCGCGCCAAGGTCATCGATACGACGCTCGAAAGCTTCATTTTCGAACTGACGGGCGCCAGCTCAAAGATCGACAGCTTTCTCGAACTCATGCGTCCGCTGGGGCTCGTGGAAGTGAGCCGCACCGGCGTGCTCTCGATTCACCGCGGCCCGCAGGCTGTTTGAGCTAGCCGAGCGAGGGCGCGGGGCGCGCGCCGAACTTGTTGGGTCCCGGATCGCCGGCGAACAGCAAGAGCACCAGAGCGAACACGCCATAGACGCTGAAGACGACAGCGGCGGCGATCATCAGATAGATCAGCGCGCCGGGCGTGAGAGGGCCGCCGGCGACCGTGGCGACGCTGTACAACAGCGCGAGCGCGATCGGTCCAAGCGCCCAAGCTCCGCTCTGGCCAAGATCGTGCAGACGGTTCGCGATCAAGCAGTACGCGCACCAGACATAGAGCAGCGCGGGCGCAAACCACGTCATCGCGATGGGCGCGTGCTTGAACAACCCGCCGACAACGAGCTGCAGCGCGAGTGTCAGCACCGCGCTGATCACGGTGAGAAAGCCGTAGCCAATCAGATAGAGGCCGCGATCGGCTCTGCCGAACGGGGTGAACACGATCGCAAGCACCTGCCGCATCGCTGACCTCTCCCAAGGTCAAGCTATCGCGCCAGGGTTGAGCGGAAGTTTATGCGCCGAGAGGTTTTCGCGAGCCGCACGATCTGGAAAGAAGAGAGCGCGGATAGATGCGGGAGGGGACATGAAGCGCGGATTGGTGCTGGCGGTGGCGCTGCTCTTGGCGGTCGGCGTTGCCGAGGCGCAGAATTTAAGCCTGCGCGGACCCGCTTGGGCGCAGCCGCTCTTGGCGGCCGATCTCACGCCGACCACCGGCGGGCGGCTCACGCTCAACGATGATGGTATCGATCTTGCCGCGCGGATCACCATCGCGCCCTACCAGGGCGGTGTCGCGCGCGTTGTCCGCTATGAGGCGCATGGAGACGTAGCGACCATTTCGCTTCGTCGCTTCACCGGCCATCCATCGACCGGTTGGTGGCTTTGGGGGCCGGACACGCCAGCAGTTTCGCATCCGAGCGCAGCGGTGCGTCAGGAGATGGCGACGTTGATCCGCAACGCGATGGGCGTGTCGGCTTCGCTCGGCAACGCTGTTGGTCTGCAATCGTGTCCGAACGGCGAGCAGGCGTTTGTCGAAGTGTCGATGGCTGGACGCGCGACAAGCGCAACGCGCGCCTGTGTCTCGCAGGATGATCCGGTGGGGCGGCTCGCCAGTCGGCTTTCGGCGCTTGCCGGGTCGCGCACCGAAGAAGAACTCGCGGCCGCGGCTCAGAGCGAATTGCTCGACGCCGACCGCGCGTTCGCGGCGATGGCGCAAAGCGATGGTGCGCCGCAAGCGTTCGAACATTATGCGGCTTCCGATGCGATCATGATGACGGGCGATGGCCCGCTCACCGGCGAGAACGTCGCGCAGCGTGCGTTCGAGGGCTGGCCGCACGGCGCCAGGCTCGAATGGGCGCCGGTGACGGGGCGCGTGTCTTCGCGCGGCGACATGGGATGGACCTGGGGCCAATCCACCTACACCGCGCCCGACGGATCGCAGCGTCGCGGGCGCTACATCACGACGTGGAAGCGCGATTATGAAGGCAATTGGCGTTTCGCTTTCGACGGCGCTTTGCGCATGGATCCGCCGGCGCGGCCGACGGCGCACTAACCGGCGAAGCCGCCGCTTTCGAGAAAGGCGGCTTCCGCCGGCGTCGTGACGCGGCCCAGGCAGGCGTTGCGGTGCGGGAAGCGGCCGAAGCGGGCGATGATGTCGGCGTGCAGCAGCGCCCATTTGACGTAGTCGGGATCGCCCATGCTTTCGCAGAGTTCGATGGCGCGCGCCTGATCGTTGCTGTTCTCCGAATGCTCGAACGGCAGATAGAAGAACGGCCGCATGGCCTCGGGCACGACGCGGTCAAACCCGCGCACAATGGCTTGATCGGCGACCAATCGCGCCATCGGGTCGGTGGCGTAAGCATGCGCGGAGCCGCGGAACATGTTGCGCGGGAATTGATCGAGCAAAAGCAAGAGCGCGAGCGCGCCATCCGCGCTCGCGCCCCAATAATCCAGCTCGCCGCGCGCGGCGGCATGGTGCGTCGCTTCAAAGCGTTCCTGGACGTCGGCGTCGAAATCCGGGTCGCGGCCGAACCAGCGCTGCCGGCCGGCCGCGATCCAGAACTCGATGACGGTCGACGGCGTCACGCGGCCGCCACCGCTGGCGACGCTCCGGCTTTGGCCATGGCGACCTTGCCGACGAACATGATGGCGAACAGCAGCGTGCCGGCCATCACCAGAAGCGAGCCGACGATCGCGACGGTTTCGCCGCCGCCGTGCAGCACAATCCAGATGCCGTAGGGCATGACGATCGCGCCGGCGATGGCGAGCGTCGCTTGAAACGGGGCGAGCTTCGCTGCGCCCAGCACGGGGAAGGCGCGATGCGCGAGACCGTAGAGCGCCATCGTCACCCAGCCGGCGAGATTAAGGTGCGCATGCACCGGCGCGAATACGAAACGCTGCTGATCTTGGCTCATCCAGATGCCGAAGCTCTGGCCCACGAGCAGGCAGAGCACGGCGGCTACGATCAAAATGACGTCGAACCGCATAAGGAAATCCCCCGATATGTTTGTTGGCGGCGCGACAGCCCGCCGCACGCGCGAAATTACGCCGAGCCACTGCTGACGCAAAGCAGAAAGCGAGGCATTCGCAAATGCAAAGGCTTGCCATTGCGGGCAGGGGGATTATCAGAGGCGAGGCAAAATCATCCCCAAAATGGAGCCCCGAGCCCGCCCATGCGTGTGTATTACGATCGCGACGCCGACCTTCCCCTCATCCAAGGCAAGAAGGTCGGGATTGTCGGCTATGGCAGCCAGGGCCACGCGCACGCGCTGAACCTTCGGGACTCGGGCGTGAAGGATGTGATGGTCGCGCTGCGCGCCGGCTCCGCTTCCGCCAAGAAGGCCAAGGCCGAGAAGCTGGCGGTGGTCTCCGTCGCGGAAGCCGCGAAGGAAGCCGACGTGCTGATGGTGTTGGCGCCGGACGAAGCGCAAGCCGACATTTATGCGGGCGAGATCGCCCAACATATGAAGGCCGGCAAGACGCTGCTGTTCGGGCACGGCTTCAATGTGCACTTCAAGCTGATCGAAGCGCCGAAGGATGTCGATGTCGGCATGGTCGCGCCCAAGGGTCCGGGCCACACCGTGCGCGGCGAATACCTCAAGGGCGGCGGCGTGCCGTGCCTCGTCGCCGTGCACCAGAACCCGAGCGGCAACGCGCTCGAGTTGGCGCTCTCGTATGCGTCAGCCATTGGCGGCGGGCGCTCCGGCGTGATCGAGACGACCTTCCGCGAGGAATGCGAAACCGATTTGTTCGGCGAACAGGTCGTGCTCTGCGGCGGCTTGGTCGAGCTGATCCGCGCCGGCTTCGAGACGTTGGTGGAAGCGGGCTACGCGCCGGAGATGGCGTATTTCGAGTGCCTGCACGAAGTGAAGCTGATCGTCGACCTCATCTATGAGGGCGGCATCGCCAACATGAATTACTCGATCTCCAACACGGCTGAGTATGGCGAGTACGTCACTGGTCCGCGCATCGTCACGCCGCAGACGAAGGCCGAGATGAAGCGCGTGCTGGAAGACATCCAGACCGGCCGCTTCGCCCGCGACTGGATGCTGGAGAACAAAGTGGGCCAGCCCAGCTTCAAAGCGCGGCGGCGCATGACGGCGGAACATCCGATCGAAGACGTCGGCAAGCAGCTGCGCGGGATGATGCCCTGGATCACCAAGAACAAGCTGGTGGATCAGGATAAGAACTAGCCGTCGGCCTCAATTCACGCATCCGCCTGTGCGCACCGCAGCGGCGACGAGGCGGCGCACGACGGGTTGCGCGCGCGGCGTGCTGAAGGTCAAATCGAGGTAGGTGATCGGCCCGCAGCCGCCGAATTGCACGGTCGCCGTGTCACACCATGCGCGGTCCGTAGCAGCGCAATCGTTTTGATTCACCTGCGCGAGCCGCGCGGCGGATTCGTTGCGAAACGCATGAATGTCGGCGGGAGCGCCGTGCAGGTCGGATAGCGAGAAGCCCTTGTAACTGTTATCGCCCGCGTTCAGCGCGCGTTGGAGGCCGAGCGTCGTATCGACCAAATCGATGGTGCGAGACGCATCCCAGCTGCGGCTTCCGCCAACGCCGAACCACCGCGCCGAGGCGGCGTTCGCTTCGCAGCGCGCTTGCGCGGCTTCGGCGTTATCTGGACCATTGTCGGCGACGCGATAGACGCGCGCCGCGCTGATATTTGCGATGGTCTGTCCTGGCAGAGCCTGACTGGGCGGCCCTTCAGGCGCTCGCGTGTAGTCGAAATAAAGCGCCGTAGCCGAGCAGAGCTGGACACCGGTCTCGCCTTGCGACCATGCGGGTCTGACTGAGGAATAGAGCGTGACCTGCTGATAGGGGGACGGTATCAACACGTCGCTTCGAGCGGCCGAGATTGTGGCGCGCAGATCGGCGACCGCGGCATCGGCCAAGGCGCTCTGATCCGTTGTTTGCGCGGGCGCTGGAAAGCAGATGGCCATGGCGCACAGCGCCAGCATAAAAGCGCGGATCATCCGAACCTCCAAAACGCCTCACCGCAGCCTATCTCCGGTTCTGGCGTGGCGCCATGTTTGGAACTACACAGCCAGATCATGATCTCTCCTCGCATTGGCACGCCGCTGTCACCCAACGCGCTTCGCGTCATGTTTTTGGGCGGGGGAGAGTTGGGCAAGGAGGTCGTCATCGAGCTCCAGCGCCTGGGCGTCGAGACCATTGTCGTCGATCGCTATGGCCCCGCGCCGGCGCAGCAGGTCGCGCATCGCGCCCATGTGATCGACATGACCGATGCGAAGGCGCTGCGCGCCCTGGTGGAAGCCGAGCGCCCCCATCTCATCGTGCCCGAGATCGAGGCGATCGCTACGGACGAATTGGTGCGCATCGAAGATGAAGGTCTGGCGCGCGTGATCCCCACGGCCCGCGCCGCGCACATCACCATGAACCGCGAACGCATCCGCGTCTTGGCGGCGGAAGAGCTGCAGCTACCGACTTCGCGCTACGCGTTCGCGTCTTCGCTTGAGGAATTGCAGGCCGCCGTTGA
>DASZSK010000045.1:0-20964 GCA_035548735.1 Caulobacterales bacterium | reverse complement strand
CCGGGCCGTTGCCGTGCGGCACGTTGCGCTCGATCGCGCCGCGCAAGCGCGACAACGAATCCGGCAGATCGTTCGCCGTGAGCGTCGTGCGCACCGCCATCATCCCGCAACCGATGTCGATGCCGACAGCCGCCGGGATGATCGCGCCCTTGGTCGGGATCACCGAACCAACGGTCGCGCCCTTGCCAAGATGCACGTCCGGCATCACCGCAATGTGCGAGTGGATGAACGGCAGCGAAGCGATGTTGCGCAATTGGTTTTGCGCCTCATGCTCCACCGGCACGCCCTTGGTCCACGCCTTGATCGGCGTGAGCGACCCTTCGATTTCTTCATAACCGGACATGAGTAGAGTCCTTTGTCAGTCGTGATTAGTCAGTAGGGGCAGGACGTGCAGTCTACTGACTACGCACCACTGACTACTGACTGCGAAACGGCCTGGAGCACATACGAAAAACCCCTCCAGGCCGCGCCTTGGAGGGGTCTTTCATGCTCCGATGTCCCGAAGACCTCAGATCACGGACGCCCTCCGCGCACGCGCATAACCACGCTCGACGCCTTGTGCGCCGCGCATGATGTTCGCGAGATTGGTTGGCAGCCGTTTCACTGTTCGTCTCCAGAAGGCGGCGCAGATAACATAAGTCGCGACGCGATGCGAGAAAAAATTTGTGTACGTCGAACAACGAAACGCGGGAGGACCGCCGGCTTCCAGCCGGCGTTTCGTTTCAACATGCGCTGACGTTGTTTGGTGATGCGTGGTTGCCGGCTAGAAGCCGGCGGTCCCCAGAGGCTCGTTCGTCGAGGTTCAGCCCTGATTCAAATCCAAGCCTTCTTGGCGAACCGCCATCGACGCGAAGCGTGCGCGATACTCGGCGGGGTTCATGCCGGTGGCGCGGCGAAACAGAGAGCGGAAGAAGGACACGTCCTCGTAACCGACCGCTGATGCGATGCTCTGCACCGACGCGCGTTCGCGCTCCAGCATGGCCTTTGCCGTCTCGATCCGCACCGTTTGCAGATAAGCGCCGGGCAAGCGTCCGGTCGCGGCCTTGAAGCGACGCATGAACGTGCGGGGGCTCATGCCGGCGCGTTCGGCGAGCGCATCGGCGTTGAGGTCATCGCGATAATTCTTTTGCAGATAGGTCTCGGCGTCGCGAATCTTCGCATCTTCGTGTGCCGGTGAGAAGGGCAGCGTCGCGTAGCCGGATTGATGCATGCGCGGCATGTTCAAGAGCAGCGCTTTCGCCGTTTGCATGGCCACTTCATGGCCCACAAGTTTCTCGACCAGATAAAGGCTCAAATCCGTCGCGGCCGTGACGCCGCCGGAGCACAGCAGGCGCGCGTCTTCCGTGATCAAGAGATCGGGGCGCCATTTCACTTTCGGATAGCGCTTGGCGAAGTCTTCGCCGAGCGCCCAATGCGTGGTGGCGACGCGTCCGTCAAGCAAACCGGCTTCGGCGAGATAGGCGCTGCCCATGCAGATGCCGGCGAGATAGGCGCCTTGCGCGTGATGCTTCTTGAGCCAGGGGATGAGCGCGCTGTTCTCGACGAGGCGCGTGTCGAGCTGCAATCCCGAGGTCGGGATGATGACGATGTCGGTGCGGTCGACTTCGTCGATCGATTTCTGCGGCGCAAGCCCCAGCCCATACGGCACGCTTACGGCGTGGCCGTCGAGGGAAACGGTGGAGACGTTGAACGCGCAGCGCGGCGCCTCTCCGCGCAATTCGCGCCAGAGCCGGCCCGCGGCGAAGAAAATCTCCAGCGGCGCAATGGCTGTGGACGCGAAGCCTTCGCCGAGCAGAACGACGGTGACGTTGAGCACGTGCGCCTCCCAGCCCTCACTCTAGCGCAAAAGCGCCGCCGTCGCGCTTCAAATCGCGGCGGCGGCGGCGATCAAGCCTTGGCCGTGGTCGGATCGATGATGCGCACGACTTCGGTGATCTTGTTGGCCGGGAACCCGGAAAGGCGGGCGTGTTCGCGGATCGCATCTTCGCTTTCAGCCAGATAGATGCAGAAGGTCTTGCCGGCCACGACATAGGAATGATCCCACTGGACCTTTGGCGCGAGTTTGGCGAGCGCGTCGTTTGAGGTCTGCGCCGCGCCGCAGAGATCGCGGCCTTCGAGCTTTTCGACGCCCGGGATGTCGCGTTCGATCACATAGCGTTTCAACATGGGGGAGCACCCTTTCCTTGAATTGACCGGGAGAAGGTGCCTATCGCCGCCCTCCAGCGGCAGCGGCGAAACTGACATTGAACGAGGGCGATCCGGACAATCGCGCGTTGCAACGGTTACACATCGCCGTGCTGGACTTCCGGCGAGGCGTGCTTGGGGTGGGCGGCGCCCAAGCCTTCCTCCGCCAGTACGGCCCAGGCTTCCTCGGCGCTTTCGGCGAAGCGGAAGAGCTCAAGATCAGCGGGTGCGATCATGCCGTATTCAACGAAGGCTTCGAAATTGACGATCGTGCGCCAGTATTTCTGATCCATCAGGATGATGGGAATGAGCGGCGCCTTGCGCGTCTGGCGAAGCGTCAGCATTTCGAACAATTCGTCCATGGTGCCGAAGCCGCCGGGAAACACGACGAGCGCATTGGCGCGCATCGCCAGATGCATCTTGCGCATCGCGAAATAGTGGAAATTGAAGGTGAGTTCCGGCGTCATGTACGGGTTCGGCTCTTGCTCCGTCGGCAGCGCGATGTTGAATCCCACAGAGGGCGCGCCCGCATCCAATGCGCCGCGATTGGCCGCTTCCATGATGCCGGGGCCGCCGCCGGTGGCGATCACGTTTTCACGCGCCCCATGGTTTTGCAGCAGCGCCCCGCCGCGCTCGGAAGCAATGCGGCCGAAGAGGCGCGCTTCTTCGTACCAATGCTTCTGATGCTCGGTGCCGCTCTCGATGGAGCGCGCGCTGCCGAACACGACAATGGTTGAATGCACGCCCCATTGTTTGAGGATCTCGTCCGCCTTGCAGTATTCCAGGAGGAAGCGCACGCCGCGCAGCTGTTCGCTCAACATGAAATCCTGATCGAGCGCGGCGAGGCGGTACGAGGGGGAGGCGAGCTGGGCGGCGTTCGAGGGGCGCGGTGTGTCTGGCATGGGTCCGATCTAGCACGGAACCGGGCGATTTCTGGTAGGGTGGCGCCGATTCATGCCCATCCGCCGCCTGCCTCCCGAAGCCGTCAACCGCATCGCCGCCGGCGAGGTGATCGAGCGTCCCGCCGCCGCCGTGAAGGAGCTTGTGGAGAACGCGCTCGACGCGGGCGCCGGGCGCATCTCGATCCGCATCGAGCGCGGCGGTTTGGGCCTCATTTCGGTTGAGGATGATGGCGGCGGCATCGCCAAGGACGAACTGCCGCTTGCGGTGGAACGCCACGCCACGTCGAAGCTTCAGGCCGAGGCCGACGGCTCGGTCGATCTTCTGAATATCGCCACGATGGGCTTTCGCGGCGAAGCGTTGCCCTCGATCGGCGCCGTCGCGCGGCTCAGAATCGTTTCGAAAGCGCGCGGATCGAATGACGGCTGGATGATCGAGGTGGAGGGCGGCGCATTGCATGCGCCCGCGCCCGCCGCCTGGGCCTCGCCCGCGAAAAGCGGCGCTCTGGTGGAAGCGCGCGATTTGTTCTTCGCCACCCCCGCGCGCCTCAAATTCATGAAGTCCGAGCGCGCCGAGACGATGGCGGTGAGTGAGATCATCAAGCGCATCGCCATGGCGCGCCCCGACGTGGCGTTCACGCTGGAAAGCGACGGGCGCGCGCTGTTGCGCCTGAGCGCCGAGCGCGATCCGGAGAATGAAGGCCGCCGGGCGCGGCTTGCCGCCATCCTCGGCGCCGACTTTGCACCGAACTGCATCGCACTCGATCAGGTGCGCGGCGACGTGCGGCTCTCGGGCTTTGCGGGCTTACCCACCTTTCATCGCGGTACGCGCGAGCATCAGCATCTGTTCGTCAACGGCCGCCCGGTGAAAGACAAGCTGATCGTGGGCGCCGTGCGCGCCGCCTATCAGGATTTGCTGGCGCGCGACCGCCATCCGGTGGTGGCGCTGTTTGTCGATCTGCCGCCGAGCGATGTCGACGTGAACGTGCATCCGGCCAAGACGGAAGTGCGGTTTCGTGATGCGACGCTTGTGCGCGGGCTCATCGTCGGCGCCTTGCAGCATGCGCTGGCGGGCGCGGGGCATCGCGCCTCGACCACGACCGCGAGCAGCGCGTTCTCCGCTCTGCACGCGCATCATGCGCCGCAACCAGCGCTGCGCGCCTGGCAGATCGCGGAACACGCCGTTGCGCCGAGCGATTTCGTCATGCCGAGCGGACGCGTGGAATCTTCCCCCGTTTACGGGGGAAATGGCATTCGCGAAGCGAATGACGAAGGGGGCGGCGCATTGCTGTCCCCTCAGTCAGCTTCGCTGACAGCGCCCCCGCAGGCGGGGGAGCAAGATGATGCGCAATATTTTCCGCTGGGCGCGGCGCGCGCGCAATTGCACGAAACCTACATTGTCGCGCAGACCGAAGACGGCATCGTCATCGTCGATCAGCACGCGGCGCATGAGCGGCTCGTCTATGAGCGCATGAAGGCGATGCTCGCCAATGGCGGCGTGAAGCGCCAGGCGCTGCTCATTCCCGAAGTCGTCGAACTCGATCCGGCGGAAGTCGACGCGCTGCTCGCGCGCGCGGACGAGCTGGCGCAGCTTGGGCTGGTGCTGGAAGCGTTCGGTCCGGGCGCCTTGCTGGTGCGCGAAACGCCGGCGCTCTTAGGGCATATCGATGCGCGCGGGCTGTTGAAGGATCTCGTCGACGATGTCGCCGAGCTGGGCGAAGCGCATGCGCTGAAAGAGCGGCTGGAAGAGGTGTGCTCGTCAATGGCGTGCCGCGGCTCGGTGCGCGCGGGCCGCCGGCTGACGGGCGAGGAAATGAACGCGCTGCTCCGCCAAATGGAAGCGACGCCATTCTCAGGGCAATGCAATCATGGCCGGCCGACTTACGTGGAACTGAAGCTGGCGGATATCGAAAAGCTGTTCGGGCGGCGGTGAGTCTGCCCCAGACGAGGAAAACACGCCGTCATCCCGGCCGACCGAAGGGAGAGCCGGGACCCAGACTTACAGGACTCAGCGTGGGTTGCCCTGGGTCGCGCTGCGCGCGTCCGGGATGACGATCCGCTTTGTGCTGGTGGTGTCAGCGAAAGCGGACGCTACCAACTCCCCGTATTCGCCATGCTGGCCCAGGGCTCTTGCGGCGGGAGTGCGTCGCCTTCCTGCAGCAGCTCAATCGAGATGCCGTCCGGCGAGCGCACGAACGCCATGTGCCCGTCGCGCGGCGGGCGGTTCACGACGATCCCCGCGTCGAGAAAGCGCTGGCACGTCTCGTAGATATTCTTCACGCGATAAGCGAGGTGGCCGAAATTGCGCCCGCCCGCATAGTCCTTCTCGTCCCAATTCCAGGTGAGTTCGACCATCGGCGCCTTGCGTTCGCGCGCCAATTCGACGTCCTCCGGCGCGGCGAGGAAGATCAGCGAAAAGCGGCCCTTCTCGTTGTCCATGCGGCTCATCTGCACGAGCCCGAGGACGTTGCAGTAGAAGTTCAGCGCCGCATCGAGATCGCCGACGCGGACCATGGTGTGCAGATAGCGCATGGGTTTCTCCTTGCTTCACCACTCGGCCGAGATGTCGGCGCCGTCAAACACTTCCGCAAGCCGTCGCAGCGTGCCCGCCGTGACGCCGTCGGGCAAGGCGTCGCGGGCGAAGAAGCCGCGCTCGGCGATCTCGCCCGCGCTTCTGGTTTCACAGGGGCGCCACGCATGCACGCGATAGAGCGCGATATGGTCGTTGGGGAACTTGGCGTGGTTGGCGTAGAAGCCGATCAGGCGCGGCGTTTGCGTCGCTTCGACGCCGCCTTCCTCCATCAATTCGCGTTTGGCCGCTTCGAGCGCCGTCTCGCGGCTCTCGACGCCGCCGCCCGGCAGATACCAACCCGGCGTGTAGGTGTGACGCACCAGGAGCACGCGCCCGGCCTCATCCGTCGCCAGCGCCCGCACGCCGAGCGTCATCGAACGCTTCATCCGCCACCACGTGCGGAAAAGGGGCGTGATGGCGGGCTCGAGGCGGCGGCGCAGCGACATGGGGCCCAAGCTCTAAAGAGGGTCGCGCGCAGAGGCAAAGCGCGTTATTTTTTCCACGCGAGAGGAGACGCACATGCTGGGCGCAGGCGCGAAAATCCAGGCGATGGTCGGCACGGCCAAGGCGGACGCAGCCAAGGCGTTTTACGGTGGCGTGTTGGGGCTCAAGCTCAAGTCCGAAGACCAGTTCGCGCTCGTGTTTGAATTGGGCGGCGCGCCGCTTCGGATCAATCGCGTGCCGGCTGTCGTTCCGTCCGCTTACGCGATCCTCGGCTTCGACGTGCCGGATATCGCGGCGACGCTGCGCGCGGTCACGGCCGCCGGCGCGGTGATGGAGCGCTATCCATTCCTGCCGCAGGACGGCGACGGCGTGTGGAGCGCGCCTGACGGAACGAAGGTCGCATGGTTCCGCGATCCCGACGGAAATCTGCTCTCCATCGTCCAGCATGCATAACCGCGCATCGCACACAGCAAAGTGAACGAAGCGGAGCTTTGCATTTGCGCACTGCTCTGCGCGCTTGCGCTGCGCCGCCAACAGCGTCATGGGGCGCGCCCATGAGCTTCAGCAAACTGCCGCCGCCAAGGATCGCGGGCGGCCCGTACATCATGGGCGTCTTGAACGTAACGCCGGATTCCTTCTCCGATGGCGGGCGCTGGGCCGGTCGTGACGCGGTGATGCACGCCCTTGAGATGGTCGAGGCGGGCGCCGATCTGATTGATGTCGGCGGCGAATCCACGCGTCCCGGGGCCGAGCCCGTCACCGAGCGCGAAGAGATCGATCGCGTCACGCCGGTGATCCGCGCCCTGCGTGCGAAAACGAACGCGATCATCTCCATTGATACAATGAAGCCGGCGGTGGCGCTCGCCGCCTTCGCCGCCGGGGCCAAGATCTGGAACGATGTGCTCGGCTTGCGTGCGCCGGGCGCGCTCGAGTCTGCGATCGCGCTCAAGGCGCCGGTCATCCTCATGCATATGAAGGGCGAACCGCGGACGATGCAGAACGACCCGACCTATGACGATGTCGTCGCGGAGGTGATCGCGTTTCTGCACGCGCGCGTGCAGGCCGCGGAGCAGCGCGGACTGACGGAAATCTGGGTCGATCCCGGCATCGGCTTCGGCAAGACGCTCGCGCACAATCTCGCGCTTCTGAACGCCGTTGCACGCATTCGCGACGAAGTCGGGCGCCCCGTGGTGATCGGCGCCTCGCGCAAGAGCTTCATCGCCAAGCTCGATGCGAAAGCCGATGCCGCCACCGGCCGCGTTGGCGGCTCCATCGCCGCCGCTCTGATCGCCGCGCAAAATGGCGCTGGCATGGTGCGCGCGCACGACGTCGCCCAAACCGCGCAGGCGCTCAAGCTTTGGCGCGCGACGCAGGCGTGACGCGCGCCGGTTGGCATGCCACATAGCGCACATGAGCGATCATAAAGGCCGCGTTCTTTCCATCGCCGGATCGGATTCCGGCGGCGGCGCCGGAATCCAGGCCGACATCAAAACCATCACGGCGCTCGGCGGTTACGCCATGACGGCGATCACTGCGATCACGGTGCAAAATACGCTCGGCGTCACCGGCGTCGGCGAGATCCCGCCGGCGATCGTCCGTGCGCAGATCGAAGCGGTGATGAGCGATCTCGGCGCCGATGCGTGGAAAACCGGCATGCTGGGCTCCGCGGCGCACGTGCGTACAATCGCTGAGGCGTATCGCGATGTCGGCGCCGGCGTTCCGCTGATCGTCGATCCGGTGATGATCGCCAAGGGCGGCGCGGCCTTGCTGGAAGGCGAGGCGGTTGACGTAGTGCGCCGCGAACTCGTGCCGCTCGCCGCTATCGTCACGCCGAATGCGCCCGAGGCGGAGCGGTTGACCGGCATCGTCGTCGAGGGCGTCGACAGTCAGGAACGCGCGGCGGAGGCTTTGCTGCGCTTGGGCGCGCAAGCGGTGCTGGTGAAGGGCGGCCACATCGAGGGGCCGATCGTTCGCGATGTGCTGGCGACCGCCGACGGCCTGCAAGTCTTCGAGTCCCCGCGGATCGCCACGCGCGCCACCCACGGCACCGGCTGCACGCTCGCCAGCGCCATCGCGACGCACGTCGCCCTGGGCGCGCCCATCCCCGTGGCGGTCGTGCTCGCGCGCGCTTATCTGTTGCGCGCCATCGAGGCCGCGCCGGGCCTCGGGCAGGGCCACCAGCCGCTTGGACATGGCTGGACGGTTAACCGCGAGCCCTGACGCTCGCCTCAAGCGCGAACTCGCCGCCACGGGTGAGGGCTCAGGCGCCCTTACCGGGGTTGGTTCTGGCGCTGCCGCCCACCAGCCCTCATATTCCGCCAGTTTTTGAGGGTCTTGCACGGCATGCGCATCTGGGTGGTCGACGCCTTCACCGACCGCGTGTTCACCGGCAATCCGGCGGCCGTCGTGCCGCTGGAGCGCTGGCTGCCGGACGCGACCCTGCGCGCCATCGCCGCCGAGAACATGCTCTCCGAGACGGCCTTCGTTGTGCCCACGGGGCTGCGCGGCAATTACCAGCTCCGCTGGTTCACCCCGACCACGGAAGTGCCGATCTGCGGCCACGCCACGCTCGCGGCGGGCGCCGTGCTTCTGTCCGAGATCGAGCCCACGCTCGAAGTCGTGGTGTTCGACACGCAGGCTGGCGCGCTCATCGTCCGCAATACGCCGGAGGGCTACACGCTTGACCTGCCGCGCCGCGCGCGTTCGCCGTGGAGCGTGCCCGCCGACCTCGTCGACGCGCTGGGCGGCGCCCGCGTCGTCGACGCCTTCGTCGCCGAATACGCCAATGTCGTGCTCGATACCGAAGAGGCGGTGCGCAAGCTGAAGCCGGATGTCGCTGCGATCGACCGCATCGTGCGCGGACCGCGCCAGGGCTGCCTCACGGTCACGGCGCCGGCGGACGAGGGCAAACCGTACGATTTCGTCTCGCGTTTCTTCGGCCCCGGCGTCGGCGTCAACGAAGACCCCGTGACGGGTTCGGCGTTTGCCGATCTCGCGCCTTATTGGTGCGATCGCTTCGACATGGAAAGCGTGGTCGGACATCAGGTGTCCAAGCGCGGCGGCTTCATGCGCGCGATTCAAACGCTGTCGAGTGTGCGCTTGTTGGGGCAGGTCGCCGTCTATATGCGCGGCGAACTCGATAGCTCGATTTCACGCCTCCACAATCGCCCGGATTATGAGCCGGAGCCGCCGCAGCGGAAGCGTCGGCGCCCATCACGCGAGCGTCGGCTGGCGCCGATCTTTGAGGAACCGATGCTGCCGGGCATCGCCGAGGCGCCGCCTTCTACACAAGGGGCTGAGGAGCAGCTTTCGCCGCATCCCGCGCCGCCGGTCGAGCCGCCGCGCGATGACGACAAGCCCGCACCCCGCATCGTCATCGTGGATGCTTGAAGCCGTTTCGACGCATCCTGCAACATGTTGACATTGAAGCGCAGCCGTCGCCGGCTATAGGCGTTGCTTTGTCGAACATGTTGAGGAGCGGCTTCATGCAGTGGGCGAACACCAAGCAGAGTTATGGTTGGGTTTCCATTGCGTTTCACTGGCTCGGCGCGCTCGGCGTGCTGACCATGCTGTATATCGGCCTTTCCGCAGGTTGGGCCGAGGACGCCGGCAACCAGGCGCAGCATCGCGCGCTGATGGCCGTGCACACGTCGCTCGGCACGGTGCTGGTGGCGTTCCTGCTGTTGCGGATCATTCTCCACTACACGCAGAAGCAGATTGAAGTGCCGGATCAGAGTCGCTTGCTCACGCTCGCCGCCTCGTGGACGCACAATCTGTTGCTGCTCGCGGTTCTGTTGCTGATCGTCTCGGGGCCGCTGATGTTGTGGACGGCGGGGCGTCCGTTGAACTTCGGCGGCCTGTTCCAAATCCCCTCGCCCTTCACCCGCAATCGCGAGATCCACGAGGTGTTCGAGAAGGTGCACGCAGTCGGCCGGTTCGCTCTCTATGTCCTCATTCCGCTGCACGTGCTGGGCGCCTTGAAGCACCTCATCCTCGATCGCGACACCGTATTCCAGCGCATGCTGACGCCCAGGAAGGCGCAATAGCCGCAGGCGCTCGAGGCCCCGGTCCAGGGCCGGCCCCATTGCAATCCGGCCCGAACGGGCGCACATGCGCTGCGGGCCATCCGCTCCCAACGGCGGACGCCCATCTGTGAGGATGGGAGTACAATATGACACTCGCAAAGCCGGCCACGCGGCCGCAAGACGCCCGTTTTTCGTCGGGCCCCACCAAAAAACGCCCTGGATGGACGCCGGACGCCCTCGCGGGCGCCGCCCTCGGCCGTTCGCACCGCTCGAAGCTCGGGAAGGGCAAGCTCAAGGAAGCGATCGACCGCACCCGCGCGCTTCTGGGCGTGCCGGCCGATTACAAGCTCGGGATCGTCCCGGCTTCGGACACCGGCGCGGTGGAAATGGCGATGTGGTCGATGCTGGGCGCCCGCCCGCTCGACGTGTTCGCCTGGGAAAGCTTCGGCGAGGAATGGGTGACGGACGCCGTCAAGCAATTGAAGCTCGACGCCAAGGTTCACACCGCGCCCTACGGCCAGCTGCCGGACCTGAAGGCCGCCCGCAAGGACGCCGACATCATCTTCACGCAGAACGGCACGACGTCGGGCGTGAAGGTCGCGAATTTCGATTGGATTCCCGCCGACCGCGAAGGCGTCGTGCTGAACGACGCCACCAGCGCCTGCTTCGCGCAGCCGGTCGATTGGGCCAAGTGCGATGTCACCACCTTCTCCTGGCAGAAGGCGCTGGGCGGCGAAGGCGGCCACGGCGTGATCGTGCTCAGCCCGCGCGCGGTGGCGCGGCTCGAAAGCTATGCGCCGCCCTGGCCGTTGCCAAAGATTTTCCGCATGACCAAGAAGGGCAAGCTCGACAACGAACTGTTCGAGGGCGCGACGATCAACACGCCTTCGATGCTCGCGGTCGAGGACTATCTCGATGCGCTCAAATGGGCGGAGAGCATTGGCGGTTTGGAAGCGTTGATCGCGCGCGCCAACAAGAACGCCGACGTCCTCGCGCGCTGGGTCGAAAAGACGGCGTGGGTGGATTTTCTCGCCACCGAAAAGGCGACGCGTTCGAACACCAGCGTGTGCTTGAAGGTCGTCGATCCGCGCGTCACGTCCCTCAATGACGAAGGCCAGGCCGAGTTCGCCAAGAAGCTTGCCGCCGTACTGGAGAAAGAAGGCGTCGCGCTCGACGCCGCATCCTATCGCGCCGCGCCTCCGGGCCTGCGCATCTGGTGCGGTGCGACCGTGGAAGCCGCCGACGTTGAAGCCCTGACGCCCTGGATGGATTGGGCGTTCGAGCAATGCGTCTCCGACCTCGCGAAAGCCGCTTAGTTTTCGTCCCTCTCCCCTTGTGGGAGAGGGTGGCCGACGAAGTCGGCCGGGTGAGGGGTGCGAACGCTGCCGTCGAACGTCTCGCGCTCACCCCTCATCCGTCCCTCGCTTCGCTCGGGCCACCTTCTCCCACAAGGGGAGAAGGATTTGATTTCAAGGAAAAGTCCCATGCCCAAAGTTCTCATCTCCGACGAACTCTCGCCCGCCGCCGTCGAAATCTTCCGTTCGCGCGGCATCGAAGTCGATTTCCAGCCCAAACTCGGGCCGGACGCCGCGAAGCTGAAAGAGATCATCGGCAATTATGATGGCCTCGCCATTCGCTCGGCCACCAAGGTGAAGGCCGACATCATCGCCGCTGCGAAAAATCTCAAGGTGATCGGCCGCGCCGGCATCGGCGTCGACAATGTCGATATTCCCGCCGCGACGTCGAAAGGCATCGTGGTGATGAACACGCCGCACGGCAATTCGATCACCACCGCCGAGCACGCCATCGCGCTCATGTTCGCCGCCGCGCGTCAGATCGGCGCCGCGGACGCGTCCACCCAAGCCGGCAAGTGGGAGAAGAACCGCTTCATGGGCGTCGAGCTTTACGCGAAGACGCTGGGGCTGATCGGCTGCGGCAATATCGGCTCGCTGGTGGCCGAACGCGCGCTCGGCCTCAAGATGAAAGTCGTCGCCTACGATCCGTTCCTGTCGCCGGAGCGCGCGATCGAATTGGGCGTGGAAAAGGTCGAACTCGATGATCTCTTGAAGCGCGCCGACTTCATCTCGCTGCACACCCCGCTCACCGACAAGACCAAGAATATTCTTTCGGAAGAGGCGCTGGCCAAGACCAAGAAGGGCGTCATCATCGTCAACGCCGCGCGCGGCGGGCTCGTCGATGAAGCCGCTTTGAAGAAGGCGCTCGAAAGCGAGCATGTGGCGGCGGCGGCGTTCGACGTGTTCACGGTCGAGCCGGCCAAGGAAAATCCGCTGTTCGGCGCGCCGAATTTCATCGCCACGCCGCACCTGGGCGCATCCACCAACGAAGCGCAGGAAAACGTGGCGCTGCAGGTGGCCGAGCAGATGAGCGATTATCTCTTAACGGGCGCCGTCACCAATGCGCTAAACATGCCCTCGATCACGGCGGAAGAAGCGCCGCGGCTCAAGCCGTTCGCGACGCTCGCGGAAAAGCTTGGCGTGTTCGCCGGGCAGATCGTCGATGAAGGGCTCGAAGCGGTCGAGATCGAATATGAAGGCGAAGTGGCGCGCCTCAACACGCGGCCGCTGACCTCAGCCGCGCTCGCGGGCCTGCTGCGGCCGATGCTGCAGGACGTGAACATGGTCTCGGCGCCCGCCGTGCTGAAAGAACGCGGCACGCCGCTGACCGAAGCCAAGCGCGAGATCTCGCCGACATACGAGAGCCTGATCCGCATCAAGGTGCAGACGGGCGGTAAGTGGCGCACGCTGGCTGGCGCTGTCGTCGCCGGGCAACCGAAGATCGTCGAAGTGAAGACGATGCAGCTCGAAGCCGCGTTTCATCCGGTGATGCTGTTCATCAACAACAGCGACAAGCCCGGCTTCATCGGCGCGCTTGGGTCGCTGCTCGGCGAAGCGGGCGTCAACATCGCCACGTTCAATCTGGGCCGCGTCGCACAAGGCGAAGATGCGATCGCGCTCGTCGGCGTCGATCAGGTCGTGCCTGACGCAACGATCGCCAAGATCAAGGCGCTGCCGCAAGTTCGTTACGCGAAAGTATTGCGGCTCTAGCGCGCACCGTCCGGAACTCCCGCAGCTTAGCTCGCGTTCGCGAGTGAAACGGCTGCGGGAGAATCCCCATGAGATTTGTGCTGGCGGGATTGGCTTTCGCGTTCGCCTGTTCCGCCGCACCCGCTTACGCCGACATCGACGAAATCCGCCTCGGCGTCGTGCAGCACAATATCCGCACCGATCACGGCGATCTCGCTTCCCCGAAGGAAGATGGGCCGAACATCGAAGGCGAACTCGTCTACACCTCGCCGCATTGGTCGAAATGGATGGGCTCGCCCAGGCCTTACCTGATGGCGTCGATCAACACGCACGGCAATACGAGCTTCGCCGGTTTCGGCCTCTACTGGCGCTGGGAATTCGCCAACCATTGGGCGTTCGAGCCGGGCTTCGGCTACGTGCTGCACAATGGAAAGATCGACGTGCCGGACGATCTGAAGGGCACGCCCGCCGGGATCGAATTCGCGAACCGGCATCAATTGCTGGGCTCCCGCGACCTCTTCCGGTCGAGCTTCGCGCTTGAGCGCGAGATGGGTCGGCGCATGGGCGTGCAGCTCTATTATGAACACATGAGCCATGGCGAAATCCTCGGCCGCGGCCGCAACCAGGGCCTCGACGAGGCCGGCGTGCGCTTTCTCTATCGCTTCAACCCCGACGCGTCCGACTGACGTGCGCGACGGGATTTGCCGTCGCCGCGAAGCAGGCTAGGTTGCCGGCGCGGCAACGGAAGGGGAACGACATGCGGGGCAAGGCGGCGGGGATTGCGGCTCTGGGCGCGGCGATGATGTGCGCGCCGGCGGCGCATGCCGACATCAACGAAGTGCATGTCGGCGTGCTCGCGCACAATGTGTGCATCACCAATTGCAAGAACGCCAACAAGGAAGGCGGCCCCAATGTCGAACTGCAGGTCGATTGGGATTCGCCGCACGTGCTGCACTGGCTCGGTTCGCCGCGCCCCTATGCGGTGGGTTCGCTGAACGTCGCTGGCGATACGAGTTTCGTCGCCGCCGGTCTCGAATGGCGCTTTCACATGACCGACCATTGGGCGATCGAGCCGGGCATCGGCTACGCGATCCACAATGGCGAGGTGCGCAATCCCTATCCAAACGGCGATCCGCGTGCGACGCAGTTTTCCGACGAGCACATCCTGTTCGGCTCACGCGACCTGTTCCGCACGTCGCTCGGGCTCACCTACGCCACCGACGGCCCGTGGGACATCCAAGGTTTCTACTCGCACCTGAGCCACGGCCAGATTTTGGGCAAAGGGCGCAATCAAGGCGTCGATCAGGTGGGCCTGCGCCTCGGCTACCGTTTCCGGTAGGGACGCGACATTCGCCCAGCGAGGGCGAGCATGAGGGCGGCCTTGACGTTTGCGATAGAAACGTGAAGGCAATCCCGCCGTCAGGAGTCTCGCAAATGTTGTGGGCTTTGGTCGTGTTCGTGGCCGGCATGCCGGCCGGATCGAGTTCGTTCGACAGCAGTTTGAAGTTTCGCTCGCTGGCCGATTGCCGCGCAGCGGAAACCGACATGAACGAATTTCTCGGACGTCAGCAGCTTGGCGGCGCAGCGCAATGCGTGTCGCTCAGCGCTGGCAATTCTCACCGCGCCAACTGGGCGCAAATGTTGAGGCGCGTGCATTAAGAGATGTCAGCAGTCGTCGTGGTCGGCGCCCAATGGGGCGATGAGGGCAAAGGCAAGATCGTCGATTGGCTCTGCCATCGCGCGGATGTCGTCGTGCGTTTCCAGGGCGGCCACAATGCCGGCCACACGCTCGTTGTGGGCGACAAGACCTACAAGCTCGCGCTGCTGCCTTCGGGCGTGGTGCAGGGCAAGCTCTCCGTCATCGGCAACGGCGTCGTCGTCGATCCATGGGCGCTGGTCGAGGAGATGGAGAAGATCGCCGCGCAAGGCGTGACAGTGACGCCCGACGGCCTGGTGTTGTCCGACCAAGCCTGCCTCATCCTGCCGCTGCACCGCGATCTCGACGCCGCGCGCGAAGCGCAGGCGGGCGCCGCGCAGATCGGTACGACGCGCCGGGGCATCGGCCCTGCGTATGAAGACAAGGTCGGGCGGCGCGCCATTCGCGTCGCCGATCTCGCCGATGCCGAAGCGATCGCCTGGAAGATCGAGCGGCTCACCGTGCATCACAATGCGCTGCGCCGCGGGCTGGATCTGCCGGAGCTGGATGTCGCCAAACTGAAAGCGGATCTTGCCGCGATCGCGCCGAAAGTGCTGCCGTTCGCGCAGCCGGCCTGGCGCGTGCTGGAAGCGGCGCGGCGCGATTCAAAACGCATTCTGTTTGAAGGCGCGCAAGGCGCGCTCTTGGACGTCGATCACGGCACCTATCCGTTCGTCACCTCGTCCAATGTCGTTGCGGGGCAGGCGGCGGCGGGCTCGGGCCTCGGCCCACGTGCGATCTCCTACGTGCTTGGGCTTGTGAAGGCATACACCACGCGTGTCGGCGGCGGTCCGTTCCCGACCGAACTGAGCGACGATGTCGGCAAGAAGCTGGGCGAGATCGGCCGCGAATTTGGCACCAATACCGGCCGCGCGCGCCGCTGCGGCTGGTTCGACAGCGTGCTGGTGCGCCAAACCGTGGCGACCTCCGGCGTCGACGGCATCGCGCTGACCAAGCTCGACGTCTTGGATACGTTCGGAGAAATAAAAATCTGCATCGGCTACAAGCTTGGCGGCCGCACGCTCGATTATCTGCCGGCGGGGCTCAAGGATCAGGATGCGGTCGAGCCGATCTACGAAACGCTCGAAGGCTGGAACGAGTCGACGCGCGGCGCGCGCTCCTCGCGCGATCTGCCGGCGAAAGCGATCAAATATATCCGCCGCATCGAAGAGCTGATCGGCTGCCCCGCAGCCCTCGTCAGCACCTCGCCGGAGCGCGAGGACGTGATCCTGATGCGCGATCCGTTCAAGGAATGATCGGCAAGGAATAGCGGGCGGCGCACTCCCGCTTTAGGCGACCGTCTGTGGTCAAGCGGCCCTGAAACGGTTAGGATTCGCGCCATGACCGTCAACCCGGAAGAGCCGCAGGCCGCGCCGCCGCATCCGCGCTTCAACGCCGCTGAGGCGCGGCAGAAAGCCGAGTTCATCCTCTCGCGCGCCTGGGGCCTGTTGCGCGCGCCCAAAGCGGAGTGGGAGCAAATCCGCGACGAAGAGACGACGATTCCGAACATCCTGCTGGGTTATGTCGCCCCGTTGGCGGCGATCCCGCCGATCTGCGACCTGATCGGCTCGACCTTGTTCAATCGGCTGTTGCAGGGCGATTTCGCCGGCGCATTGATGCGCGCGATCATCACGTTCGGCGTCAGCGTCGCGCTGATCTATTTCCTCGGCCTGTTGATCAATGCGCTGGCGGAGAATTTCGACGGCGAACGAAACGATCTGCAAGCGCAGAAGGTCGCCGCATACGCGATGACGCCGACATTCTTTTCGGGTCTGTTCTCGTTGTGGCCGCCGGTCTGGTGGTTCTCGATCTTCGCGCTCGCCTATGCGGTCTATCTTTTCTACACGGGCGTGCCGATCCTGATGAAAGCCTCGCGCGAGCGGGCGGTGGGCTATGCGGCGACGGTCGCCATCGCCGGGCTCATTGCGTTCGTGATCCTGTTCAGCGTGGTTGGTTGCGTCTCCGGCATGGGTCACGTTTAAGCTGGCGGTATTGGAAGGCGCAGGCTAGAACAGGCGCGTTCGCGTCTGGAGGTTTGCGCCATGTCCACGGAACAACCCAGCGTCGTCAGCGGAGGCAATGGCCTCGTTGACCGCGTCAAAAACATCATCCTGAAACCGAACACGGAATGGGAGCGCATCGCCGCCGAGCCCGGCGATGTTGCGAAGCTCTATACCGGCTATGTGCTGCCGCTCGCGGCGCTGTCGGCGATCTGTATGGCGATCGGCCTCGCCGTGTTCGGCATCGGCGCGTTTATGGTCGTCATCCACTATTCTCTGGTCGACGCGATCGTCGCCGGCATTATCCGCTTCGTCACGGCAATGGTCGGCATCTTCGTGCTGGGCATCATCATCAATGCGCTGGCGCCGACCTTCGGTTCGCAGAAGGATCAAGTGCAAGCGCACAAGGTCGCGGTTTACAGTTCGACCGCCGGTCTGCTGGCCGGCGTGTTCATGATCTTCCCGGCTCTCGGCGTCCTAGGCCTGCTCGGCCTGTACTCGCTGGTTCTGCTTTATCTCGCGCTGCCGCGCGTGATGAAGACGCCGGAAGACAAGCGCATCGGCTATTTCGTCTCGATCATCGTCGCCTGCATCGTGGTGGGCATCGTGATCGGGGTCATTGGCGGCATCGTCACCGCGCCGTTCAATCCAGCGCTGCGCGGCGGTTTCATGCATTACGGCGCCAACGCTCCGGTAAGTGCGAACGTGCAAGGCAGGATTACGCTGCCGAACGGCAACACGATCGACGTCAACCAGGCGCAGCAAGCCGCCGAGCAGATGCAGCAGGCTTACAACAACGGCAAGGCGACGCCCGCCGTCGATCCGGCGCGGCTTGCGGCGCTGCTGCCGGCGAGCCTGCCGGGCGGCTTCAACCGCGTCTCGCAATCGAATGGCTCCGCCGGCGCGATGGGCGCGGGAGCGGCGTCAGCGGAAGCGCAGTACGAGCGCGGCGATGCGCGCATCACCTTATCGGTTGTTCATCTCGGCGGCATGTCCGGCTTCGCGGCGATGGCTGCGGCGGCGGGCGTGCAAGGCAGCGAAGAAAACGCCAACGGCTACACGCACATGAATCAAGTCGATGGGCGCACAGTCACCGAAGAACTCGACCGGTCGGCGCATACCGCCAAATATTCCGTGCTGTCGCGCAATGGCGTCGCCATCAGCGCCGAGGGTGAGAATGTGTCGGTGGACGACGTGCACGCCGCGGTCAACGCGGTCGGCGTCGAGCGGGCGGAAGCTTTGTCAGGGACGTGATCTTTCGCCGCTGGCGCGCGTGCGTCGGAAAGCGTAGAACCGCGTCAGCCGTACTCCCGTCGTGACCCGAACGGCGTGAGCGACGCTGGAGACGGCCGTCGAATCGAAACGAGCGTTACGGACGGCGTCATGCGCGTGATGCGAAGAAACTTCCGCGCAGGTAAGGAACGCAAACGGCGCCGGCGCGTTGCGCGTAGAGTCTGGCCGGGAGTGTCCCACATGAATCCCAAAGTGAACGGCGCCAATGGTGGCGCGCATACGCCTGTGTCGTCGATGATGGCGATGATGCAGGTCCCGGCGGCGAACGGCGTGGTCGTCAGCCAGAAACTGGCGCAAGAAACTGCGCGCTTCTGGGCGCGGCGCATGCGTGCGTATATCGATCAAGTCGAGACGCTGGCCGGCTGCTCCAGCGCCAATCAATTGATCGCCGCGCAAGCGCAATTCATCGAGCGCATGCAGGAAGATTTCGCGGCGGAGACCGAGGCGCTCTCGGAAATCTGGAAGAATCCGAATGGCGGCGCGAATGGCGGCGAACGCGCCGTCTAACCTTGCGACGGGCGGACGCCGGTATTGTTGCGCGCTTCCTCAAACAGCGCCGAACAATTGGCGTCGTCGGCGAGTCCGGCGTCGATGAAGGGCAGGACCCCGGCCAGCGGCGCCAGGACAGTGCCGAGCAGAGCGGCCAGGCCGGTTTGACCCGCGGCGCGGCCGCCTTCGAGGCCGATGCTGGGCGAGCGCAAGCGTCCGCGAATGGCGATCGGCGCGGCGACGCGGATGAGGCGCGGCTCCTTCGGATCGCCCTTGATGTGCAGATGCATGGTTTCGTCGCGCAGGCTGACTGAGCCCGAACCGGTGATCAGCATGGTGTCGGTGTCGACGACGATCGAATTGGCGTTCATCACGCCGTTGCGAACCTGAAAGTCAGCGATGCCGCAGCGTATGCCTACCTGGCTTTGATCCTTGGTCAGCAACAGCCCAAGCCCGCGCGTGACATTGATGCCGGTCAGCTCGGCGAAGGCTTCGCGCACTTCACCCGATGGAATGACGACGCTTGCCGCGCCATTGGCGTTGGCGGCGGCTTCGCGCACCGAGGCGCCGCTGCCCTGCAGGCGGATGCGCGCGGCGAGCGAACCGCTGATTGCGTTGGCGACGGGAATGAAGGGTTCGACGCGTCCGTGCGTGAGTCTGAGATCGACCGACGTCCATGGCGTATCGCGGCGCGCGTTGATCTCGGCGGTTCCGGTGATGCGGCCTTGATCCAGGTCGAACGTCATCGGTTCGGCGCGCAGCAAGCCATTGTCGAGCGTGACCGTGACAGTGGCGGCGCGCAGCGGCAGATGCGGCGATTGAATGTGCGCCGCCGCGTATTGGACGTGTGCGTCCATCTTGCGCACGCGGCTGATGTCGAGGCGCGCGTCGGGAAGGATGCGCCCTTGCGACGCGAGCTGCGCCGCCTCGGCGCGTTCGGTGGGGGAGGCTGTTTCGTGCGTGTCGGGCGGGCTGCCGAACACGGTCATCAGATCGTCCCAGTCGAGCCTGCGTGAACGCAAGTTGGCGTCAAGATAGGGGCGGTTGTTGCGGCGCGTGACGGAGAAGCGCCCGGCCATATCGCTATCGCCGACACGGCCGGAAATCTGCGTCATGTCATAGCGGTCGCCACTACGCGCGACTCGCCCGGTCAGGTGATAAGGCGGCGTGTTTGGCAGCGCGAGACCGAGCAGATAATAGAGATCGGCGATGTCGTCGCCGCGCGCGTCGACGTCGGCGCTGAATTGGGCGAGATCGAACGGATGCAAGACCGCGCCATGCGCCACGAGGTGCGTGGCGCCCGCGCGCACGTCGGCGCTGAAATTGTACGGCCGGTCGCGGCGCACGTTGAGAAGCGCCGCGCCTTGCGCTTCGAGCCGGAACGGTTGGCCGTTGATCACGCCGCCGCCGGTCAGTTGGAACAGGCCGTTCTGCCGCCGCGCCAGATTTTCCTCTGAGTTGAAGACGGCGTTGAGCTTCATGTGACGGACATCGTCGTCGAAGCTCAGGCGCCCGTCGCGCAGAACGAATTGGCGGATGGCGGGAAGATTGAACGGGCGCCCCGGCTTGCCCTGCCAATTGGATTGGCCGTTGGCGTTGCGATAGAGCGCGACGTCGGCGCCGTCCAAGCGGATGCGTTCGATGTCGATGCGGCCGATCAAGAGCGGCAACAGCCGCACGGCGACATCGGCCTGCCGCACGCCGGCGAAGCGGCCGCGATCGCGGAAGCGCGAAAGGTTGCCGATCTCCAGTCCACCGACGCGCACTTCCGGCGTGAGCGACCAGGGCCGCACGTCGAGATCGCCATTGATGCGCACCTCGCGTCCGCTCGCGGCGGAGACGAACCGCGCGACGGTCGGACGCAGGGCATTCCAGTCGGCGAAGGTGAGGAAGAGAACGAGCGAGACGACCAGCACGGCGAAGGCGCCGCCGACCCCGATGCCGATGCGCTTCCAGGGCGCGGCCGCGCGCACGTGCTCGAGATGCGGCGCGCTCCACGACCGCACAGCGGCGAAGCGGCGGCGAACATCCTCAAGCAGCTGATTCCACACCGGAGACCTTTCTGAGGCCCCCGCCCGTCGTCGCTTTCGCAACGTTCCGCCCTTCGCCGGCGTTCCCAAAGTTCCCGCCGCCAGCGCCTTTGGCGCGCCCGCGCTTGCGCGCGTCGCGTGAAGATCTGGCCCGTTTTGAAACGATGGCGTTCGCTTAGGAGGAGTCGCGCGGCGCAGGCGCGTCGGCGCAGAGCGCGCCGCACATGAGCGCGTCCGGCGGCGCGGTCGCAACGAAGCGCGCGCCTTTCAGCCCAGCGCGGGCGCGCT
>DASZSK010000044.1:0-9995 GCA_035548735.1 Caulobacterales bacterium | reverse complement strand
GCGCGACCAATCGATGGCGAGGCCGAGCAATTTCAGCTGCGCCTTCATCGTGGCGATGTTTTCGTAGGTCCACTTCTTGGGATGGACTTTCTTTTCGATCGCCGCGTTTTCCGCCGGCAGACCGAACGCATCCCAGCCCATTGGGTGCAGCACGTTGTAGCCGTTGGCGCGGCGAAAGCGGGCGATCACATCGCCCATCGTGTAGTTGCGCGAATGGCCGACATGGATGCGCCCCGACGGGTAGGGGAACATCTCCAGCACGTAGGCTTTCGGCTTGCCCTTGGCTTCAGCCGGCGATTGCGCGCGGTACAAGTCCGCAGCGCTCCACTTGTCGCGCCATTTCGGCTCGACCACACGATGATTGTAACGCGACATGCGCCGACACTATCCAGCACAGCTTGGAAGGAAAAGCGCGGACGAGATCGTTCGCGCCGGACTTAGTGGCCTTGCACCGTCGAAAGCCGAAGCTCGCGCGCGCGCCGCAGGATCGCATTCTCGATCTGCGACTCGGTGTCGGGATTGACCGCCGCGTCCTGCCATTGGCCGTTCACCAGCGTTTGGCGGAAAATCGAGACGTTGAGCGCGTCGGCGCGCAGGCGCGTGTCGAGGATGTAGACGGTGGCCTTGAAACGCTCGTTCGGCGTCGCCGCGTCGGAATGCCAGTCGGTGATGATGACGCCGCCGAAAGGATCGACCGAAGTCAGCGGCATGAAGGCCAGCGTGTCGAGCGAGGCGCGCCACAGGAACGAGTTGACGCCGATGGTCGGCTGATCGGACGAACGATGGCTGCCGCCGCCGCCGCCGAGCAGGGGAATGCCGATGCCGCCGCCGGAGCTTTGCACGTCGCTGTCGCGCGATTGGCCGGGCTGGCGGTCGGTGTCCGGCTTGAAGGTGGAGCAGGCGGTCAGCGCCCCGGCCGCCGCCACACAGATAGCGGCCTTCAACAAGGTGCGCCCGCGTTGATTCATCACCATTTCCTCCGCCTCAGCCGCGTCCATCCCCGAGCGGCGCGTCGCCCATATACCATGCGCGCCGGGCGGAGCCAGAGCCGGCGCCAGCACACATGGGGTTGGCGGACAGAAGGGAGCGAAGCCGGCTTTGTTATGGCATGACGGACCGCCCGGCGGCCCGACGGTCATAAAAAGTCCCAGAGTCTTGACGAAATATTTACGCTGCTGTGGCTGAAAATTCACTGCTAAGGGCGTTGGACTCAGCTATATTGGTCCGTCAAGCCCTGGGGAAGATGAGGGGAAATCGTGGGCAAGCCGTACGCATGGATCGTGGCGGGGGCCGTCTTAGCGACGGCTGGCGCTGCGCATGCGCAGCCTGCCCCTGCGGCGGTCGCCGCGGCCGATCGTAACGCCGCCGCCCGCGAAATGCCCTGGTACGAGCGCTTCACCACCTCCACCGGCCTCACCCAGAATCTGGGCGGCCTGGGCCCGGGCGCGGAGCGCCTGCCGGCGCCGACCTGGCGGCTCAACGAGCATTGGGGCGTCACGGTGGATATCCGCGAGGGTCAGCGGCTCGACCAGCGCCTCGATGGCGGCCGTGAGGATCAGACGGCGGTCGGCGCGTACTACCAATTCACCCCGCGCGTCCGCGTCGGCGGCGAAGTCAGCGTCGGCGTGCCGCAAAGCCCGGCCCTGACCGCGACGCACCAGCAGGACAAGGAAGAGCCGAGCGCCGGCGTCCGGCTGGAATCGGCGTTCCGCTTCTAATCGCGAAGGCCCTCGACGGCCGCCAATCCCGCAAAACCGCGTCCCGGCAAGCGCTTCGCCGTGCGCGCGTTCACGCCGCCGAGTGCGATCACCGGCAGCGCCGCGGCGAGCGCGAGGATGCCCGCCCGGAGCGGTCCGAGCGGGCGCTTCGCCGAAGGGCTGCGGCTTGGAAACACCGGCGCCAGGATCGCCGCATCGAGCTGGGTCGCCGCCGCGCGGGCCAAGCCCCTCCGGCTGTGCGCCGCGCCCGTTTGCAGACCAACCCCAGCGCGGGCTTTGTGAACCAGCCGCTCCGGCCAGTGCACGCCGTCCGCGCCGACCCGGCGGGCGAGGGCAGGGTCCGCGGCGATCAGCAGTGTGAGGCCGCGCCGCCGGCAGACGGCCGCCAGCGCTTTCGCCACGCTCAGCCGGTCGGCCGCGCCGAAATGCCGGTACACGACCGCCGCGCCGCGGGGCAGCCGCTCTGCGATCTTGGCCGGAGCCGGCGTGCGCTCCGGGTCGGTGAAGAAGAAGAGGGCCGGGATGGCCGGCCGCCCGGCCTCGCGGTTGAGGCGGCGCGCGAGCGCGTCTAGCACCATCACGTTTCGCATGGACGTTCCGACCGATCCCGCCTCAGCCCGCGCCGCCATTCTGGCGCGCATCGCCGCCGCCGCCAAAGCCGCTGGCCGCGATCCGGCCGATGTCGCCCTGGTGGCGGTGTCGAAGCAACAGCCGGAAGAGCGCATCGAGGCGATGCTGGCGACCGGCCAGCGTCTCTATGGCGAGAACCGCGTGCAGGAAGCCGAAGCGCGCTGGTCGGCGCGGCGCACGCTCTATCCTGATCTGCGCCTGCGGCTGATCGGGCCGTTGCAAAGCAACAAGGCGGAAGACGCCGTCGCCTTGTTTGACGCCATTGACAGTCTCGATCGTCCGAAGCTCGCCGCGGCGCTCGCGCAAGCGGCGCAAAGGCTCGGCCGCGCGCCTGAGATTTTGGTGCAAGTGAATACGGGCGAGGAGCCGCAAAAGGCCGGCGTCTCGCCAGCGCAGGCGGACGCCTTCATCAAGGCCGCACGCGAGATTTACGATCTGCCGGTGTCGGGCCTCATGTGCATCCCGCCGGTTGATGAGGAGCCGGCGATGCATTTCGCGCTCTTGGCCAAGATCGCCGCACGCAATGGATTACGTGAACTCAGCATGGGCATGAGCGACGATTTCGAAACCGCGATCCGCTTCGGCGCCACCATGGTGCGGGTCGGTTCAGCCTTGTTTGGATCGCGCGCTTGATCGCGCGCAAAACCCGTGTCGGTCAATTTTCTAGGAAGCACCATGGCGCGCACAATCCATAGGGAAAGGCATCTGGTTCAGCGCATCGGCTGGCTCCGCGCCGCCGTGCTCGGCGCCAATGACGGCATCGTCTCGACCGCGAGCCTGATCGTCGGCGTCGCCGCCGCTGCGGCGGAGAAATCGGAGATTTTGATAGCCGGCGTCGCCGCTTTGGTCGCCGGCGCGATGTCGATGGCGGCGGGCGAATACGTCTCGGTCAGCTCCCAAGCCGATACCGAAAACGCCGACCTCGCGCGCGAGCGGCGCGAACTCGCCGAAGACAATGTGTTCGAGCATCAGGAACTCGCCAACATTTATGTGAAGCGCGGGCTCGATCCGGAGCTGGCGAAACAGGTCGCCGAGCAGCTGATGGCGAAGGATGCGCTCGCCGCGCATGCGCGCGACGAACTCGGCATTTCCGAAATCACCACCGCGCGGCCGGTGCAGGCGGCGTTCACCTCGGCGGCCACCTTCGCGACCGGCGCGGCGCTGCCGTTGTTGGTCGTCCTGCTGTCGCCGCGCTCGACGCTCGCGATTGCCGTTGGCCTCGCGTCGCTTGTGTTCCTGGGCGTGCTGGGCGCGATCGGCGCGCGCGCCGGCGGCGCCAAACCCATGGTGGCGATCGTTCGCGTTGTCTTCTGGGGCGCGCTGGCGATGATCATCACCGCCGGCGTCGGCGCGTTGTTCGGCGTCGCCGCCTAGGCGATCGTCAGTGCATCGCCCGGCGCGGCCGCCGCGAGCACCGCCAGCATCGTCGCGCGATCGATCGCCACGCAGCCTTCGGTCGGGCGCCAATCCGGCTGCGCCAGATGCAGGAAAATAGCGCTGCCTTGGCCGGGAATGACCGGGTCGTCGTTGAAGCCGAGCACGACGGTCAAATCGTACACATGGTCATCGCGCCAGAGACGCTCCGCGCTCGCCGGATAGGGATGCTTCACGGGACGATTGTACGCGCGATCCTGAGGCGCATCGCACCAGCCATCATCCGGCTTCAGCTTTGCGGACGGCAGAGCGGTGCGCGGCTGCGCTTCGCGATCGGGCCGATAAAGCACGCGGCGCAGCGGCCAGACACCCGCCGGGCTCGCACCATCGCCTTCCTTCTTCGCACGTGCAGCAACGACGCCGCCCTTGCCAAGCGCGCAGCGCGTTTCGATGTTCGGCCCGAGAAAGCGTCCGCTTGCGAAAGCGTGAAAGGACATGCTCACTCTTATGGCTGTATGCTTGGTTCGGTGACAGGCTCGTCTGCATGGTGAACGGTCGCGGTTCGACAATCCTCGTGATCGATGACGACGTCGAGCTTCGCTCGGCGTTGATCGAGCAATTCGAGCTGGAGGACGGGTTCCAGGCCATGGGCGCGGGCTCGGCCGAAGATGGTCTCGCGCTCGCCGCCGAAGTGCACCCCGACATCATCCTTCTGGATGTGCATCTTCCGGACATGGACGGCATTGAAGCATGCCGCATGTTGCGTCAGCGCGGCGTGCGCGCGCCGATCATCCTGCTCACCGGCGCCGCGCGCGAGGAGGCCGATCAGGTCGCCGGGCTCGACGCCGGCGCCAACGATTACGTGCTGAAGCCATTTAAATTCTCGGTGCTGCTGGCGCGCATCCGCGCGCATCTGCGCAGCCACGAGGCCAGCGAAGACGCCGTCTTCCGCATCGGCCCGTACGAGTTCAAACCGTCGCTGCGGCTGTTGCTCGATGATCGGCAGAAGAAGATCCGCCTCACCGACAAGGAAACCTCGATCCTGCGCTACCTCTATCGCTCGGGCGAAAAGCCGGTCGCGCGCGATGAACTTCTGCGCGAGGTGTGGGGCTACAACGCCAACGTCACCACCCACACGCTGGAAACCCACATCTATCGGCTGCGTCAGAAGATCGAGCCCGATGCGCAGAGCCCGAAGCTCTTGATCACCGAAACCGGCGGCTATCGCCTGCAATCGTGACGCGCGCTGCAGAAGTTTAAATCAGGGGTTAATGCTTCCGCGCCAATCTGGAGCGCATGAGCTTGGCTTATCTCGAACCCACCCCGACCTGGACCGAGTATCCGCCGCTGGCCGAAGCGATCGACAGTCTCGCCGAGGCCGAAACCGAACTCGACGTCGCGGTCATCATCCGCTCGCTGGCGCGCCGGCTGACTACGGCGGACGGCGCAACCGTCGTCCTCAAGCGCGGCGATCGCGTCGCCTATGTCGATGAAGATGCGATCGGTCCGCTTTGGAAGGGCCAGGATTTCCCGATCGAAGCCTGCATTTCCGGCTGGGCCATCCTCAACAAGCAGACCGTCGTCATCGACAATGTGTTCGACGATCCGCGCATTCCGATCGTGGCGTACAAGCCGACCTTCGTGAACAGCCTCGCCATGGCGCCGGTGCGTCCACACGATCCGATCGCGGCGATCGGCGCCTATTGGGCGAAGCCTCACCGTGCGACCAAGGAAGAAGTGAAAGCGCTGGAGGCCGTGGCTGAAGCCGCCGCTTTCGCGCTCGACCGCATCCAGGCCCGCGCCGTCAACTAGAGCGCAAAGCCCGCCATCACCGGCACGTGGTCGCTGGGGCGCTCCCACGCGCGCGCTTCCGCATGAATCGCAAACGCCTTCGCTTGCGAGCGGGGCGCCAGATCGGCGCTGGCCCAGATATGATCGAGCCGCCGGCCGCGATTGTTCTTGGTGTAGTCGGGGCTGCGATAGCTCCACCAGGTGAAAAGCTTTTCCGGATCGGGGCGATGTTCGCGCGCCAGATCGACGAAGCCGCCCTGATCGCGCACGCGGATCAGGCCGTCGGTCTCCGCCGGCGTGTGCGAAACCACGCTCAGCAATTGCTTGTGGCTCCAGACGTCGAACGCGCCGGGCGCGATATTCAGATCGCCGACGAGGACCGTCGGGGTCTTGCCTTTGCGCTTGGCGTAGGTCTTCCGCATCGCTTCGACGAAATCGAGCTTGTGCTGAAATTTCGGATTGATGCTGGCGTCCGGCACGTCGGCGCCCGCGGGCACATAGAGATTGTGGATTTCGACGCCATCGATCTTCGCCACCGCCTGACGCGCTTCGCTGCGCGGACAGAGATCGAATTCGACCGGCTCCAGCTTCACGCGTGAGGCGATGGCGACGCCGTGCCAGCCTTTCTGCCCGACGATGTGCAGATGCTTCAGCCCCATCGCCTTGAACGCCTTTTCGGGAAACTCCCCGTTCCGGCATTTGATCTCCTGCAGGCAGAGCACGTCGGGCCGGGCTTCGGCCACGAAGCGCGCAATGATGTCGAGGCGGATGCGCACCGAATTGATGTTCCAGCTGGCGATTTTCAGCATGCGCCTGATTGGTCCGAGCCGGGCTGGAAAGGAAGGCCCCGCGACAGGGGCGCCAGATAAAGAAGACGCCCGATCGCATCGCGACCGGGCGTCTGAGGCGCCTTTGGGGGCGCTAGCGCCGGCAGGGGAATTCCGGCGATTTGGCTGCCGCACTGGATCCGTCAGCGGGGGGGACGACGCCAATCCAGGGGGATGAGCGGCAGCCTATGCGTTGTATGTAAGCCACAGGGGCGAAAAAATCAAGGAGACGCTGGAGAAATTACTTGCCAGTGGCGCCTTCGTTAATCCCGCGACGGGGCTGCGCCCCTCAGCGGTGGCCGCTCTGCTCGACCATGTCGTCCATGCGGAACAGGCGGCGATCGATGCTGGCCGGCGTCGACACTTGCGTGAGGGCGATTTGGGTGCGGGCGCCGGTGGCGTCAATCACCTCCCAGGAAGAGAGGTGCGCATCCGGCAGTTCGAGGCGCATGGTGAGTTCGCCGTTGGCTTGGCCGGTGCGGTCGCGCGCGGTGACGAACAGCGAGTCGCCCTGGCGGACGACGCGCGTGATGTGCGCGTCGCGCTCCAGATCAATGTCGCCTCGAAGAATGAAATTGAGCGGCGTGGAGCGCAGCGGCGTGCGCTGCGTGGTGCGCAAGGCGCGATCACGCACGGCGACGACGCGGCCGTCGGAAACGATCAGCATGGTCGCCGGCGGGTCGTACTCGAAGCGCAGTTTTCCCGGTCGTTGCAGGTAAAACGCGCCGCTGAAGCGCCCGCCGGGCGAGGTTTGCAGGAAGCGCCCTTGCAGGCTCTGCATGGCGTTGAGCGAGCGATTGGCGAGGTCGAGCGCCTGCGTGCGCGCCGGCCCCATCAGCATGACGGGCTGCGTCACCTGCGCGGCGGCGGCCGGCGGCGCGACCTGCATTTGCGCGGCCGCGGGCGTCAAAGCCACGGCAGCGAGCGCGACGGCGAGCAAGAGTGACCGGTGCATGGGTGTGATCTGGAGCAAAGCCATGGCGAAAGGAAGGGTGGGTTTGCGGCGAGGGCTGGGCTTTTTGGTTCAGGGCGGATTCATGCGGATCGGACTGAGACCCGGGTCACAGCGGCTGGTTGGCCGACGCGCCAAGGTGGCGGCGTTCGCAAGGGAACCGCAGCCATGTTGTCCAAGATTATCGCTTTTCTCGTCGACGGGTTCGCCGCGGCTTCGGCCGTGGAGTTCGGCTGGCGCCTGAACGTTCTGGACTGAGGACCAGGCCCCCCACCGCCAAGCCTCGGCTTATGGTTCGTTCCGTACGATTCGCCCCTGGGGTGCGCGACCACAAAGCCATTCCGCCTCAGCGACTTATCGGTTATCGTTCTGTTAACCATGTGTTGAGGGGGCGCCCATGGTTCCGGCGGGGGACGTTATGGGGAAAACGAGACCAAAAAAGCCAGTTTGGCGGACGCTTGCTGTTGCGGTTCTGGGCGTGGCGCTCAGCGCGGCGAGCCAGGGCGCAGTCGGCGCGGCCGAGTCGAACCGGGCGTTCCGCAGCGACGATTGCTTCCGCAATCCGGCCGACATCCGCGACCTCGACACGTACAGCACGAGCGTCCCGGCCGACGCGGCGGCTCTGAACGAGGCTGCGCAATGCGAGGCCCGCCTCGCGCGCGGTTCGCGTCCCTATCTGCAGGTTTCCTACGCGCTCTATCACGCCGCCAAAGCCAATCGGATCATCGCCGAAGGCGGCGCACCGGACGCTGCGCAGCGTCTGCAGGAGGCCGCACGCCAATTCAGCGCGGCCATGACCACCAATCCCCAGCTCGTCAACGCGCCGCTTGAGCTTGCGCGCGTGCAGCGCCTGCGCGGCAATTTCGACGCCGCCAACGCTCAGCTCGACCAGCTGGCGCGCTCCGGCGCCATTGGCGGGCCGGCGCTCTCCTACGAACAGGCCATGGTGATCCTCGATCGCCTCGGCCCGGTGCAGCAGCCGGAGAGCGATGACGCCGCGGCCTCGCGCCGGGATGATCTGTTGCGCGCGGCGACCTATCTGCGTGTCTTCAGCTCCAACATGGGCGCGGCCTCGCCCTACGTCGCCGCACGCGGGCCGCGGGCGCTGGCGTACGTGTCGAACGAATTGGGCGAGCGCTCGATGGCCATGGGCCTGACGCGCGACAACGCGCTCGAAGCGCGCAACCGCTTCGGCGACGCGAAGCTGGCGACCGACTTGCTGCTGATGCAGCCGGGCGTGACGCCGGACGATTCCGCGCTGGCGGCGCGGGTCTATTTCAATCTCGGCCGCTCGCAATTGCGCTATGCCGGCTTCGACCGCATCGCCCATCCGACCGATTCCGCCGATCTCGAATGCGCGACGGCGCTGCAGAACGCCTACGCCATCCCCGAAGAGATCGAGCGCAATTTCCAAACGGCGCTGCGCTTCGGCTCGCCGCAGGCGCGCTGGGGCATTGGCTGCGTGCGCATGGCGCGCGGTCAATATGCCGGCGACGACGGCGCGGTGCGCTGGTTCCAGGATGCGGTCGCCTCGGGCACGCCGCAACCGGTGCTCCGCCGCTCGGAATATGCGCTGGCGCTGGCGCGCGCGCTGACGCTGGCCGGGCAGGAAAACATCGCGTTGCAGCGTTATGACGAAGCGCTGCGCGCCGAAACCAGCGACGCTTCGCGTCGCGGCGATCGCACGCGCGAAGTGCGCATCTATATCGAACGCGCCAACATTTTCCTGCATCGCCAGATGACAGACGAGGCGCTGCGCAGCCTCGCCGGCGCCGTCGGCGCTTCGCCGGACGATCTTGATCCCGCCGGCGACATCACGCCGAACGCGGAGGCTTATTTCTCGCGCGGCAAAATCCTGTTCGAGCGCAACAACCCGGCCACCCGCGGCTATCAGGGGGATGCGTATTTCGCGCGGCTGAATTTCACGCGCGCCGCGTCGATGGACAGCCCCCGCCAGGCGGAGTCGTACTATTATCTGAGCCAGCTCGAAGAGCGCGCCGGCAACGGTCAGGCCGCCTATCGCGCCGCCGACGCCGCTTTCCACAACGTGACCGGCGACGACGATCTGCGCGATGCGTATCGCCGCCAAGCCTGTCTCGTGCGCATCCGCTTCAATCTGACCGACCGGCAGGGCCTCGCCTATTGCACGGCGGAAGAGGGCCGGCCCAACTATCCAGAAGCGCTATTGTACGAGGGCATGTTCTGGCTGCGTGAATCGCACAACCATGCGGGCGGCTCGCGTCAGGACGATTGGTCCAACGCGCTGCGCTCGTTCGAGCGCGGGCTCGATCGCATCAACAGCACCGGCTGGAACGGCGACGTCGACGGCCTGAGCGTGCGCGATTTGCTCGACTTCGGCCGCCGCACCGTCCGCCTCTGCGCGGGTCTCGGCGCGGCCGACACGCAGACCACGCCGCCCGGCGTGCGCGACTATTACGCGGTGAAGAATCACATTCCGCCTTGCCAGCGCGGCTGAGCGGTCAGGAGCAACGCTATGCCTAGACCTGACGACCAGCAGCTGCCGCAGAACTGGAGCGATCTGCAACGCGGCCAAGCCGTGGTGCTTTACGCATCGCCTCAGCAGCAGCAGGAAAACGCGACCCGAAGCGCGCTTGGGCTTCTGTTCGTGCTCGCCGTCATCACGCTCTGCGGCGTGATCGCCGGCATCTGCGCGTGGCGCACGTGGGGGCCGGACGGCATCGT
>DASZSK010000043.1:0-5889 GCA_035548735.1 Caulobacterales bacterium | reverse complement strand
CACCAAGCTGACCTTCGTCGGATACACCAAGGAAGGCTATCAATTCCGCGTTCGCTGGTTTGCGCACGGCACCATCCCGCGGCTGTGGCCGGGCGATCCGGCGATGGGCGCGGTACCGGCACGCGACGCCTAAGCTCGCCCGCGAAGCCGTCTAGATCTTGCAAACGAACTCTTCGAACTTGCCGCGTGGACCCGGCGGAATGCTTCCGTCGAAGTAAACGAAATCGAGCGCAAAGGGAAAGCCGAGCGCCTCGCGAATGACGTTTTCCAGATCGCCCTGCTGCGACGCGCGGAGCGGCTTTTCGACCACCAGCCGCACTTCGATCGCCTCGCGTCCCGTCTGGATCAACTGATATTGCACAACGGGCGCCACGTCGCGGAAGCGCGCAAATCCCACCAGCGGCCAATGCCGCGAACCGTCCGGCATCAAAATCAGATTGCGCTCGCGGCCGAGAATTCGCCTGAGCACGGCAAGCCCGCGTCCGCAGGAACATGCACCGCCCATTTCCGCATAATCGCCGATATCGTAGCGCACCAGCGGCGTGGCGAAATTGTGCAGGTCGGTCAGCACCACACGGCCCGTCTGGCCTTCGGCGCAAGGTTCGCCACCCTCGCCGATCACCTCGACGATCAGGCTTTCTCCCATGATGTGATAGCCGTCTGCCTCGGGGCATTGCACCGCGATGACACCGGCTTCCTGCGACGAGTAATTGTCCACCACGCGCGCACCGAAGAACGATGCGGCCTGCGCACGTCGCTCGTCGGACAGGGTTTCGCTGATCGAACGGATCAGCTTGACGCTCGGCAATGTCCGTCCCGATTTGCGCAGATGTGCGATCAACGCGCTTACCACATTGGGATAGATCACCAGCACATCGGGCGCGAATTCGCCGAGCCAATCCGCAATGCGCGCGATGTCGGCTGTTATGGGGATAAGCTGGGAACGTCCCGTCTCGAACAGCGCCGCCGCAGGCGCCCCCCAATTCGGCTGCACGCTGTATTCGGAAATCGTCGGACGGATCGCGGAATAGCTGAGGCGGAAATCGCGCTCGTGCCAGAAATATTCGCGCAAGGTGATGGCAAGCCAGAACAACTGGCTGATCGCCGTGCGTTTGACGACGACAGGTTCGCCCGTCGAACCCGATGTGCGCGCCTCGCGCACGGGCTTGTGTTCCTCAGGCGCATGGTCGCAATGCACGTCGGGCCGTTGCAGATCGCGCCGCGACAGCAACGGCAAGCGCGAAAGATTGCCCGGCAGGCTCGCCGCCGAAAGGCCGGCGCGCTTCAACCGTTCGCGAAAGAAGCCGGAATGTTCGCAAAGATATTCGGCGACATGGCCAAGCTGTGCGTCCTGCCGCGCGCGAAGTTCGTCTGCCGAAAGCCATTGGCTCGCTTCAAGCTGATGGGCAAGCGATTCCAGCGCCGCGCCGGCCCCGCGCATCACCGGCGGCCAGGCGATTTCCGGCGCGGCACTCTTCAGCGATTGCCACAAGGGATCGTTCATCGGCGCACCATCGCAAGGATCGGACAACGCTCGGCCAGCGGATAGGAACCGCAATCGACAAGGCGAATGTTGGCAAATGTCTCCGATATGGTCTCGCGCAACTGTGCGGCTGTGGGAAAGCTGTAGACGTCGGGCGAATTCGCATAGACGTCTATCGTATCGATGTCCTCGCGGCTCCAACCCGTCGCCGACGACAGCGCGGCGCGGTCGGGAAACATCGCATCGAACGCCGCACGGATCGCTGTGACCGCGATATTGGGATCGCCCGCCTCGGTCACGACCGCCATCGCCAGCCGCCATTTGAAGGCGTGGAACGTTTCGCATTTTCCGGCAAGCGTATCGGCCGTCAACGCATCGCGCGTTTCGCAATCCTCCGGCGTCTTGAACAGACGCAACGCCAGGACCCCTCCCGGTTCGAGAAGGCGGGCTGCTTGCGCAAACAGGATGCGGTAATCCTCGGGCCAGCTCACCGCACTCAGACTTCCATCGCCCATGATCGCGGTGAAGGCGGCATCGGGGAACGGCGGCGAAAGCCAGTTTGCCTCGCGGGCCAGCGCGCGGTCCGTATCGCCCGGCCAGATATGGGCGATCATCGCGGCACTGCGATCGATGGCCGAAAGACGTTTGCCGATATGCGCAAGCTCGGGCGTCACGCCCAACAGCAGCACACGCGCGTCATGGCCGCGAAGAATGTCTTCGAAGCCGCGCACGATGTCCGCGTCCGGCCGCAGCGGCGCGGACAGCCGAGACCAGCGGCGATGATAGTCATTCCAATGGCTTGGCAAGAACGCTGCCCCATCCGGCCCCGCGCGACCATAGCCCGCCGGCCGATCCAATTCGACTTAAAGGCCCGCGAATTTCTTGAGCCTGTGCTAGGGCGCGGGCGCGAGACTCGCGCCCATGAGCGATCCCATGGCCGTCGCGGCCGCCGCCATACGGACGGCCGGAAACCGGGTGAGCGCCGCCGCCAACCAGATCGTGCGGGCGGCGTCCGCGCCATCGGTCCCGGTTGAGCCGGTCGATGCCTCCCACCCGGCCAGCTATCACCGGGTGCATGTGGCGATGGCGAGCGCCGATCTCCTGGAAGGCATGGTCGACCTCAAACAGGCGGAACTCGGCTTGCGTGAGGGCATCGCCGTCTTCAAGGCGGCGGACCGGATGACGCGGCGCACCCTCGACATCGTGACCTGAACCGAAAAGCACCTATATAGAAAGACTTGGCAGCCCGGCCCGCAATTGCGCTTGGCCGCGGGCCGCTAAAATGAGATACACCGCGGGCCCCGAAGGGGGACAGCAAGCCCTTACTGGCTGAAACAGGGTGCGGGGCGGGCGTTTCGCCCCGGCTGACACAGGCGTTTCTGCGGGGTTCCGGCTTCCGCAACTGAAGGACACGGATGAACGATACGAACGACACGACACGCACGGCACGCCCAGGGGGGCGTCAACCTCTGTCGCTGAAAAAGACCGAAACCTCGACCGTCAAACAGAGCTTCAGTCATGGCCGCAGTAAAGCCGTGGTCGTGGAGAAGAAACGCACACGTCTTGCACCGGGCGAGATGCCCAAGGTCGCCGAAACGCCCAAGCCGCAACAGCCGGACGTCAAACCGCAGCAGGCCGCTCCAGCTCAAACGCCGCGCGACCAGCAGGCCGCACGCGGCGTGGTGCTGCGCCAACTGACCGAAGAAGAGAAAGTCGCGCGCAGCCGTGCGCTTGCCGGTGCGCGCATCGAAGAACAGGAAGCGCGCAAACGCGCCGAAGAAGAAGCCAGGCATCGCGCCGTCGAAGAAGCGCGCCTGGCCGCCGAACGCGCCGCCGCCGAAAAGCGCAAAGCCGAAGAAGACGCGCGCAAGGCCGCTGACGAACTCGCCAAGAAGCACGCCGAAGAAGAAGCCGCCCGCAGACTCGAAAAGAAAGAAGCTGCGGCAGCACCGGCGGCGCATGCCGATGCCGGCCATCGCCGCAAGCCGGTCAATGACGAGGAAGAAGAGACAAGCGCCAAGAAAGGCCCCGGCGGCAAGGCAGCACCCAAGAACGCCACGCCCGCGCGCAAATCGCCCGACGAGCGCCGCCGCGGCAAGCTCACCGTCACCCGCGCGCTCTCCGACGACGACGAGCGCGTGCGTTCGGTCGCCTCTTATCGCCGCCATCTGCAACGCGTGAACAAGGGCCAGCAAACCCAACAGGCCGGTCCCGCCGGTCCGCGCGAAGTGACGATTCCGGAAACCATCACGGTGTCCGAATTGGCGAACCGCATGGCGCGCCGTTCCGTCGATGTGATCAAGGTGCTGATGCAGAACGGCATCATGGCGACCGTCAACGACGTGATCGACGCCGATACCGCCGAACTCGTCGCCACGGAATATGGTCATGCCGTCAAGCGCGTTGCCGAATCCGACGTGCTCGAAGGCCTGAAGGGCGCCGAAGACGCGGCCGAAACGATGCTGCCGCGTCCGCCGGTGGTGACCGTGATGGGCCATGTCGACCACGGCAAGACCTCGCTGCTCGATGCGCTGCGCAAGACCGACGTCGCCGCCGGCGAAGCGGGCGGCATCACCCAGCATATCGGCGCCTATCAGGTGGCGCTGAAATCGGGGCAGAAGATCACCTTCCTCGACACGCCGGGCCACGCGGCCTTCACCCAGATGCGCGCACGCGGCGCGAAAGTGACCGATCTCGTGGTGCTCGTGGTCGCCGCCGACGACGGCGTCATGCCGCAAACGGTGGAAGCGATCGCCCACGCCAAGGCCGCCCACGTTCCGATCATCGTGGCGGTCAACAAGATCGACAAGAACGACGCCGATCCGATGCGGGTGAAGACCGAACTTCTCCAGCACGAGATCCAGGTCGAAGAACTGGGCGGCGAAACGCTCGCCATCGACGTGTCGGCGACCAAGAACATCAATCTCGACAAGCTCGAAGAAACGATCCTGCTGCAGGCCGAAATCCTCGACCTGAAAGCAAATCCAAATCGCACCGCCGAAGGCGCGGTGATCGAGGCCAAGCTCGACAAGGGTCGCGGTCCCGTGGCCACCGTGCTCGTGCAGCGCGGCACGCTGCGTCAGGGCGACATCCTCGTTGCGGGCTCCGAATGGGGCCGCGTGCGCGCGCTCGTCAACGATCGCGGCGAAACGGTGGAAAGTGCCGGTCCCTCGGTTCCGGTCGAAGTGCTGGGCCTATCGGCGGCGCCGGAAGCGGGCGACGAATTCGTCGTCGTCGAATCCGATGCGCGTGCGCGCGAGGTAACCGAATATCGCGCCCGCAAGCGCCGCGAACTGCGCCAGAAGGCAACCTCGCGCCAGACGCTCGACCAGTTGCTGCAAAGCCGCAGCGAAGGCGAGAAGCGGCTGTTGCCGCTGGTCATCAAGGCGGACGTGCAGGGCTCTGTCGAAGCCATCCAGGGCGCACTCGAAAAGCTCGGCACCGACGAGGTGGCAGTGCAGACGCTGCAATCCGGCGTCGGCGGCATCACCGAATCCGACGTGATCCTGGCGCAAGCATCGGGGGCGGCGATCATCGGCTTCAACGTGCGTGCGAATGCGCAGGCCCGCGAACGCGCGCGCCGCGACGGCGTCGAAATCCGCTACTACAACATCATCTACAATGTGGTGGACGACATCAAAGCCGCCCTTTCCGGAATGCTCGCGCCCGAAACGCGCGAAAAGTTCCTGGGCAATGCCGAGATCCTCGAAGTGTTCAACATCTCGAAGGTCGGCAAGGTTGCAGGCTGCCGCGTCACCGAAGGCGTGGTGCGCCGCGGCGCCAAGGTGCGTCTCATCCGCGACAACGTGGTGATCCACGAAGGCGAGCTTTCCACGCTCAAGCGCTTCAAGGACGAGGTGCGCGAAGTCCAGACCGGCCAGGAATGCGGCATGAGCTTCGCCAACTACGACAACATCGCCAAGGGCGACGTCATCGAGTGCTACGAAGTCGAGACCATCAAGCGCGCGCTCTAAACAGCGCGCGCCATGACGGAGCATGGCAATGCTTCCCGGATCGCCGGGCATCGGCCGCCCGCCGCAGCTTCAGGACTATCTCAAGGCCATAGACGCTGCCGTCCGCGCGGGCGACATGCGCCGCGCCATGGCCGTTTCGGGCGAGGCAGCCGACAGGGGATTTGAACATCCCAACATCTTCATACTGGCGGCCTATCACAATCTGAATCTCAACCAGTTCAACAAGGCGCTCGACTACGCCACACGCGCCCGCGATTCTGCCCCCCGCAATGTCGATGCGCTGAACGCATTGGGCGTGAGTCTCACCAAACTCGACCGCACGCGCGAAGCGATTCCCATTTTCGATGCCGCCCTGCGGCAAGCGCCCGGCGCCTTCATCACCCATTTCAACAAGGCCATCGCGCTGGAACAAGCAAGCGAACTCAGACGCGC
>DASZSK010000042.1:0-9440 GCA_035548735.1 Caulobacterales bacterium | reverse complement strand
TTTCTGCGGCGATCGGGGCCATGGAAGCCGTCGATGTCCACGAACTCCCGGCCACGCGCCAGGGCCGCTTCGATACGCATCAGCAGCGCGCGCGTGGTGATGGGCTTCACCAGGAACTCATCCACGCCGGCGTCCCGGGCTTCGGCCACGTGCCGACGATCGCCATAGCCCGTGACCATGACGATCCGGGACTTGGCGGCGGGGTGTTGCGCGTCGGCGCGGAGTTTCCGCACCATGTCGAGGCCAGTCATGGCCGGCATGGCCTGGTCGAGCAGGACGACGTCGGCGGGCCGTGCGGCGAGTTGGTCCAGCGCGTCTTGTCCATCGCCCGCTTCACGGATGCGGGTGACGCCGACGGCGCGGAGCACGCTGCGGATCAGCGTCCGCATCGCGGCGTTGTCGTCGACGATCATGATGTCGACCGTGGCCAAGTCGCGCCGAAGGTCGGCCGGTTCGGGCATGGCCCCTGATCTAAGGCCGGGCCCCTTAACCGACCCTCAAAGGAGGGTCTGCTGCAAAGAAAAACGGCCGGAGCTTTCGCTCCGGCCGCCTTCATCGCGTTGAGAAGCGATTAATACCGGGCGTGGAGCACGACGCCCACGGTCCGCGGCTCGTTCGGATAAACGAGATAATTGCCTTTCGAGCCCGTCGGATCGAGCGCGCCCGGCAACGTCCGCTCCGGCGCACCGAAGCCGCCGACATAATAGGTCTCGTCCGTGAGGTTGCGGACAAACACGTCCAAGCCCCAGCGCTCGTTTTCCGGGCCGATGCCGATGCGCGCGTCGAACAGCGCGAAGGCGCCGTTGTCGGTGATCGGATTGCGGCCCAGCGTCTGCGTCCGGTAGTCGGAGACCCAGCGCCCGTTGATGTAGAAGTTCGCGACCCAATGGTTTGGCAACGGCTGCCGATAATTGGCGGAGCCGGTCACCGTCCAGTCCGGCGCGTCGGCTAGCGGCGTGCCCTTGGCGATGGTCTCGCCGCCGAACGTGGCCGACGAATTGTAATAGGCGTCGTCGTAGAGCACGCCGGCGGTCACTGTCAGGCGATCGGTCGGCCGCGCCGCGAATTCCAGTTCGACGCCTTTGGTGATCAGCTCCGGCACGTTCAGCGTGAAGAAGTTGAAGCCGGAGAAGGCGTTTTCCTGATAGTCGCTGATCTGTTCGTAGAACAGCGTGGCGTTCAGCGTCATGCCCGGCATCGGGTTCGACTTCACGCCGAATTCGTACGCGTCCGTGAATTCAGGATTGAACTCGAGCGACTTGACGCTGAGCGGGCCGTTGTAGAACGCCGGCAGGTTGCCCGGGCCGAAGAAGGCCGAGCGATCGACGTTGAAGCCGCCGGCCTTATAGCCGCGCGAATAGCTGCCATAGACCATCACATCGTCATTGATGTGATAGGCGAGCGAGGCCGTGCCGCCCCACTCGTTTTCGGTGCGCTTGTCGGTCCACGCGCCGTTGGCCAGCGTATTGGTGACGGCGTTGCACGCGAGCGCGAACGGCACGGCCGCGGCGCCCGAAGTCGCCGTAGTAACCAGCGCCGCCAGGTTGGTCGGACCCGCCGGGCCGGGGCCGTCTGGATCGATCAAGGTGTTCTGAAGAACGGCGCAGCCCGCGTTCGTCGAATTCAGCAGCGCGTCCAAATCCTTGGTTTCGTGGTTGAACCGCGCGCCAAGCGTAAGCACGAGCTGTTGCGTGAGGCTGATTTCGTTGTGGGTGAAGATCGACAGGGTGTCGGTCTGCACGCCCCAGCGGTCGGCCTGCTGGCCGTTTCCGTTGGTGATGTTCGGCAGGTAGACATCCGCCAGCGAGGGCACGCCCAACAGCGCCGCCGATTGCGTATGGGTCGTGCTGGTGCAGAAGGGCGAGGTGCCGGAAGAGAGCGCGCAAATCTGCACGTCGGTGAGACCGCCGGCGCCGGGAACGACGACCGGGGCGTTGTAGAGTTTGCGGGCGTTGCCGGGAACCGGCGTCGGGTTGCCGCTTGAATCCAGCGGACCGCTGAACATGGTGAGGAAGTACGTCGCCGCGTTTGCGTACGTGAGCGCATCCGTGCCGAAGCGGATGCGGTCGGTCGTGTCCATGTTTTCGCGGCTGCCGAACAGGCCGACGAGCCAGTTCAGGCGGCCGTGCTCGCCCTGCAAGCGGATTTCTTCCGACGTCGTCTCGAAGCCGATTTCAAGGCCGCTGCGGTAGGCGCGATCGAACGACGCGAAGTCGATGTCCTGATCGCGCGTCGAGTCCCAGTTGCGATAGGCGGTGATCGAGGTGAGGTTGACGCCGCCAAGATCCCAGTCGAGTTGCGCCGACACGCCGAAATCGTCGGCCTGTTCGCGGTAGAGGTGCGACGGCGTCACGGTCATCTGCCGCGCGTCGACGTTCGGCGCCAGCAGCGAGCCGGGGAAGTAGATGCCGAGCAGCGGACCCACGACCGATCCCGACTGCACGTTCACAGCGCCGCAGCAATTCTCGTCGATATGGCTGCCGTCGACGATGACACGCAACGTGGCGTTCTCGTTGATGTCCCAGAGCGCCTGGCCGCGCGCCGACCAACGATTGGTGTTGTTGATGTCGAAATGTCGGCCGCTGGCGGGGTCGACACCGTCAATGTAGCCGTCCTGGCTGCGGATCGAGCCGTCGAAACGGAGCGCGAAATTTTCCGAGAGCGGGCCGGTCATGCCGAAGGCGGTGCGCAACTCGTTGCGATCGCCCACGCCGGCTTCGGCCCAGGTGTGGAAATCGAACTCAGGCCCCGCCGTGACCACGCTGATGGCGCCGGCCGAGGTGTTCTTGCCGAACAGGGTCCCTTGCGGGCCGCGCAGCACTTCGATGCGCTCCACTTCCGGGAGGTCGCCCAGCGCTGTGCCCGCGCGGGCGCGATAGACGCCGTCGATGAAGAAGCCCACCGCGGATTCGAAGCCGGGATTGTCGGCGCCCGTGCCGATGCCGCGGATCGAAGCGATGGTGCCGGCGGTGCTGGACTGGCCGACGCCGATGCGCATGGTCGGCGTGAGCTGATTGAGGTCGAGCAGGCTGTGCACTTCGTCCTGCTTCAGCGCCTCGCCGGTGATGGCCTGGACCGCGATCGGGACGTCCTGGATCGCAGCCGCGCGACCGGTGGCCGTCACGACGATCTCTTCCGACGCCTCTTGCGCCATCGCGGGCGTCGCCAATGCGCCCATCGCGGCGAGCGATGCGCTCGAAAGCAACATCCAGCTCCAAGTTTTCTTGCTCATTCGCCTACCTCCCAGCACCTGGAGCGTGATCGCTTTTTCCGCGCACTCCGGCCGTGAACTGATTTGTTAGCGGGCAGACTCTCCCCCGCCCGGGCCGTTATTCGACCGTTGTGCTATAGCAGGCAGGTGCGACGTTTGTGTCAACGGGCCGATCGGCCTTTTCTTGACGCCCGCGTCACGTCCGTCGCCAAGCTGAGGCGCGCCCGCCACAGTGCCGTGGCGTCACAGCGTCTCTTGTTGCAACCAGTTCAGGAAAGGGGCGCTGGCGCAGGCGGAATCGATCCGGAATGCGGTGACACAAGGAAGCTGATTAGGGTGCAGTGCAACAATCGCGTCGCGCGCTTCGGCGGCCCGTGCGGCAGTGGTCTTCACCAGCATGACGACTTCGGAATCGCGCTGCAGCGCGCCTTCCCAGCGATACACCGAAACCACGTTCGGCAGCAGATTCACGCAAGCAGCGATGCGGCGTTCAACAAGCTGGCGCGCAGCGGTTTCCGCCGCCTCCAAATTGGGCCAAGTGGCGTAAAGCGTGACGGCGTCCATTTGCGGCTCCTTCGCCGCCCCATATAAGCCGGATCATGCCGGACGCCGCTCTTGTGCTTTTCTCCGCCGGTCAGGATTCCGCGACCTGCCTCGCCTGGGCGCTTCAACGCTATCGCCGTGTTGAAACCATCGGGTTCGATTACGGACAGCGCCACGCGATCGAGCTGACGCAGCGGCCGATCGTGCGTGAGCGCGTCGCCGCATTGCGGCCGGAATGGAACGAACGTTTGGGCGCCGACGTCGTTGTTGATCTGCGCGGTTACGGCCGTTTGGCGGAAAGCGCGCTCACCGCGGACCGCGCCATCGCCATGGCCGAGAGCGGCCTGCCGACGACCTTCGTGCCCGGGCGCAATCTGGTGTTTCTGGCCACCGCCGCGGCGCACGCGTACCGGCGCGATATCGGCGCGCTGGTCGGCGGGATGTGCGAGACGGATTATTCCGGCTACCCCGATTGTCGGCGTGCGACCATCGACGCGATGGAAAATGCGTTGCGGCTCGGTCTCGATGCGCCGCTCTCAATCGAAACGCCGCTGATGCATATCGACAAAGCCGCGACTTGGGCGCTTGCGCGTGAACTCGGCGGCGCGCCGCTCGTCGATCTTATTATCGAGCACACGCACACCTGTTACGAAGGCGATCGGACGCATCGCCATGCCTGGGGCTATGGTTGCGGCCAATGCCCTGCGTGCGTGTTGCGCGCGCAGGGCTGGGCCAAATACTCAGCTTGAGGCGACGTTGGCGCGGTAAGCTTCCGCCACGCGACGCGCGAACGAGTCGATGGCGCGGCGCGCCGTCGTCCATGTGCTGTTGGCCTGCGAAAACTCGTCGAGGCGCGGGTCGTAATATTTGTACGAGACTTCGCTGAGCGTGCGCCCATCGGCAGACCGGAACACGGCGTGGAGCTCGGCGCCGCCGATCGAGATCGACGAGAAGTCGATGAAGGGCGGGCGGCCCATTTGCGCGAACGTTGGGCGGTTCGGCTTGGCGTCCACCAGCGTGATCTCGACGCGCACGCGCGCATCGCGCTCAACAGTGGCGCCGGCGTGCATCAACGCTTCCGTCACTTCGTCGGTGGTTTCGCGCACCAGATACTCGCTTTCGCGCGGGCCGTAATCGTCTCTGAATTTCGTCTCCAACGCCGGCGCGACGGCGACGGGCGCGATCGCAACAGGCGCGGCGGAGGCGGCTTGGGCGAAACCCCAGGCCGCAAGCGCCGCGAGAAGATGAATCGGACGCATGAGAGGCAGCTCCTTGGGATGAGAGAACGCTCAAGCCAATATGAGCCCGCCCCGCGGCGAGCGCCAGCCACGACCGCGTGAGCGCGCTAGCGGCGCTGTTCTTTGTCCTTGTCGTGATGATCGTCGCCGTCCGGGATCGCAGCGCCGACGACGGCGCCCGTCGTCTTCACCGCAGCGCCAGCGACTGCGCCCGCCGCGCCGATGGCGGCGCCTGCAAGACATGAGCTGAGCAGCAGCGGCCCAGTCAGCGCGAATAACAAGGTTTTCATCTGGGATCCCGCCGAACGTTCGGCTGACCCTAGGGCTGGGGGAACGGCGCGCAAGGCGCGAGCGCAGTCATGCGCGCAGGCGCACATCCTCGATATCGAGTGTTTGCGCTTTGCTCTGTTCGTCGGTCAGCCCGTTCTGGTCGCCGCTGCGGCGGAAAGGGCCGAGATAGCGCGGATCCTGACAGCGACGGCGATCCGGTCCGAAATAGTCGGGCGTGCGAACGAACACGCGCGTGTCGAGCAGAGAGGCGCTCATGCGCTCGAACAGCACGCGCGCGCTGATCGGCTTCTTGAGGAAGCCCGTAACGCCAGCGTCGCGCGCGGCCTTCACGCGGGAAGCTTCCGTGTGCGCCGTCATCATCAGAACGGGCACGAACGGATTGGGGCTGTCCTCCGCCATACGCACCATCCTGGTGAAGGCGATGCCGTCGATCGGCTTCATCATCCAGTCCACCAGAACGAGGTCGACCGGAAAGCGGTTCATGAGATCGAAGGCTTCGAGCGCGCCGTCCGCTTCCGCCACGCGAAAAACGCCCGCCGCCCGAAGCAGGCTGCGCATCAGGAAGCGCATCTGTCGGTTGTCATCGACAATCAGCACCTGAATATCGGCCACGGAGCTCATTGGCGTCGAACCTTCCCACCCGGGACCAGGAGAACGGCGCCAATGGCAAACGAGAGGTAAATTTCCGCAGGGTTAGGAAAGGTTCGGCGCCCCGTGCCCAAGAACACGCCATGCGACATCTTAGCCGTGAAGCGAAGTGCTCCAATTTGTAGTCGATATTACTGACGCTAAGCTCACGAAATCACGGCGAGTCGACCAAAACGATTTCCATCGGCGTGGTCGCCTCGATGCGTATCTCCGCCTCGTCGCGGATCGCCGCGCCGTCGCGGGGACCGAGCGCCGCGCCGTTCACCGAGGCTTCGCCCTTGGCCAGCGTGAGATAGAGGTGGCGGCCGGATTCCGGCTTGTAGCTGACGCTTTGGCCGGGATTGAGGGTGGCTGCGAGGATGCGCGCGTCCTGGCGGATCGGCAGGGCGCCGGCGTCCTGATCGGCCTGGAAGCCCGAGGCCAGGGTTGCGAGCACGCCGGCGCGCTCGGCTTTCGGAAACTTGGCGGCGCCCCAGAATGGCTTGCCGCCGCGCTGCTTCGGCAAAATCCAGATTTGATAGAGTGTGGTCTCGCCGTCCTCGAGATTGAACTCGGCGTGGGTGACGCCGGAGCCCGCGCTCATCACCTGGACGTCGCCGGCCTCGGTGCGCCCGCGATTGCCCATGCTGTCCTCATGGGTGATCGCCCCGCTGCGGACATAGGTGATGATTTCCATGTCCGCATGCGGATGCGGCGGGAAACCAGTCTTTGGCTTGATGGTGTCGTCGTTCCAGACGCGAAGCGCGCCCCATTGCATGCGGGCAGGGTCGCGATAGCCGGCGAAGGAGAAGTGGTAGTGGGCGTTCAGCCAGTCGGTCTCGAAGCGGCCGAGGCTGTCGAAGGGGCGCTTTTCGATCATGGCGGCAATATGGGCCTCAAGTTCGAGATCGAAAAGAATTGACGAAACGCATAGCTGGCGGTTCGACTTCGCATTGAGGGAGGCCCCATATGAAAAAGATGGCTCTGATCCTGGCTGTGGCGCTCGCCGCTTGCGGACAGCCGGCGCAAACCACCACCGAAGCGACCACGACCGGCCCGACCGGGCTGATGGCTGAAGCGCAGACCAAGTCTCAGGAGGAATTGCCGGTGTACGGCTATCAGCTGCTGGCGGCCTACCAGGCCGCGCACGCGGACTCGACGCCAGTGTGCCACACGGTTCGCGCGGCGGAATCGCGCGGCGTGATCCCGCCCGACGTCGATCCGGCCAGCATCTATGGTGCGCATGCCGGATCGCTGGTGCTGTCGGTGCAGTGCGGCGCGCAGCTCACGCGCACCGCCTATGATCCGCACGAGCATTGGCTGGTCGTGCTGGCGCCGGGCGCGACCGATGCGCAGATTTTGAATTGCGCGGACGCGCACGGCAACGACGTTTGCCCGCGCGAAGTGCCGCGCGCGGCGACGCCGGCGACGACCACCGGCACGTCGACCTCGACCGCGACCAAGTCCTAAACCGGCTCCCAGGGGAAGACGCTCGTCGTTGCGCCGAGGTCGGTGAAGCTGCCGCGTAGCGCCGGCAAAGCGTGAGCGATGAGCGTCTCGGGACTCCAGCCTTCGATCCGCGCCAAGGCGCGGATCGGGCGCGGCTGGTCGAACAGAAACACTTCATTGCCGCGCACGCTGAAAATTTGCCCCGACACGTCCTTGGCGGCGTCGGCGCAAAGCGCGATGGCGAACTGCGCCACTTGATCGGCGCGCATGGCGCGGCGCATGCGCTCGACGCGCTTCGCGGAGGCTTCGTCCTTCACCGGAATGCTCTCGATCATGCGGGTCCAGGCGAACGGCGCGATGATGTTCGATCGCACGTTCTTGGCTTGCCCCTCCATCGCCACGACGCGGGACAGGCCCATCACGCCGAGCTTCGCGGCCGCGTAGTTCGCTTGCCCGATATTGCCGATCAGCCCCGACGTTGACGTGAAAAGCACGAACGCGCCGTCCTGCTGCTCGCGGAAATGCTCGACTGCGGCGCGGCAGACGTTGAACGCGCCGTGCAGATGCACATCGATCACCGCGCGCCAATCCTCGGGCGGCATCTTGTGGAACATGCCGTCGCGCAGAATGCCGGCGGGATTGATGATGGCGTGAAGCCCGCCAAGCTCCTTCTTCGCCTGCGAGACCATGGCGGCTACGGCGTCGTAATCGGCGACGCTGTCGGAATTGGCGATCGCCGTTCCGCCATTTGCGTTGATCTCATTGGCCACGGTTTGCGCCGGGCCGGCGGAGCCTGCGTCGTCGCCTTTGAGCGAGCCGCCGAGATCGTTCACCAGCACTTTCGCGCCTTCGCGCGCCGCCAGCAGCGCGCATTCCTTGCCGATGCCGTTGCCGCCGCCGGTGACGATGACGACCTTGCCGTCCAAGACGCCCATGATGCGCTTCCTTCTTCTGTGCGCCGAGTTTCAGCGCGTGTGCGCTATGCGCGCAAGCCTGACGCCACGTCGGTGATGTGACGCGCATCTATTGTCGTCTGCCGGCTGGAAGCCGGCGGCCCCCAGCGCCTCAGCGAAAGCGATGAGTGCGTGATACGGCCGCGCGGACGATGTAGGATAGAGTTGCACATTGAGGATTGCCCCATGACCAGCCGGATCGCGTCATGCAGTTGCGGACAGCTTCGCGCCACCTGCCAAGGTGAGCCGGTTCGCATCTCCATTTGTCATTGCCTCGAATGTCAGAAGCGCACAGGCAGCGTGTTTGCGGTGCAGGCGCGTTATCCGCGCGAAAGCGTGACGATCGTGGGCCGCGTCGCACTGGTCGCGGCGCGGCGATAGCGGCGGATCCTGCACGTTCGGCTTCTGTCCCATCTGCGGTTCGACGGTGTATTGGGAGCCGCCGGGTTTTGTGACGGTGGCGGTGGGGGCGTTCGCCGATCCGGATTTTCCGCCGCCACGCTTTTCAGTGTATGGGGAGCGGCGGCATCCATGGGTTTTGGCCCTCGACCAATTGCCGATGGAACTCGAAGTCTAGCGCGCGATTACTCGATGTCGGAGGAGCGGCGATGAACAAGAACACAATTTGCCTCTGGTACGACAGCGACGCCGAAGGCGCCGCGCGCTTCTATGCGGAGACGTTTCCGAATAGCGCGGTCGGCGGCGTGCATCGCGCGCCGACGGATTTTCCGGGCGGCAAAGCCGGACAGGTGCTGACGGTGGAGTTCACGGTCATCGGCATACCGTGTCTGGGGCTGAATGGCGGGCCGGTGTTCACGCACAATGAAAGCTTCTCGTTCCAGATCGCCACCGAGGACCAGGCCGAAACCGATCGCTATTGGAACGCCATCGTCGGCAATGGCGGTGAGGAGAGCGCCTGCGGCTGGTGCAAGGACAAGTGGGGCATTTCCTGGCAGATCACGCCGCGCGCCTTGACCGAAGCGATGATGGCGGGGGGCGATGAAGCCAAACGCGCCTTCACGGTGATGATGGATATGAAGAAGATCGACGTGGCGAAGATCGAAGCGGCGCGAAGGGGGTAGAAGCAAAATGTCTGTCTGGCCCAAATGCGAAATTGGCGAGTTCAGC
>DASZSK010000041.1:0-11630 GCA_035548735.1 Caulobacterales bacterium | reverse complement strand
CCACCAGTGATTTGAGATAGCGCCGATCGAGCATGTCGAGCCCATCGCTGTCGACCTCGAGGCGCCGCAGCGCCTTGTCGGCGACCTTCGCGTCGATCACCGCGCTGTCGGCGTCGGCGAAGTCCCGGACGCGCCGGAGCAGACGCACCGCAACGCGCGGCGTGCCGCGCGCGCGCTTGGCGATTTCCATCGCGCCTTCCTGCGTCATCACCGCGCCGAGTTTTTCCGCCGCGCGCACGACGATGCCGGTGAGTTCTTCGGGGCCGTAAAATTCGAGCCGCACCGGGATGCCGAAGCGGTCGCGAAGCGGCGTGCCGAGCAGACCGGCGCGCGTCGTTGCGCCGACCAGCGTGAACGGCGAGAGATCGATGCGCACGCTGCGCGCGCTCGGGCCTTCGCCGATGATGAGATCGAGCCGGTAATCCTCCATCGCCGGGTAGAGGATTTCCTCGACCGCCGGCGAGAGGCGATGGATCTCGTCGATGAAGAGTACGTCGCGTGGTTCGAGATTGGTGAGAAGCGCCGCGAGATCGCCGGCGCGCGCGATCACCGGCCCCGACGTAGCGCGGAAGCCGACGCCAAGCTCGCGCGAGATGATCTGCGCCAGCGTCGTCTTGCCCAGCCCCGGCGGCCCGAACAGCAGCACGTGGTCCAGCGCTTCGCCGCGGTTGCGGGCGGCGTCGACGAACACTTTGAGGTTGGACTTGGCCTGCGGCTGACCGACGAACTCGTCGAAACCCGTCGGGCGGAGCGCGCGATCGGCTCCCTCCCCCGGCATGCGGGCGGGCGACACCAAGCGTTCTGCGGAATCTGCCATGAGAGCTTGCTAGCCCGATTCGGGTTCGCAAATCGTTCTCGTCGAGCGCCCCGAAGCGCGCGGCGCGAATGTTGTTGGCGGAGCGGCGACGCGCGTTAGGTTCCGCGCTCAAGGGGACGACATGGCGAATTCAGACGATCCGAGAAGCCGGCCGCGCGGGCTGGAGCGCGTCATCGAGTGGATGATCTATTCGAGCCGTTGGCTGATGGCGCCGGTCTATCTGGGGCTGATCGCCACGCTCGGCATTCTCATCGTCACCTTCTTCCGCGAGCTCTATCTGCAGATCCCGATCGTCATCAGCATGGACGAGAAGGACATCCTTCTGCTCGTGCTGACGCTGGTTGATCTCGCGCTCGCCGGCAATCTGGTGCTCATCATTCTGTTCACCGGCTATGAGAGCTTCGTCTCCAAAATCGAAGCCGCGCATAAGGATCATGATCGTCCCGATTGGATGGGAACGCTCGATTTTTCGGGGCTGAAGATCAAGCTGATCGCTTCGATCGTCGCCATCAGCGGCATTCATCTGCTCAAGGTGTTCATGAACCTGCAGAGCCACACCGAAACCGAGCTGCGCTGGTACACGCTCATTCATCTCGCCTTCGTGACGTCAGGCGTCGCTGTGGCGGTGATGGACTGGGTGGAGGAAAAAGCGCACGCGGTGACGCCGCGCGATCGGCATTAGACTTTGAGGTCGATCACCGCGCCGGGCTTCGGCGCGGGCGACGGCGTTGCGTCCGCTTCCGGCGTGCGCGGCCAGCGCCAGACTTCCTCGCCGCTCTCGTCGCGCGCGACATAGGTGTAGCTTAAGCCCGGGCCGGGCTCGACCTCGACCTTCGGCTTTTGCTCCAACGCCAAAGGCGGGGCTGGGGATGGCGGGTCGACACGCATGGCGCGAACCTATGACTTTCGACATAGCCACCTGGTGATTACCGTCGGGTCAACGCCGCCTTCGCAGGCGCGAAAAACTTGGTACGCTTCCGGTCCGATCAGCCGGCGAGGCTCAGCGCGGCTTGGTTTTCGCGTGCGGCCAGGCGATCGGCGAGGCGAAGCGCCAGCGCGACGATGGTCATGGTTGGATTAGCCTGGCCCCCGCTTGGGAACACGCCGCCCGATGCAACCGAGAGATTGGCGAGGCCGTGCACGCGAAGGTCGGTGTCGACCACGCCGTGGGCGGGATCGGGATGCATGCAGGCGCCGCCCATCTGGTGGTAGCCGTCGCGCGCGGACTCCGCGACATAGGCCGCGCGTTCGCCCGGCGCGCAGCTCCAGTGCAAGGCCCCTGCGCCCGCGTTGCGCAGATCGGCGTCGAGCAGATCATGCGCGCGCACGATCGCATCGAAATCGTGCAGGCGCATTTCGAAATCGATGTGCAGCTTGGGCAGACCGATGGAATCGCGGGCATCCGAAAGCGTGATGCGATTGCGCGGGTCGCGCGCCTGCTCGGCATGATAGAACAAATGCCAACGGCCCGGCGCCGCGGGAATGAGCGCCGCGCCCCGCGGATGGCGCCCGGTGATGCGCGCATACGCCAATAACCCCATCGCGTGCGTGAGGCCCACGCCCGCCGCCAACGGCGCGGCGGCGACATTGTCGAGATGCGGTCCGAGCGGGGCGTCGTCGCGCTTGCCGCGCAGCAGCTTCGCCAAACGCGCGGCGAGGTATTTGGCGGAGCCCACCGCCGAACCATGGCGCGGATTGTCGGCGTTTGAACTTTCGAGCCAGAACGCCGTGTTGGCGACGCCTTCGTTCAAGACCAATTCGTCACGCGGGCGCAAGCGGCGGCGCGCGAACACGTCGCCGCCAAGCGGACGTGTCGCGAAGGCGTGCGCATCGTTGGGATCGGCGGGCGCGAGATCGGCGATCGTGCCCGTGAGGTGGCCCATGTAGCCGCGTCCGAGCGGACCCTCTGCGCCGCCGCAGAGTTGCGGCCGCTGGCGCTGCGCAAGCAAGAGCAGGCGAACGCTGCCGAGTCCGCCGCAGGTCAACACATATTGACGCGCCTTCGCCTGGTGCGTCGCAGCGCCCACCCGCACGTCGAGATGCGAAACGCGCGCGCCATCAAGGGCAATTGACGTCACGCGGGCGTGAAGCAAAATCGCCGGACCGTTTGGATGATAGAGCCGCGCGCGCCAGCGACGCGCCATATTGAGCTCCGGCGCCCAAGTTTCGTCGCGGCTGGCATCGAACTGCGTGAGCTTGGCGAATGCGCCGGGCGGGGGCGATTCCGAAAGCGCACGCGCGCCGAGGAACCCGGCCGCCTCGTTCCACCACGATTCCATGTCCTCGTAGGCGATCGGCCAGTGGCGAAAGTCGGCGCGATCGAATGGCGTGCAGCGTCCGCCCCACCAATGCGAGGAGCCGCCCAGCGCCGGCGCTGCGATGATGTCGTGCGCATCGTGAAAGCGCGGATGCTTGATCTCGGCGGCGATGACGTCCGGCTCGCCAGGGATCGGCGATTTTCCACCGGCTTCCAGCAGCAAGACCCGCAGGCCGCGATCATGCGCGCGCAGAGCGCAAGCGAGCCCCGCCGGCCCCGCGCCGATCACGCAAAGGTCATACTCGCTTTGAAGCGCGTCGACTTGGCAAAGTGGCACGGCCTCTCCCCGGCCTTGCTAGCAAGAGTTCAGGGACGCGCTGTCCGCTTTCTCCTCTCGGGTGCGCGGAAATTCAAACGAGCGCGTGCAATGGCGCTGCGATAAGCTTTTGTGACGCGTGCGTGTGCCGTTTTGCGTCAGATGCGCGGATTGCGCGAAAAGTGTTCCCTTGGTCCAAAAGCGATCACAGGCGGCGCATCACTTGCCTTTGCCGAGCCGCGTCACCGCCCAGGCGCCCGCGGCCATGATCTTGCTGTCTTCGAATTTGCCGAGACGGACGCGCTCAAGAAACGTCTTCAGCGGCTGCTCGACCCGGCGCACATCCTCGCCGGCGTCGACGCCATGCGCGGCCTCGTCGATAAGATCGTCGCCGATCACGGGCGCGTAGAAGAGATGCACGCGCTCGGTCGAATAGCCCGGCGCGGCGAAATACGTCGCGATCGGATCGAGGTCGCGCGCGCGATAGCCGATCTCTTCTTCAAGTTCGCGGCGGATGCAGTCTTCCGGCGTCTCTTCACCATCCACCTTGCCGGCAGGCAGCTCGATCAGCCAGCCGCCGCCAGCGAGATAAGCCGGCGCGCGGAATTGCTCGCATAGAATGATCACGTCTCGTTCGATGTCATGCACGAGCGCCGCGGCTGCATCCTGACGCTGCACAACCTCGCGTGAAGCTGCTTCGCCCATGCCCCCGGCGAACAACGGCGCTTCATAGCGGACATCGATCACCTTCAGGCGCCCGTCATGCAGCGTCGTCTTGTGGATGACCTTCACCTCATCGCGATCCATCGGGTCGAGCGCCATGTCTGCTCCATCTGCGTTGGCCGAAATGAACGCGCCCCGCGCAGCAATGTTGCGGGCGCGGGCGCTGCATCCTAAAGGAAGCGCACGGCCGTCAAGAGCCGAGCCCTCGGGGGAGCGCCTTTTCCATGTCTAATCTCAAACCCAACGCCGCTTGGGCGGCGCTAGTGCTTGTGCTCACGCCCTCCATCGCCTGGGCGCAGCCGGCGCAAGCCAATGGCGCGGATGCGGCCTGGGTGCTGACTGCTTCAGCGCTCGTCCTGTTCATGACCCTGCCGGGACTTGCCCTCTTCTATGGCGGCTTGGTGCGACAGAAGAACGTGCTCTCGGTGATGATGCATTGCATCGCCATCGCCTGCGCGGCGTCGCTGCTATGGCTGGCGCTTGGCTACAGTCTCGCCTTTGACGGCGCCGCGCCGCTGCTGGGCGGACTTGGCAAAGCCTTTTTCCCCGCCGCGCTGCGCGACAGCGTCGTCGGCGCCGTGCCGGAGCCGATCTTCTTCGTGTTTCAGATGACGTTCGCCATCATCACGCCGGCGCTGATCGTCGGCGCGTATGTCGAGCGAGTGCATTTCCCCGCAGTGCTGCTGTTCAGCGGCCTGTGGTTGCTCGCCGTCTACGCGCCGGTGGCGCACTGGATCTGGGGCGGCGGCGCGCTGGCGCATATCGGCGTGGTCGATTTCGCCGGCGGCCTCGTTGTGCATGCGACCGCGGGCGCTTCCGCGCTGGTGCTGGCGAAGCTGGTCGGCGGACGCGACGGCTTTCCGCACGAACTGCATCCGCCGCACAATCCGGGCCTTACCATGATCGGCGCGGGCATGCTTTGGGTCGGTTGGTACGGCTTCAACGGCGGCAGCGCGCTCGCCGCCAACGCCGACGCCGGCATGGCCGTCTTGGTGACGCATATGTCGGCCTGCGCCGCGGGGGCGACATGGTCGGCGCTGGAATGGGCGCGCTTCGGCAAGCCGAGCATGATCGGCGCGGTGACCGGCGTGGTCGCGGGGCTCGCGACCATCACGCCGGCTTCGGGTTTTGTCGGCGCGCCGGGCGCGCTGGCGCTTGGGATTATCGGCAGCATGATCTGCTTCCACGCCGTGCCGCTGGTGAAGCACGCATGGCGCATCGACGATTCACTCGACGTGTTCGCAGTGCACGGCGTCGGCGGCGTCACCGGCTCGATCCTGGTCGCCGTGTTCATGAGCCCAAGCTTTGGCGGCAAAGGCTACGCCGCGGGCATGACCATGCTGAGCCAGCTCGGCGTCCAACTCCTGGGCGCAGTGGTCGTGCTGGTCTGGTCGGCGCTCGTGAGCGTCGTTCTCGCCTATGCCGTGCGCGCCGCCGTCGGTCTGCGGGCGCGCGAGGATCATATTCGCGAGGGCCTCGATCTCTCCGCGCACGGCGAACGCGCCGCGCCGGATTGAACGTTCAGCGGCTCACTTCCTTGAGCGCGGCGCGGATGAGTTCCGGCGCCGGGGCCTCCGCATCGAGCTGTTTTGCTGCGCTGGCGACGGCGCGCGCGGCGCTCGATTGATCGATGCCGAGATTGACCAGCGCCGAGATTGCTTCAGCGCGCGCGCCATTGATCGACACCACGGGCGCCGATGCGCGCGACGTTGTATCGAGGCTTGCGCCCAGGAACCCGCGCGGCGGCGGCTTGCCGTTCAGCTCCTGCACGATGCGCGCGGCGAGCTTCGGCCCCACGCCATTGGCGCGCACGATCGCCGACTTGTCCTGCAGTGCAATGGCGTCGGCGAGATCGTCCGGCGTCAGGATGTCGAGGATGGCGAGCGCCACCTTCGCGCCCACGCCCGGAATGGTCTGCAGATGCGCGAACCATGCACGCTCGTGCTCCGAGGCGAAGCCGAACAGGCGGATCGCGTCTTCGCGCACATGCGTCTCGATGTGCAGCCGCGCCGGCGCGCCGACCGCGAGCCGCGCCAAAGTGCGCCCGCTGGCCTGGACGACGTAGCCTACGCCGTTCACTTCAATCAAAGCGGCGTCTTCGCCGACGGCGCCAACCACGCCTTGCAGAGAACCGATCATGGGCGCGCTCCGCGCTTAATTCAGACGCTAGTGCTGCCGGGATTCGCGTTGGCGACAAACGACCCCGCATGCTAGTGATTCCCTTGAGAGGGATGTGGTTTTTGCGACTAAGTCGCAGGAACGCAATTGGGGGAGAGCGCCAGCAATGGCCGACAAGAAGAGATTGAACCGACGCTCGTTCCTGAACCGCGTCGCCGGCGCAGCTTTGATTGCGGGCGGCGCGACGGGCGTCGTCACGGGCAGAGCCTCAGCCGCTGAATATACCGGCCGCAGCGACAGCGACACGGGCGCCAACGCCGATCGCGCGGGCTACGGCCACACCGGGATCACCGATACCGACACGCGCGACCAGGCCGGCTACGGCCGCAGCCGCGGACGCGGCTACACCGGACTCAACGACAGCGACCCAAGCGATGCGCAAGGCTACGGCCATGGCAATCGCCCGCGCACGGGCGCGACCGATCAGGATCCGGTCGACGCCGCCAATTATGGGCGCGGCAACTCGGGCCGTCCCTACACCGGACTGACCGACAGCGATCCGCATGACGGATCGGGTTACGGCCGCGGTGGCTCGCGCGGCCGCACCGGCATCAGCGACAACGACTCCAGCGATCAATCCGGCTACGGCCGCGGCGGCAGCGGCGTCACCGACAGCGATTCCAGCGATCGCGCCGGCAACGGCCGGGGCGGCGGCGGCAACGGCGTCACCGATAGCGATTCCAGTGACCGCGCCGGCAACGGTCGCGGCGTTACGGACAGCGACTCCAGCGACAGCGCGGGCCATGGCCGCGGCGGACGCAACGGCGCGACCGACAGCGATTCGAGTGATGCTGCGGGACGCGGCCGCAACGGCGTCACCGACAGTGACTCCAGCGATAAGGCCGGCCACGGTCGCGGTCGGTAACAGTGCTCGGAGACGATTGGCGCAAAGACCCGCTCGGCTGCCTCATCGGCGCCGAGCGCGTCGCGGATTTCTTTGCGCGCATCTACGAGCGCGAAGCTTTGGTGGTGAAGCATGGCGAGTCGGAGCGGTTCGCTGAGCTGATCTCGATCGCCTCGATCGATCGGCTGGTCACGGGCGTCGACCTCAAGGACGGTCAGCTCGATCTCGCCAACGCCGCGCGGCAGCTGATGAAATCCGATTATGTGGATTCAGCCGGCTATGTCGATCGCGGCGCGGTGGCGGAGCTCTACGCGGCGGGCTCGACCATCATCCTGCAGCAGGCGCATCAGCACGACCCGAAGCTCGCGGCGCTCTGCCGCGGGCTCGAGCACGTGTTCTCCTCGCATGTGCAGACCAACATCTATCTGACGCCGGCCAACGCCCAGGGTTTCCGCACGCATTTCGACAATCACGACGTGTTCGTGCTGCAAGTCTCCGGTGAAAAAGCCTGGCGGCTCTATGACGTGCCGGTCGATACGCCTTATCGCGGCGAACAATTCCGCGCCGCCGAGCACGCGGTGGGCGAACTGCGGCAGGAATTCGTGTTGAAAGCCGGCGATTGCGCCTACGTGCCGCGCGGCATGATGCATGACGCGATCACGTCGGGGGGCGAGCCTTCGCTGCATGTCACGGTCGGGCTCATCACCCGCACCTGGGCCGATCTGATGCTGGAGGCGATTTCGGAAGTGGCGCTGCGGCGCGTCGAGTTTCGCCGCTCGCTACCCGCGGGCTTCGCGCGCGGCGATTTCGACCGAACGGCGGCGCGTCAGCAGCTCAGTGCGTTGATCGAGATCGCGGCTCAAGAGATCCGGCTCGATCCCGCACTCGAGTTGATGATCGACGATTTCATCCGCTCGCGGCCGGCGGACAACCAAGGCGCCATCGTCGGCGCAAGCGACAGCGTCGCGGCGAACGAACGCTTCCGCCTGCGCGCCCCGGCCATGTTTCGCTTGGCGGAGGACGGCGAGCGCGTCGCGCTCGTCGCGCCAGGCGGCGAGCTGGGCTTCGCCGAGACGCAGCGCGCCGCCCTTGAACGCGCGCTCTCCGGTGAAACATTTACGTCCGCCGAACTCGGCGAAGGCGCCGAGAAGCTTGTGCTGCGCCTTCTTACACACGGCCTGATCGAGCGCGCCTGACGCGCGCTTCAGTTGTTTGCACCGGTACGGCGACGATAGCCGCCATGCGCGGCGTGACAGAGCGCAACGCCGAGCGCATCGGCGGCGTCGGCGGTGACGTCGCCCGCGGTCGGCAGCAAGCGGCGCACCATGAAAGCGATCTGCGTCTTGTCCGCGGCGCCGGAGCCGACGACGGCTTTCTTGATCGTCGCCGGCGAATATTCCGCGACGCTGACGCCGCTACGCGCCGCCGCCGCCAAGGCGACGCCGCGCGCTTGCCCAAGCGCGAGCGCGGCGCGTGCGTTGGAATTGACGAACGTCTCCTCCACCGCGGCTTCGTGCGGATTGAACCGAAGCATGATCGCCGACAGCTCTTCGTAGAGGCACGCAAGACGTGCGGCGAGTTCGCCTTGGCTCGGCGGACGGATGACGCCATGCGCGACATGGCTCAAGCGCACGCCTTCGCTCGCCACCACGCCCCAGCCGCAACGATTGAGGCCAGGATCGACGCCGAGGATGAGAACCACGCTCACATGCGCTCCTTAGCATCGATCGCGAGTCGCGCCGCAGCGGCGACGTAAAAGATCCAGAAGAGGTCGTTGGCCTGCAGGATGTGGCTTTCGCTCATCGTGTAGAAACCGAAGGCGAGGAGGAATGCCGGCGTCCACAAACCCGCGCGCGGATCAAGCCAGGCGGCGAGCGTACGCCAGAACATCACCAGGAATTGCAGCGCGAACAGCGCAATGCCGAAACGACCGGCGCCGAGCATGAGCTCAAGCCAGCCATTGTGCGCTGAGGCCACCTGCCAGCGCACGGCTTGGCGCACCCAATAAGCCGGGCCATTGGGATCAAGCCAGAACGCGTAATAGCCGTAGCCCAGCCATGGGCGCTGCGCGGCGTAGGTGGAGGCGGATTCCCAGATGTCGGTGCGGCCTGTAAGCGTGAGGTCGCGACCGAGGACGGCCACCAGCGCTTGCGGCGCGAAGATCATTAGAACTGCGAGCGTGATCACGAAGGCGCCGAACGCCGTCATGGCGATCAGCGCCTGCATGGGCCCGCGGCGCATGAACATTCCTGCGAAGATCGTGGCGACACCGAGAAAGGTCGCGAGCAACGCCGTCTTCGACGTCGACTCGATCACCAAGAGCAGCGCGCCGAAGGCGACACCTAGCCAAAGCCGGCGCCGCTCCGCATCGACGATCGCGGCGGCGACGCCAATCGGCGCGCCGATCGCCATGAGGCCGCCCAGCGTGTTCTTGTGCGTCCAGAGCCCGCTCCAGGCGCCGGGATGCTCGTTCGCCATGACGCCGATCGAAGGCGCAAGCAACGCTGTCGCGAATGAACCGACCACCAGCACCAGAAACGCGCCGGCGGCGATACGCAGAATGCCGCGCCAATCGTAGCGCCACGCCAGATAGAGCGCGAACACGGTCGTGAGCGTGAGCCACACGGCGCGCCGCAAGGTGCCGCCGCTATCGATTGACCAGAGTGTGGACAGAAAAGCGAGCCCGAGGAGCGCGAGGATGAGCGGCACGGCGCGCGCGGCCACGAATGCCGCGCGGCGGTCGCGCCAGATCGCCCAGCCAATGAAGGCGTAGACGGGCGCAAAGAAGATGCGCGCATAGCCGGGCGGATCGCTCAGCCCCTGGCTCTGCGCCAGCGCCGCAAAGAAGGGCTCGGAGAATTGCGCGAGACAGAGTGCGGCGATGCGCATCTCCCAGCGGCCGGCGTCGGCGCGCGCGACGTCGTTGGCTGGAATGGGAAAATCGGCGGCCTCGACATGCGCCATGGCGGGCGGAGCGTGGGCCGCTCACCTTGCCAAAAGGCTAAGACACGCTGCGGCGCTTACGTCCCCAACAGCCAGGCGCGCCGCCACGCGCCGCTCAGCACATAGCGCGGGAAGACGTAGAGATTTTCCGTGGTGATGCGGATCAGAAATTCGAGCGGCGATTTGAACGGCGCCGGCTTCTCCGGCTCCTGCGCGTGCGCCCAGCCCTGCAGTGCGATGGAAAGCACGAGAAGCGCCGCGCCCACCAGCGCGGCGCTCAGGGTGGTGGTGATGGCGGCGATGAGAAGCGCGATCAGGCCAGCCCAGAACATTGGGACGGCGAGCAGATGGATTTTCAGGATCGTGCGCGAGCGATGCACGCGCGGATAGTCGGCGATCTGGTCCGAAACGATGCGGCCGAGCGGCATGGCGCTCACCTCCCGACCTACCTTAACGCGAACCTTGGGGAAGCGCGACTCATGCTAGGTCAGCCTCCATGTTCCATGACGCTTCCTTGGCCGCTTCGCTGATCCTGGCCGGCGCCTCGCTCGGCTACATCACGCTGTTTTCCTTCGTGCTCTCGCCGGTCGTGTTCCAGAACATGGACGCCGGCCGCGCTGAGCGTCTGGTGAAGCACGTCATCAAGTCGGGGCACGGGCTCTTGGCGATCATCGCGCTTCTCTCTGGCGTCGCCGCGCTGCTGTCCGGCGCCGTGGGCGGGGCCGCGGTGGCGGCGATCGCCGGCGCGTTTGCGCTGATGTGCCAGTGGGCGCTGGCGCCACGGGACGACAAGCCGCTCGGCGGGCATCGGGTGGTGAAGACCGCACGCATCGTCGCCTCCGGGCTGACGTTCGCGATCGCCCCGATCCTCGTTGGCGCGATCGCCCTGACCGTGCTGGGAATCTAGCCGCTGCGGATTCCGGAGCGCCCAGGCTCTGCGCGCCTACCAATTCCCGGACGAATGCGCACCATTCTGTCTGGGACCCATACCACAAACATCTGATGATCACGCCAATGGGCCCCGGATGCGCCTTCGGCGCATCCGGGGATGGGTAAGCCGCGACGCGTGCGCGTAACAAACCAAAAGCGCCGGCCCTTGCGGACCGGCGCTCGTTGGAACGACCGTTTCCTCCGTGCTTACAGCGGACGGACGTTCACTTCCGAATTGGCCAGCGGCAGCTCCAAGAGCATGCCGACGCGGCCTGCGATCACATCGTTGAAGCCAGCGGCGCGGGCTTCGGCGACTTGCAGCTGTGCGCCCACCGAGTCATCGCCGGCGCCCGTCAGCACCAGCATGCCGGCGTCCGCCATGCGTGCTTGCGCGGCCGCTTCGGCCACCGTCGAGCTGGACGTGTTATCGTGCAATTGCGCGAGCGCGGTGACTTCCGCGCCCTGCAGCACGACGTCGGCGTTCTCGGCGGCTTGCGCGCCGACGACGCGGCCGTCGCCGCCGACCACGAGCGAACGCCCGCGATAATCGAAGCGATAGCCGACGCGGCCCGTGAAGGCGTCTTCAGCGGTGGTGAAGGCGGAGACGACAAGGCCGTCCGCT
>DASZSK010000040.1:0-3104 GCA_035548735.1 Caulobacterales bacterium | reverse complement strand
GCTGCTCGAAGCGGCAGGCCTCTATACGCTGATGCCCGATCTCAACGTCTTGTCGATCGAGCCCGGCTTCGCCTTCACCCAGTCCGGCTTCCGCATCATGGTGCGCGCCGACCAGGCCGAGCGCGCCCGCGCCATCCTCCGCGAAGCGCAGATGCCGGTCGAAGAGGGCTAGGCTGGACCGGAAATAGATGACAGCCGCGCTTCCCGCGCCCAACATGGCGGCGGGGAGGGCGAGCCCATGAATAATGTTCTGTGGGCCGCGATCGGCGGCGGCGTCGGCGCTGTGCTTGGCGTTCTGGTCGGCGCGTTCGTGTCACGTGCGTTTCCAGAAAAATGGCGTCGCGGCGTCGCGATGGTCTGCGCGATTGGCCTTGCGGTGTTTGGCGGCTCCATCGCTGGCGAAATTGGCGCGCCGCACGCGCAGGCGACCGCTGCCGACATCGACGCGCAACTCATGCAATCCGCCGAAATAGGAACGCTGGCGCATGCTTGGAAAGAGGGCGATCCGACGAGCTACCAGGCGTTCCTTCAGCGCCTCGCCGCGGGCGCCAATTCAGGCCAGAGCCGCGCCGATCTGGTGGAGGTCGCGCGCGCGCAATTGATGGCGGCGGCCGGCCCGCGCCTTGGGCGCCTTTCGGACGTCGACACGGTCTCCTTCATCACGGTGGTGCGCGACGAATTTCGCGAACTCGAACGCTCCAGGCCGGAGGCGTGTGTGGCGATGTTCCGCGGCCAACCGTTCGGCGACATCACCACCGCGCTCAGCGCCGATGTGCGCCGCCGCGAACTCGATCTGATGGCCGCCGCCTTCCGCGCGAATCCGATGACGCCGCCGGAGGCGCTGCAAGGCGACGCGTTGCAGGGCCCGCTTTCCAGTGTCGTCGGATCGGTGCGCGACGTTGTCGGCGCCGATATCTCCATGCTCAATCCGGGCTCGAATCTCACCGGCCACGAGGCGCGTTTCTGTGAAGTCGCCGCCACGTTCTACGATAAGCTGGCCGCACTTCCTGCGGCCGATGCGGCGAAAATCATGCGCGGCTTGATCGCCTCAGCCGACGGCCGCTGATCGCGCTTCGGCGGCGTCGATCACGAGGTCGCGATAGGCGCGCCAGCTCGCAAGCCCGAGCCACGGAAAGACGAGCGCGAGTCCGAGCCATGATGTTGCCGCGCAGGCAATCAGGAAGAGCGTGATCAGCAGCGCCCACAGCAAGAGCGGCATGAAATTCCTGCTGATGGCCTGCAAGCTGGTGAACACCGCCGCGAAGACGTTGGCGTCTTGCGCCAGCAGCATCGGCGCCGAGACGACGGTGATGGCGAAGGTGAAGAACGCCATGACGCCGCCGATGATCGTCCCGGTGATGAGCATGGCGTGCCCTTCGGCGCTGTTCAGCGCGAACGCGACGAACGCCTGCACCGTTCTGTAGAGGTGGTAAGTCGAGAGCCCGTAGACGATCTGCGCCACGCGACCCCACAGCAGATAGATAAGCAGCAGCGTGAGGCCGAGATAGAAGACGTCGGAGCGCGCGGCGCTGCGCACGAACAGCATCTGCATCAGCGTCGGCCGCTCGCCGCTGGTGATCGCGCGGCCTGCTTCATAGAGGCCCATCGCCAGCATCGGCGCGATGAAGACGAAGCCGCAACTCAAGCTCAGCGCCCAGAAGGCGAGGTTGGTGTCGATCAACGACCGCCAGATGGCGTAGCTGACGAGCGCGACCGCGACGCCATAGATCAAGCACGGCAACGGCGCCGTCATGAAGTCGCGCCAGGCGAGCCCGAGCCATCGAAACGGCGCGCCGAGGCTGACCGATCTCACCTGCGTCAAGAGCGCCTCCCGCTTTATGTGAGGCAGCTCGTGCGCGCGGCGCCTCTACATGCATCATCGTTCAAGGCGGCGCAGGCGGTTTGACTTCGATCAACGCGGCGCGATGCGGAACGCGCTCAACTTTCCAGATTTTCCGGCAGGCCGACGATGTGGAAGCCGGCGTCGACGTGAATCACTTCGCCGGTGGTTGAGCGGCCCAGATCGGAGAGCAGCCACAGCGCGCAGCCGGCGATGCCTTCCATGCTGGTGTCTTCCTTCATCAGGCTCCACTCGCGGCCCGTTGAAATCAAACCGCGGCCGCCTTGGATGCCGGCGATGGCGAGCGTGCGCATTGGCCCCGCGCTGATCGCGTTGACGCGAATGCCTTTGGGGCCGAGGTCGCGCGCCATGTAGCGTGTCGACGCTTCGAGCGCCGCTTTGGCGACGCCCATGACATTGTAGCTCGGCAGCACGCGTTCGGCGCCAAGATAGGTCAGCGTCACCATCGATGAACCGGGCCGCATCATCGGCGCCGCGCGCTTGGCGCAGGCGACATAAGAGAAGGCCGAGATATCCATGGTGCGCAGGAAGTTTTCCCGCGTGGTGTTCTCGACGAACGAGCCGCGCAGCTCGTTCTTGTCGGAGAAGGCGATGGCGTGAACGAGGAAGTCGAGTCCGCCCCACTTCTCCTGCAGCGCCGCGAACACCGCATCGAGTTGCGCATCGTTGGTGACGTCGCATTCGAGCATGATCTTGGAGCCGACGCTCTCCGCCAGCGGCCGCACGCGCTTCTCCAGCGCTTCGCCCTGATAGGTGAAAGCCAGCTCGGCGCCTTGCTTGGCGAGCCCTTGGGCGATGCCCCAGGCGATCGACTTGTCGTTGGCGACGCCCATCACCAGCCCGCGCTTGCCGGCCATCAGCGTTCCCGCCGGCATCGTCCATTCGTCAGCCATCTGAATCCTCCGCGCCCGCTTTCAGGCCGAGTGGAACCCGCTCGGCCGCCCGGAAAGCGGGCCAACATTGAATGCCGGCAACTGCCAGCCTGAACGCCGGACGGTCAAGCCGCCGTGGCTTCACGCCGGCTCCGCTCTTTGGCGATGACGCGCCGTGAAAGCCATATCGCCGTGGCGCCAACCAAGACGATCCAAATCCCGCAGAGCGCGCCGGCGATCCATTCAGCCGTGCGGACGAACTGATCCGCGCTCATCTCAACCGGCGCGTCTCCCCGAGCCGGGCTGTTCGGCATCTGCACGGTGATGTCGACCGTGCTCGCCGGCAGAGGAAAGAGCGGCCCGACGATCAG
>DASZSK010000039.1:0-15049 GCA_035548735.1 Caulobacterales bacterium | reverse complement strand
AGCCCGGCATTGCCGTCCTTCTGCCAGGCGACGCGCGCCCAGCAATGGATCTTGAACGTCGGCTCGGAGATGCGGATGCGCGAGGGCAGGTCGACGCGGCTCGCATAGCGCACGCGCGCGCCGCCGTCGCTCAATTCGGTCATGATCGCGCGGATCTTGTAGAAATCGTCGAGGATGAGCAGCGCTTCGCGAAACACCGCGTGACGTTCTTCACGGCGCTCTTCCTGCGCCGCACTCTCGATCGCAGACGGCTTTGCGGGCGCCGCGCTCAGCTTGAAACGAAACATGGGGCCACTCCCTCCGCGCGGCTGCATTGTCGCGCGAGCGCGGGGCGGGCCAAAGCGCCAGCGTAAAGGGCCGGCAACCATGCCAATCGGCCCGAGAGCGTGCGCTCCCGGGCCGTCCGCCTCGATCGTTACGCGCAGGTGCAGCGCGGGTTGCACTTGTTGGCGCTGTTGCAGGCGCAAGCCTCGCCGCAGCGGCAGGCCGGGCCGCAGCCGCATTGGGCGGCGTTGCTGGTGATGCGGGCGGTCAGGAGTTTCTGGGCGTTTTGCATGGGTCTTTCTCCGGTTTGGGTTCGTGTTCACGTCCGACTGGACAAGCGAAGGTGTACCCCACCCGGGTATGGTGGACTTGAACGAAACGGCTACAACATTTGAAGCGTCGCCGCCGAGAGCCCGAACATGCGCCGGAAGGTGCGGCTCAGATGCGCGGAGTCGGCGAAGCCCGCTTCCTGGGCCGCCGCCGTCAACGTCGCGCCGCCGGCATAGGCGTCGACGGCGCGGGTGACGCGCAGCCACAAGAGGTAGGTGCGGAAGGGGAGGCCGGTCTGTTCGACGAACAGATGGCTGGCGCGGCTCGTCGAAAGCCCGACATGCTTGGCGGCTTCCTCGATGCTGAGCGGCGCATCGAGATGCTCGCGCGCCCATTGCAGCATGCGCCGGACGCGGCGATCCGGTTCGGGTGCGCTGGCCCCGCCGCTGATGTCGCGGATCATGCGTTGGCCGATCGCGCGCAGTTCGTCGCGGCCCGCGTTGCGAAATGCCGCTTCGATGGGGCCGACCGGAATTGCAACGTCGAACGGCATCGCCGGCGCGCCCTGCAAGCGCGAGGAAAGCATGCGGCCCGCGCGACTCTCCGGCTCGACGAACAGAAGCGCGATCAGTCCGATCGGTGCAAAGGCGTGGCGCACATTCGGCGCCACCACGGCCGCCGGCCCCTCGAACGCGCGGTCCTCGAGCTGAAGTCTGTAGGTCCCACGCAGCGCCAGCGTCAGCTGGAACGCATGATGTGCGTGCATTTGGACGCGACTGGCGGGCGGTGGCGCATCGGGCACATCGAACACCCAAAGGCTGCCGCCCTCCCAGAATACGATGCGCCCCGATGCGACGATCCCCATCGCGCCAAGCTAAAGCGCGGAGCCGCGCCGCGCCAGAGATACGCTTAGACGCCGGCGCTGTTCGGCGTGGGCGCGATCGTCGGCAGCACGCGCGGGGTCATTGTCACTTCGGCGTAGTCGGGGCCGCTTCTATGCGCAACGCGCATGCTCATCTGCGGTTCGATCCGCGCCACGTTCCATTCGCGGCTGCGCGCCGCCGCTATGATCGCTTGACCGCGCGCGGCGGCATAGGGGCTCGATGCGTCGACCGCGACGTGGAGTTCGCTGTACGAGCAACCGGCGACGCGCGCGGAAGCGACGTTCAACATCTCCACCGCCATCGGCGTCAGCGTTGCGTCATCGTGGTTAAAATAGATTCGGAACGTCGCTTCTTCGCACGGCGCGTAAGCCGCCGTGGATGTGTCGGCGATCGCCGACGCGGACACGGAGAACATCAACACGGAAGCGCAAGCGAGAGCGGCGGAGCGCAGGAACATTTCGGTCTCTCCATCAGGCTCCGTCCGGGAGCAGGGATGAAACGCGAAATAGCGGCTAAAGCTCCGCCGCCGCCGTGACCTCCGTCACGCCGAAAGGCTTAACAGGCGGTTCCGCCTTCGACCTCGATCGTTTGTGTCGAACCATTATGCGTGATGGTGAGCGTGCCGCTTTGCTCGACGCTATCGGCTTCTTCGTGCGTGGCGCCGGTGGTCAGCGCTTCGACAACTTGCGTCGTATGCGAAGCGTCGGCGAAGGTGCGCGTGCCGCCTTGTTCGTTGACGTTGGCGCTGGTGAGATTGAGCGTGACGAGCGCGCCGTCGATGCGCACGAAGGCTTGCGCGTCCTGATCGCCGCCGCCGGCGCGGAACACGTCGGCGCCGGGTTGCGCGCCCTTGCGGCCGAGCATCGTCGTGCAGCCTTGGATCGCGCCGTCATTATCGCCGAGATCGTTGACGACGAAACGCGCGGCGGCGGCCGTGCTCGTCGCGGCGCCTGTCGTTGATTGCGGCGAACACGCGGCCAGCAGAAGAACCGCGGCTAAGGCAAAGCGCTTGTGCATGGCGTCCCCCAATGAAGCTTGTGGCTTAGCACGGGCATCGCCTTGCGTCACAGTCCAAAACACGCTCCAATTGCCGCAACGAAAAATGAGGGAGGCGCGCATGAGATCAGATCAGCATGGTCCGTCTCGCCGCGCGCTGCTTGGCGCAGCAGGTGCAGCAGCACTTGCATCGCTGCCCAACCAGGCGCTGGCGTCGCGTCGGCGCATTCGCGCGGGCCAGCGCGTCAATGTCGCCGCCATCGGTGCGGGCGGAATGGGCGCGAACAACATGGCCGCGCTGACCAGTCAGAACATCGTCGCGCTGGCCGATGCAGATTTCGACCACGTCGCCAATTCGCTCAAGGATCGCGACGGCGCTTTGCGCGCCGACCGCGCGGAGCTCAAGACCGCTTACGACCGCACCGAGCGTTTCACCGATTATCGCCGCATGTTCGATCGCCGACGCGACATCGACGCAGTGGTGATCGCGACGCCGGACCACCATCATGCGGTGGCCACGAAAATGGCCATGGAGCGCGGCATCCATGTCTATGTGCAAAAGCCGCTCACCTACACGATCCGTGAGGGCCGCACGCTGCTTGATCTGGCGCGGCGCAATCGGCGCCTTGTCACGCAGATGGGCAATCAAGGGCATTCCGGTGACGATGGGCGCCGCGCAGTCGAACTGATCCGCGGCGGCGTTATCGGCAAGGTTCGCGAAGTGCACGTCTGGACGAACCGCCCGGTCTGGCCGCAAGGCGTCGCGCGACCGGCGGCGCAGCCCGCGCCGGCGTCGCTCGATTGGGATGTGTGGAAAGGGCCAGCCACCGTCGATTGGGGCTACAATTCCGAATACGCGCACTTCAATTGGCGCGGTTGGGCGCCGTTCGGCACGGGTTCGCTCGGCGACATGGGCGCGCATCTGATCGACTTCCCGGTCTGGGCGCTGGAGCCCGGTCTGCCGACGCGCGTTGAAACGCGTCACACGCTGTGGGGCGGCGACGCCAATCCCTGGGACGATCGCGGGCCCGACGAACTCGCCAGCTATCCATTGGCATGCGTGACGCACTATGAGTTCGCTCATGCCAAGGACGGCCCGCTGACCATGACCTGGTACGATGCCGGGCTAATGCCGCCGACGCCGGTTGGGTTGCCGCCAGACCACAAGATGAATGGCGGCGGCGGCGTGCTCTATGTCGGCGAGCGCGGCATGCTGATGCACGAAACCTACGGCCAGAACCCGACGCTGATCGGCGATGGCGTCGAGGAGCGCGCCGCTGCAATTCCGCAAACGCTGCCGCGCATCGAGGGCGGCATGGGCGGTCACGAAATGAACTGGATTCACGCCATCCGCGGTGAAGCGGCGATCTCCTCGCCGTTTGAGGTCGCCGCGCCGCTCAATGAAACGATGATGCTTGGCATGGTCGCGCTTAGAGCCGAACAGCCAATCGAATATGACGGCGCCGCGGGGCGCGTCACCAACAATGACGACGCCAATCGCTTCCTTGATCGCGATTATCGCGAAGGCTGGTCGCTCTGAGCGACGTCAGTGGCGCCGACGACGTGTCGGTTCCGGCGGCGGCGCAGGCGGAATCGGCGGCAAATCCTGCACGACTTCGAATGTCAGCGTCGTCGTGTAGCTGCGAACCTGGGCTGGCGAACCCGGCGGGGCTGGCGCGCGTTGACGCGCCGCGATCATGTACGCGCCCGGTTGCGTGAAGCTGAACAGTGCGTGGCCGTTGGCGTCGGTGGTGACGAAGCGATCGAGCTTCGTCTCCGGATCGCCGGCGCTGTAGAGCACGATCGCCATATTGCCCATGGGCTGGCCGTCGAACAGCAATTGCACTTCGAAGCCGGTCGCCACCGAAATTCGGTTGGGGTGCGTGATCGGCACGATGGCGAGCCGGCCGACCGGCGTCGCATAGGCGCGTTCGGTCGGGCGCACTTTGCTGACATAAGTGTCGGCGACAATCGCGGTCTGCAGCGTCGAGGTCTCCGCGCCTTCGGGCGGCGTCTCGCCGGCGCCGAGCGCGCGCCATTGGCCGTCGACCGCGACCATGTTGGTCACTGCGCCCAACATTTCGCCGGTCGTTATGCGGTAGGTGCCTTCGGTCGGAACGTTGAGCGTGTAGAGGCCGCGCTGCGCGTTCACATCGGTCGCTTCGAAGCCGCTGCTCGTACCATCGGGCGCCACGGCGTGCAGATCAGGCGAAGACAGCCCAATCGCCGAGGTGAAGAATTGCGTGGCGTAGCCCGCCTCGATCGTCACCGCGCCGCCATCGGGCGTGAAATCGCGCGGCAGCAAGTAGGCGGTGTGTGCGTATGCGGGCAAGCCGATGAACGAAAGCGCGAAGGCGCAGGCGGCGAGAACAAGGCGCATCGAAGCAATCCGGCAGCGGGGCGCTCGGCTAGGCGCCCCCGACCGCTAATGTGCGACAGGCGCGCCCGCGATGGCAAGCGCCGAGCGCGGTCTAGGAAACGACCTGCTTGCTCGCACGAAGCTCCACCACGCGCCCGTTCTCGAAGCGGAGCGCCAATATGCTGCTCTCGTCGAACTCGAGATTGTCCTCGCGGCGATGGCGTTGCAGCGCATAAAAGCGCCAGCCGTCGGCGTTGGTGGGCGCGGCCCCAAAGAGGCGGTCGATGCGCGCCGTCGGCGTGCGCAGCCACACGTCCGGATCGATCACCAGCGGCCGGTGCGCGGCCGGCAGGGCCGGGCAATGCTCCTCCGGCTGGGCGCTTGCGTCCGCCACAGCCGCAATGCTGCCGACGAAATCGCCGCTGCCCTGCGCGCCGCTGATCAGCCACACCCGCTCAACCCCTGGGATGGTGTAGCAAAGCCAGCTTTTCCAATCGGCGCCGTCGCCTTGTTCATCGACCACGCCCGCGCCGATCTGCGATTCCACGTCCGGCATGCGCGTGCGCGCCAGCATGACGATGAGGCCGCCCATGCGTGCGGTGGTCACATCCAGCTTGTCGGCCTGCTGCGCCTCCGTCAGCAATCCCGCCGGCACGTCCGGAGGCGGCACGGCCAGCCGCGGCGGCGGGCGCTCCACCTGCTCCACCGGCGGCGCCGCCGGCGCCTGGGGCGGCGCGGGCTTGGCGCGGTCGCAGGCGGTCGCGAAGGCGACGCAGACAAGCGCCGTCAGCAATGGGCGGAGAATCGTCATGACCGGGCAAAGAGCAAAAAGCAAAGCGGCCGTCCATATGGACGGCCGCAAGGTTGCAGAAGCGTGGCGGAACTAGGCCGCGTTTTTGAGCGCCTGGGCGCGATCAAGGTGCTGACGCAGCTTCGGCAGCGTTGTCTGCGCCCATTGCTGCAGCGGCCCTTGCGCCGAATTGTTGGCGAAGTTCTCGAACATCGACACCGCATCCTGGTGCGCCTGCACCTGCTGATCGACGTAAAGGCTGTCAAACGCTGCGCCGTTGGCGTTGCGCAAAGCATCGAGTTTGGCTTGCTGATCGGAATCGAGCGCCGGCGTCGGAACAGCGAGGTTCACGGTTGGCGCAAGACTGGTGAGTTCATGCGTCGTCGCGGTGTGATCCGTCCGCATCATGCGCGCGAACGCCTTGACGTCGGCGTTGGATGCATGGGTGAGCGCAAGTTGCGCGGCCTGGATTTCGAAGGCGTCGCTGTTGGCGGCCTTCTGCACGAATTCCTCCGCGCTCGGAGCGGCAGGGATCGGCGCTGGCGCGGGCGCGACAGTCTCCGTGGCTGCCGGCGCTTCGGCTTGTTGTTGCGCCTGCTGGCCGCAAGCTGCAGCTAGAGCCAGCGCGCTGACGGCGATGAGAGTCGTTTTGCGCATGGAAAATCCACTCCTGATGGGATGATCCGCCCGCCATGGGAAAAACTCCGCCTCAGCGGGGCTGTTCCAGGAACCGGCGCGCGCGGAACAGCGCGAGCAAAGCGCGGTTCATGTCGCAAGAGGAGCCTGAGCATGAGCGATATCTCGCATGACCAACTCGACGTCGCGCGCGTCTGGCGCATGATGGCGGAGATCAAAATCTGCATGCTGGTGACGCATGACGGCGCGGCGCTGCGTGCGCGGCCGATGGAAGCGTGCGTGCGCGAACAGGAGAACGCCGTTTACTTCCTGACCGAGCGGGAAAGTCCGAAGCACCAGCAGATCGGCGAAGATGATCACGTATGCCTCGCCTTCGCCACGCCGAATGAAGGCAAGTTCCTATCGGTAAGCGGCGAAGCGCGCTTGCTTAACGATCGCCCGCTCATCCGCGCGCTGTGGAAGCCCGAATATCAAGCTTTTTGGCGGGGTCCGGAGGATCCGGCCGTGCTGGTGCTCGAGGTGGTTCCGGCGGAAGCGCAGCTTTGGAGACGCCCGGGCGGCCTGGTCGGTGCGGTCGGCATGATCGCCGCGCGCGCTATGGGCGAACTTCCCGAACTGGGCGACGAGCGCAAAGTCGATCTGCACTAGGCCGGGGGCTTCATTCGATTGTGAAGCCCGTGCCGGTTTCAAGCACGCTCTTCAAGATCGAGAAGATGAGCGGCCAGCCTTGCCTGCCGCCTTCATAGAATTTGCGCGGGATCGGCTTGGGTTGGCGCTGTGTCATGGTCAGACGCACGACTCGCGTCTGCGCCGAAACGCAGCGGCGAGATTCGCGGATTTCAACGCGAAGGAGGGCGTCCTTTGCCGTCCTTGTTTGCTTAATGGCCGCTTCGATGCGCGCGCGCCAATGTGGTGAACTTCCGCTTTGCGCGCGAAGGCTGCGTTTTGTTTGCACGCGCGGCGCGCGTGCGTTTCTCAAGGCGCGCGCCAGCGTGTTGATGTGGCGTGTTCACGAAGGACGATGAGCACGTGGCGCGATACGCCGACAGCCCCGCGCAGCATTCGCCGCCGACAACGGCGCGCGCGCTCGATGTCGGCCGCGGGCTGGCCATCGTGCTCGTCATGTACGGGCATGCGCTCGCGCCCTGGGTGATGGATACGCACGGTTGGTTTAGCTTCGAAGCTTTCATCCAGTGGAAGCTGGGCGCCTCGTTCCTCATGCCGTTTTTCTTCGTGATGTCTGGCCTGAGTTGGCGCGAGGAAAAGACGCTGAAGGCGGCGCTACGCGAGGCGCTGACCCTCATCCTCACCGCCTGGATGGTGAGCGTCGTGGTCGATCTCGTTCGCCTAGCCCTGACGTTCGGCGGCCTTTCCCAAGTCTTTCTCCAGGCGCCGCTGACGATGGTGCAGGTGCTGAAGAACAGCGCGCGCATGCTGGTCTATGGCGACTTCTACTCGGTCAGCGCGCTTTGGTTCCTGGGTGCGCTCGCTCTGACGCGCCTGCTCGCCGCGTGCGCGCTGCGGATCGGGGCGGTGTTCACCTGCGGGCTCGCGGTCGTGCTGATCGTCGCCGGCCTTGCTGCGCAGATGACGGCGCTGCGCAATTATCAGCAAATCTACCTGCTAGGCGTCGCGTTCAGTTCCTTCGTCGCCGGCCATGCCGCGCGCGACGCCTTCGCGACGCTGCTGGAGCGGCCCTGGCGCGCGCTGCTCGCGACCGCTCTCGGAGCGGCCATTGTGTTCCCGACCTTCGGGCTCAACCAGGGTTGCACCTTCGATATAGCGCGACGCTGCGGCATTCCCACGCTCAACAATGAGTTCGGCGTGGCGATGATCTACGGCGCCTACGGCAATCTCACGCTGTTCGCCATCACCACCGTCGCGGGCATCGTCTTCGGGGTCGGCGTATCGGTGCTGGTCGCGCGGTATGGCGGGTTCGTCGCGGCGCGGTTGAACAGCCTCGGCCGCTCGACGCTCAACCTGCTCATCATCAATGCATTGACGTTGGAATTCATCAACCCGCAAGTCCAGCTCTGGCTGGCGCCGCACATTTCCGGACACGGCTTCGTCTTCTTCACAGTCGTTTTCGTACTCTCGGTCACAGTGACCACCGGCGGTTATGCGCTGCTGCGCAAGCCGCTGCGGTTCTTGCGCTCGCGTGCGCGTTTCGTGGCCCACTGGCTGGTGGATTTGCCCGCCGTCCTGCGAACCGGTTGGAGTGCGCGTCCACTTCGTGTATCGGCGGCGCATGAGTTATCCGCCGGGCCCGCACAGCCCCGACCAGCCGAGCGCCGGGCGCTTCGAGGGGCGTCTGCACCGCCTGCCGGTGCGGATCTATTATGAGGACACCGACTTTACGGGCGTCGTCTATCACGCCAACTACCTGCGCTATTTCGAGCGCGGCCGTTCCGACTTCCTGCGCCTAGCCGGGGTCCATCACCGCGATCTGCTGGAAGGGGACAGCCCCACCGCCTTCGCCGTGAACCGCATCGCCCTCGATTTCCTGAAACCGGCGCGGATCGACGACGCGCTGCTGGTCCGCACCAGCTATGACGTGGTGAAGGGACCGCGGATCTTCATTTCGCAAACGCTTGTTCGCGGGGATGAACCACTGGTTAAAGCCGAGGTCGAAGCGTGTTGCATCGGGCTCACAGGGCGGCCGAAGAAGCCGCCGGGGCTGCTTCTGGCCCAGCTTAAACCATTCCTTGAACCGTCCACGTCCAGCTTTTGACAAACTCGGCTGGCTGATCCCAGACGAAGCGGGGCGCGCCTCAAGCGGGCGCGGATGCGGGAGTAAAAATGCAATCTGCCGCCACTCAGTTGAGTATCTGGACGCTATTTCTGGAAGCCGACCCCCTGGTGAAGGGGGTCATGCTGATCCTCGCCTTGCTCTCGGTCTGGTCCTGGGGCGTGGCCGTCGACAAATGGCTCCAATTCGGCGACCTCGACGCCCAGGCGCGGCGGTTCGAGCGCGCCTTCTGGTCGGGCCGATCGCTGGACGATCTCGACGAGGGCGGCTCCGAACGCTCGCGCGATGCGCTGAGCCGGGTGTTCTCGGTGGCCGCCCGTGAATTTCGCGAAGCCCGCCGGGCCGGACTTTCGCCGGAGCTGGCCGCCATGGTGCTGGAGCGCTGCGAGCGGCTGATGCAGGCGCAGGTCGCGCGCGAGATGCAGCGCGCCGGCAAGGGCCTCGGACTGTTCGCCACCATCGCCGCCTCAGCCCCGTTCATCGGCCTGTTCGGCACGGTGTGGGGGATCATGATCTCGTTTTCGAACATCGCCCAGCAGCAGCAGACCAATCTCGCGGTGGTGGCGCCGGGGATCGCCCAGGCCCTGTTCGCGACGGCGCTCGGCCTGGTCGCGGCCATCCCCGCGGTCATGTTTCACAATAAGTTCACGGGCGATCTCGATCGCTTCGGCGATCGCCTCGACACCTTCACCGACGAAGTTTCGGCGCGGCTCTCGCGGCGTTTGAGCGAGCGCGGCTGATGGCCGGCGCGCTCGCCAGTTCGAGCCGGCGCGGCGGCCGTTCGCGCCGCAGCGCGCGCCGCGGCCGTCTGGCGGAGATCAACGTCACGCCGTTTGTCGACGTGATGCTGGTGCTCCTCATCATCTTCATGGTGACGGCGCCGCTTCTCACCGTCAGCGTGCCCGTGGAGCTGCCGCAGACCGAGGCCAAGCAATCGGCCGCCGACACCGAGCCGCTGTCCATCACGATCCAGGCCGACGGCACTGTCTATCTGCAGGATACGCGCGTCGACATCGACGCGCTGGTGCCGCAATTACGGGCGATTTCGCGCGAGGGCTATGATCGGCAAATCTACATTCGCGGCGATTCCCACGCGCAATACGGCGTGATGGCGGACGTGCTGGCGCGGATCTCCTCGGCCGGTTTCCGCAAACTGCAATTGGTGACCGACACGAACGATCACCCGCGCCCCAGCGGCGGGTGATCCATGCGTCCCGGTCTGGTCGTTTCCTTCATCGGCCACGTCGGCTTCGTGCTGATGACCTTGCTGGTGTGGCGTCCGACGTCGATGCTGATCCCGACATCCGGCGCCGTCGTACCCGTCGAGATCGTCGCCACAGCGCCGGAGTCGAACGTGCGCGCGCTGTCGAATTCCAACGAGGAGCCGACGCCGGCGCCGGAACAGCAAGTGGCGCCGCCCGAGCCCACGCCATCGCCGACGCCTGCGCCCCCGCCGCCGCGCCCGCAGCGCCAGCGCGACGAATTCGATCTCGCCGCCATCGCCGGCCTTTTGGACAAGCAGCGCCAGGCGCCGCACGAGCGTACGCAGGGCGCGCACTCCGACCGTTCGCAGCGGGGCGCTGGATCGGGAACGGCGGATGTCGTCTCCATGCAGGACCGGGTGCGGGCATTGATGGAGCGCGAGATGCGCCGCTGTTGGCGCGCGCCGATGGATTTGCCCGATCCTGAACGGTTGGTCGTGACGGTGCAGTTCGATCTCGACCGCAATGGGCATTTGCGCGGCCAGCCGCGTGTCACGAGCCCGCAGAATTACACCTTCGATGCGCCGATGCGCGCCGCCGTCGAGAGCGCGCTGCGCGCCGTGCGGGCCTGCGATCCCTATCCCTTCCCGGACGATCCTGTGGTCGGAGACCATTTCGAGATATGGAGCCAGCTGGAACACACGTTCCGTCCGGGCGCTCAATAAGCAGAGAGACTGACGATGCGCATGATCAGAACGATTTCCGCGACGCTCACGGTGATGGCGCTGCTGCTCGTGGTGGGCGGTCCGAGCCAAGCGCAAACCCCGGCCGCGCCGCCGCCGGCCGCGCCCGGGCGTCTGCACATCGACATCACCCAGGGCAACCTCAATCCGATGCCGATCGCCATCCCGGCGTTCATCGCCACCAGTCCGAACGCGGCGCAGGTGGGCGGCGACATCGCCTCGGTCATCAGCGCAGACCTCGACCGCTCGGCGCTGTTCCATCCGATCGAGCAGGCCGCCTATATCGAACATATCCAGGATATGAACATTCCGCCACGCTTCGCCGATTGGCGCGTGATCAATGCGCAGGCGCTGGTGGTGGGGCAAGTGTCGCCGCTGCCGGACGGGCGCATCCGCATCGAATTCCGCTTGTGGGACGTGCTGGCCGAGCAATCGCTCGCCGGCTTCCAGTACGCGACGACGCCTGACAATTGGCGGCGCATCGCGCACCGCATCTCCGACCAGATCTATGAAGCGATCACCGGCGAGCGCGGCTATTTCGACACGCGCATCGTGTTCGTGTCGGAGACCGGTCCGCGCACGCGCCGCTCCAAGCGGCTGATGATCATGGACCAGGACGGCGCCAATCCGTTCTTCCTCACCGGCAACAACGCCATGGTGCTGACGCCGCGCTTCTCGCCGTCCACACAGCTCATCACCTACATGTCTTACGAGACCGGCGCGCCGCGGGTGTTTCTCTACAATCTCGAGACCAATCGCCGTGAAGTGCTGGGCGATTTCCCCGGCATGACGTTCGCGCCGCGCTTCACGCCCGACGGCACGGGCGTGGTGCTGACGCTCGACATGGACGGCAATTCGGAAATCTTCACCATGGATTTGCGCACGCATGCGCAGCGCAGGCTCACCAACAATCCGGCGATCGACACCGGGCCGTCCTATTCGCCGGACGGATCGCAGATCAGCTTCGAATCCGACAGGAGCGGTCAGCAGCAGATCTATGTGATGAACGCCGACGGATCGAGCCAGCACCGCATCAGCTTCGGACAGGGCCGCTATGCGACGCCGGTCTGGTCGCCGCGCGGCGATCTGATCGCCTTCACGCGCCAGAATGGCGGGCGCTTCTCGATCGGGGTGATGCACCCGGACGGCTCAGGCGAGCGCATCCTTGCAGAATCGTATCTCGACGAAGCCCCGACCTGGTCGCCCAATGGGCGCGTGATCATGTTCTTCCAGGAAGCGGCCCCGGGCGCGGGACCCAAGCTGTGGTCGATCGATTTGACCGGCCAGAACCTGCGCCAAGTGCCGACGCCGACCGATGCGTCGGATCCTGCATGGTCGCCTTTACTGCCGTGAAACCATCATGGTTGAAGCGTAGGAACCGTATCAGTAAGGTTTGAATTTCAATCGTCGGGGACAGGCGTTCGCCGAACGCGCGCCATACAGGGGAGAATTGACCCAATGCGTTATACTATCACAGCACTGCTCGCGGCTTCCGCCCTTGCGGCCTGCGCCTCCAAGCCCGCGCCCGCGCCGGTTGCTGAAACCCCGGCGGCGCCCACTGCGCCTGCGGCCCCGCGCGGCCCGGTGCCCGGCTCGGTTGAAGACTTCCGCGTCTCCGTCGGCGACCGCGTGTTCTTCGCCTATGACCAATCCGATCTGAGCGCCGAGGCCCGCCAAGTGCTGGAGCGTCAAGCGGCTTGGCTGCGTCAGTATCCGAACGTGCGCGTCCTCATCGAAGGCAATTGCGACGAGCGCGGCACGCGTGAGTACAACCTCGCCTTGGGCGCCCGCCGCGCCGCCGCCGCACGCGACTATCTGGCCTCGCTCGGCGTCGCCTCCGAGCGCATGCAGACGGTCTCGTACGGCAAGGAGCGCCCGCTCGATCCGCGCTCGAACGAAGAGGCGTGGTCGGTGAACCGCAACTCGCACACCCAGATCGTCAGCGGCGCCGTTTCGTAACGGCCCCGCATCGGACCTTGGAACGCCCAAATTTCGCCGGGGCGTCAGGGTATTGGGTCTCCATGAGGACAACCCCCCTCGTCGCGCGAGGCAGGCTGGCGGCGCTCGTCGTCACAGCCGGCCTCGCGTTTGCGCCGCTCACGCTCGCGCAGACGCAATTGCCGCCGCCGTCATACGGTCAGGCCGACGCCCGCCAGGACCGCATCGAGGAGCTGGAAGCCCAGCTGCGGCAATCCACGGCGGATAACGAAGACCTGCAGCATCAGCTGATGGAAGCGCGGCGCGAGATCGCCCGTCTGCAAGGGATTGTCGGCAATCTGAGCGCCGCCAACCAATCCATCGTCGAGAACGCGCAGACGCCGCCTGCGAACCAAGCGCAGCAACCGCAACAACAAGCGCCTGCGCCGAACGCGCCCGCCAAGCCCGATCCGGGCTTGAACGCCGCGCAGCAGGCGCATGTCGGCACGCTCGGCACGATGGCCGCCAACGCCGCGCCGCCGGCGCAAGCCGCGCCAGCCGATCCAGGCGCCGCCTACAGCAATGCGCGGCAATTGCTGGTGCAGGGCAATTATCCGGAAGCCGAGCAGGCGTTCGATGATTTTCTGCACGCCTATCCGCAAGCCGACCAGGCCGCCGACGCGCGCTACTGGTTCGCGTTCACGCTGCTCGCGCGCAACAACTACCAGGACGCGGCGTCCAATTTCGTGACTTATCTGCAGCGTTGGCCAAACGGGCCGCGCGCCCCGGACGCGCAAGTGCGGCTGGGCGTTGCGCTCGGAGGGCTGGGTCAGACGCGCCAGGCCTGCGCGGCGTTCGCGGCGCTGCCACGCAGCTATCCGCACGCCTCGCGGGCGGTGCGCGACATGGCGCAGCGCGAAGCCGCCTCGCTGCACTGCGCGGCGTGAGCGCGGGCCTGCTCGATCGGGAGACGATCGAGCGCGCGCTCAACATCTCCGGCGCCGCGCCACTGATCATTGCGCTGTCCGGGGGCGGCGATTCCACGGCTTTGCTGCATGCGTTGGCTGATCGTCTCGGCGCCGCGCGCCTGCACGCGACGATCGTCGATCATGGCTTGCGCGAAGGTTCGCGCGGCGACGCGGAGCAAGCGCTGGCCATTGCGCGTGGCCTCAATGTCTCCGCCGAGATTGTCTGCGCCGATTGGCGCGGCGAGCCCAAGCGCGCGCAGGGCGCGGCGCGTGAGGCGCGTTATCGGGCGCTCTGCAATACGGCGCGAGCCAGGGATGCCCGCGTCATCGCAGTGGCGCACACGCTCGACGACCAAGCCGAGACCGTGCTGCTGCGCGCCGCCGCGGGCTCGACCTGGCGCGGGCTCGCGGGGATGGCGCCGTTGGCGCGCGCACCGCTGTGGCCTGAAGGGCGGGACCTCTGGCTTGCCCGACCGCTGCTCGACAAGAGCCGCGCCGAACTGCGCGCGATGCTCAGCGCGCGGGGCGCCTCCTGGATCGAAGATCCCGCGAACGAGAATGCGAATTTCGCGCGCGTTCGGGCGCGGCGGCGACTGGCCGCGCTCGGCGAAGCGGGCTTCGACGCCGCCAAGCTCGCTGGGCTCGCCGGCGCGTTGCGCCCGCATGTCGAGCGGCTGGACGCCGAGGCCGCGGCGCTGATCGGCAGCGCGGTCCGCTTCGAGCTGGACAAGGCCCAGATCGTCCGGGCGCGCTGGGACGGCGGCGTCCAGGCGCGCCGACGGGCGCTCTCGGCGCTGCTCGCGGCGATCGCCGGCGCCGCGCGCGAACCGGACGCGGCGGCGGTGGCGGTGCTCGCGGCGCGCCTCGGCGATGATTTCAGCGGCGCGACCCTCGGCGGCGTTCAGCTCAGGCCGGTGCGGGGAGGGGTGCGTCTGTCGCGCGATCTTGGCGCGCTGGAAGGCCGTGCAGACGGTGCGCTGCCCCTGGCGGCGCTTCCGCTTCCGGCCGGCGCGGAGATCGTTTGGGACGGCCGGCTCGCCGTCTCGGCGCGGGCGCCGGGCTGGCGAATCGAAGCGGAAGAGGGGCGTCCCATTTTCGTCGGCGACGGCGCGCGCCTTGCTTGGGCGGACGCCGTGGGTTGCAGTGTTGTAACAGGGGAATGGCTGATCGAGGCGCATGTGCGCCATATTCTTCCTGTTCATTCAACGGTGACGGCGCCTGAGCCATGATAGGGGTGTTCAGGGGCGCCGCCGGTCCCTATCTTTCGTAAA